>JBEBXD010000038.1:0-37391 GCA_040391845.1 Tsukamurella paurometabola | reverse complement strand
AAACGAGCTTCGAGAACGGGCAGGGCCTGTGCGCGGCGTGCAACTACGCCAAGGAAGCACCGGGGTGGCGCAGCGCAACCGTTGACGACCCGTCCGGGCGGCACACCGTCGAAACCCGGACCCCCACCGGGCATGTCCACCGATCCACCGCACCGCATCAAGCGGCTGAACGGCGCCGCGTGGCTAGGGTGGTCGTGTGGCGGAAACGAAGGTCCTGTTCGACTGCGACACCGGTGTCGACGACTCCCTGGCCCTGCTGTACCTGCTGAGCAAGCCGGAGGTGAACCTCCTCGGCATCGTCTCGACTGCAGGCAACGTCCCGGCCCCGCAGGTGGTCGAGAACAACCTGGGCTGGCTGGAACTGCTGGGCCGCACCGACATCGAGGTCTTCGCCGGCTCCGACGCACCCCTCTCCACCCCGCTGATGACCACGGAGGAGACGCACGGCCCCCTCGGCGTCGGCTACGCCGAGCTCCCCGCGCCCGGCCGCGGACCGTCGGACGTTCCGGGACCGCAGGCGTGGTCGGACCTGACCCGCGCCCACCCCGGGGAGGTGGTGGGCCTGGTGACCGGGCCGTGCACCAACCTCGCGCTCGCGCTGCGCGACGACCCGGGCCTGCTCACCCGCCTGCGCCGGCTGGTGATCATGGGCGGCGTGTTCTGGCACCCCGGCAACACCACCCCGACGTCGGAGTGGAACGTGGCGGTCGACCCGGAATCGCTGTGGGAGGTGCTGCGCGCCTACGGCGAACTGGACGGCACCGGCACGCCCCTGCCGATCCTGTGCCCCCTGGACCTCACCGAGACCATCGAGCTCACTCCCGACCACCTGGTGCGTCTCGCCGACGCGGCGGGCAGCACGCCCACCGAGCTCCTCACCGCCGAGGACGCCGACGGTACCCGTTCGGCCGCGAGCGATCCCGTGGTGCGGGCGCTCTCGGACGCCGTGCGCTTCTACTTCGAGTTCCACCGCGACCACGACCTCGGCTACATCGCGCACATGCACGATCCGTTCGCCGCCGCCGTCGCGCTCGACCCCGCCGTCGCGCGGACCCGGGCCTACCCGGTGGACGTGGAGCTCACCGGATCACTCACGCGCGGAGCGACGATCGCCGATGTGCACGGCGCGTGGAACCGGCCCGACACCGCGCAGATCGCGGTAGCGACCGACCAGACGGCGTTCTTCGACGACCTGCTCGACTCGATCGCAGGGCTCGCCCGTGGCCGCGACTGAGGCGCAGATCGCGGCGTTCCTCGCCGTCGCCGCCGAGACCCTGGACACCGTCGACCGCGTGCTCGGCGACCTCGACGACGAGACGGTCAACGCCGTTCCGCCCGTCCCCGGCGTCAACTCCGTGTACGCGCTCGTGATGCACGTGGGCGGCGCGCTCGGATACTGGGGCGGGTCGCTCCTGGCGGGCGAGGACATCCCCCGGGACCGCTCGGCGGAATTCCTCGCCACGGGCACGATCGCCGGGGCCCGCGCCGTCGTCGCCGGGTTGCGGGCGGACCTCCCGCGCTGGGCGGCCGTGGCCGCCACCGGGATCCGCAACCCCTCCGCCACAGGCACCACGCGTCGAGACGCGGCCACGGCGACGCCGGAATGGGTGCTCACCCACATGCTGCGGGAACTGACCCAGCACACCGGGCACATGGAGATCTGCCGCGACGTGGTCGCGCGGCGCGCACACTGATCACCATGCTGATCTCCAAGGCCGTCGCGGAGGGTGTCCGGGACGGCGCCGTGACCACCCAGTACCGGCGCTGGGACGCACCGCGGGTGAAGGTCGGCGGCAGCCAGCTCACCCCCGCCGGACTGGTGCGGTTCACCCGCGTGACCCGGGTGGCCGACGTGGAGCGGATCACCGATCGTGCCGCGCGCGCCGCCGGCATGAAGGACGCCGCGGCGCTGCGCCGGGCGCTGCGGCCGCGGGACCCGGACGCGCCCCGCCGGGAGCGCGGCGGCCGCGGCGGCGCGCACGTCTACCGGATCCACCTCGAGTGGGCGGGCGAGGACCCGCGGCTCGCCCTGCGCGAGGAACTGCCCGACGAGGCGGGTCTCGAGGCGATCGCGCGGCGGCTCGCCCGGCTCGACGCCCGTCCGGCGGGGCCGTGGACGCGCGAGATCCTGACCTGGATCCGGGATCACCCGCGCGTGGTGTCCAAGGAACTCGCCGCCGAGCGCGGCGTCGACCTGGCGCCGATGAAGATCGACATCCGCAAGCTCAAGGCCATGGGACTGACGATCAGCCACGACGTGGGCTACGAGCTCTCGCCCCGCGGCGCCGCCTACCTGAACTGGCTGGATTCGCAGTAGCGACGTGACCGTGCCGAGCCTACCGTTGTCCTATCTCCTCGACACCAGCGTCGTCAGGCACGCGCCCTAGTGGGCGGGCTGCTCCGATTCCGCGGCGACCTCCGCGGTGGACTTGGCCCACCGGTAGTCCGCCTTGCCCGCCGGGGTGCGCTTGACCTCCTCGACGAACACGATGGTGCGCGGCACCTTGTAGCCGGCGAGTTCGGACCGGGCGAAGGTCTGCACCTCCTCGATCGACGGGCGCTCCTGCCCCTCCGCGACGGAGATGACCGCGGCGACGCGCTGCCCGTAGCGGGGGTCCGGCACGGGCACGACCAGCGCGTCGGAGATCGCGGGATGGCCGTGCAGCGTGGCCTCGACCTCCTCCGCGTACACCTTCTCGCCGCCCGTGTTGATGCACTGGCTGCCGCGCCCGAGGAACACGATGCCGCCGTCCTCGGCCGGGTAGCCCATGTCACCGAGAACGGAGATCCGGCGCCCGTCGGGCAGCGTCGGGAAGGTGCGCGCCGACTTCTCGGGGTCGTTGTAGTAGCCGAGCGGCACGTTGCCGACCCGGGCGATGTACCCGACCTCGCCCGGGGTGGTGATCTGCTGGAAGGACTCGTCGACCACCATCATCTTGTCGGTGGGCGGCGCGTGGAGGTTGCCGTCCTCATCGAGCTGCATCACTCCGTCGTTGCCGGATTCGGAGGCGCCGAAGTTGTCGCGCAGGATCAATTCCGGCTTGATCGCGGCCATCCGGTCGCGCACGTGCTTGGACCAGATCGCGCCGCCGGAGGTGATCGAGAACAGTGAGGAGAAGTCGGCGGTGTCCTTCTGCTTCTCCATCTCCTCGACCAGCGGGATGCCCATGGCGTCGCCCACGATGAGGATGGTCTGCGTCTGATCGCGCTTGATGTTCCGCACGATCTCGGCCGCCTTGAAGTCACGTTCGAGGATCACGCGCGAGCCGAGCACGAAGAACGTGAACAGCGAGTACGCCGCCGCCCCGTGCATGAGCGGGGCCGCGATGAGGAAGGCCAGCGGCGGGAACTGCTTCGCCCCCTCGCCCACCTCCTCCAGCGAAGCCCGCGGCTCGCCGCCGTACGGCACGCCGGCCGAGAGCGGCTTGCGGAAGAAGTCGTCGTGCTGCCACACCACGCCCTTCGGGTAGCCGGTGGTGCCGCCGGTGTAGATGATGTAGTGCTCCTCGCCCGTGCGCGCCTCGAAATCGCGTGCGGTGGAACGAGATACGGCCTCGGAGAACGGCACCACGGTGACGTCCGGCGCACCGTCGGCCGCGGTCGCGAGCTCCGGATCGATCTCCCCGACCACGAACACCACCCGCAGCTCCGGGAGCGTGCCGAGGAGGCCCGCGAGCGTGCGCTGGTGCTCCGGCATCTCCACCACGATGCCCCGAGCATCGGAGTTGGTGAAGATGTACTCGAGCTCGGGCGCGGTGTAGCGGTAGTTCACGTTCACCGGGACCGCGCGGATCTTGATCAGGCCCAGCAGGGACTGCACGTGCTCCACGCTGTTCTTGAGGAACAGCGCGACGTGGTCGAACGCCCCGATCCCGTGCGCCGCGAACAGGTGTGCCACCTGGTTCGCCTGGCCGTCCATCTCCGCGTACGAGGTCTGCTCGCCCTCGTAGCTCAGTAGGATTCGTTCGGGAACCGCGTCGACGACCGCCTCGAAAATGTCGGCGAGGTTGAACTTCATGCGCACTCCTGTTCCTGACCTGCGAACCCGTCCAGCTCGGCAGAACGTGTTCTAGTTGTAACAGGTTCTACCGCCTCGCGCGGCGGAATCGGCCGCGAAGCGCGGGCGGGCGGCGGTGAATAACTTCACGGCGCGGCGAATCCTCGCCAGCGCCCCGCCGCCGCGCCACAGTTATCGCCCATGACCACCTCGGAGAACCCCACCCGCACCGCGCCGGCCACGGACGCCGCACTCGACGCGTCCCTCGGCCCCCTCTACGCCCGGATCGCCGACGGCGCCGTCGCCCGCGAGCGCGACCGCGAGCTGCTCCACGGCCCGATCGGTGAGCTGAAGGCCGCCGGGTTCACCGCGCTCCGCGTCCCCCGCGAACTCGGCGGCGGCGGCCTCACGCTACGGCAGTTCTTCCGCCAACTGATCAACCTGGCGGCCGCGGAGTCCAACATCCCCCAGGCCCTGCGCGTGCACTTCTCCTACGTGGAGGACCAACTGCTGGCGCAGTCGCCCGAGGGCGACGCCCGGCTGCGGGAGGTCGCCGACGGCAGCGTGGTGGGCAACGCCATCACCGAGCCAGGCGCGGGATCGGTGCGCGGCTACGCCACGAAGCTCACCCCGTCCGGGGACGGCTACCGGCTCAACGGGACCAAGTCCTATTCCACCGGCACCCTGTACGCCGACCGCATCCTGGTGGCCGCGGACCTCGACGGCGAGCGGGTGGGCGTCCTCGTGGACGCGGACGCCGACGGCGTCGACAAGCGCGACGACTGGAACGGATTCGGCCAGCGGCTCACCGCCAGCGGCACCACCGTGTTCACCGACGTGGCGGTCGCCGCGGACCGGCTGCTCGGCCCCGGCTACGGCGCGCCCGGCGCGACGTACGCCACCTCGTTCCTGCAACTGGTGCAGCTGGCCGGACTCGCCGGCATCGCGCAGCGCGCCACCGACGACACCACCGCCTGGGTGCGCGCCCGCACCCGCACCTTCTCGCACGCCGCGGCGGACCTGCAGCGCCACGACCCGCTGGTGCAGCAGGTGATCGGCCGCCTCTCCAGCGCCGCGTGGTCGGCGCGGCAGTCCGTGCTCGCCGTCGCCGACGTCCTCGACGAGACCCTCGCGGACCGCCGGGTCCACGAGGACCTGCTCCAGGAGGCCGAGCTCGCCGCCGCGCACGCGCAGCTGTCCGTCATCGACACCGTGCTGCGCGCCACCAACGACCTGTTCGAGGTCGGCGGCGCGTCCATCGTGGACGCGGACCTGGCCCTCGACCGGCACTGGCGCAACGCCCGCACCCTCGCGGTGCACAACCCCGCGATCCAGAAGGCCCGCACGATCGGCGATCTGCTGCTCAACGGCGCCGAACTCCCCTACGCCTGGAACGCGGGCGCCCGCACCGGAACCCCCGCCCACTGACCTTCACCAGACCCCGTCACCACCGAAAGGCACGACCATGACCCAGGCACGCATCGCCATCATCGGCGCCGGAGTGGTGGGAGCCACCGCCGCCCTCGTCCTCGCCCGCGCCGGGCACGCGATAGACCTCTACAGCGATCGCCCCGCGGAGCAACTGCGCGACGACGTACCCGCCACCGGCACGGCCGTGCTGTTCGGGCACTCCCGGGACGTGGACCACACGCTCGTCGAGGAGCTCTACCCCGACGCGCCGCTCTCCACCGGCATGAACACCCGCCTGAACACCGGCGAGCCCGGGGCGCTCGAGCAGGTGCTGGCCTTCGACCCCGACTTCGGCTACACCGCGGCCGGGATCGACGTGCGGCTGCGCGCCCACGACCGGATCCGCCTGTTCGAGCAGGCCGGCGGCGCGTTCCACGTCGAGACGGTCACCCCGGAGAACCTCGACTCCATCGCCGCCGCACACGATCTCACGCTGGTCTCCACCGGGAAGGGCGGGCTCTCCGGCCTGTTCCCCGTCGACGAGTCGCGCACCGTCTACCGCTCCCCGCAGCGGCAGCTCCTGGCCGCCGCGTTCACCGGACTCGGCCACGGCGACGACGTGTTCACCGCCCGCGGCACCGGCGCGGGCCGGCACAACGTGTTCAACCTGCACACCGACCACGGCGAGATCTGGATCGGGCCGTACTGGCACAAGGACGCGGGCGCGTCATGGAGCGTGCTCGGGTTCGCCAGGCCCGACGGTGCCTGGGCCACCCGGTTCGCGGAGGTGACGGACGCCGAGAGCGCTCTGGAAGTGGTGACCGGTATCTACCGCGACTACTTCCCCGACGACCTGCCCGACATCGAGAAGCTCCGCGTCATCGAGCAGGACCGCCACTCGTGGCTGCGCGGCGCCGTCACCCCGACGGTCCGGCAGGGCGTCGGCCACACCCGCGGCGGGCATCCCGTCGCCGCGCTCGGCGACACGGCGATCGCCTTCGACCCGATCGCCGGGCAGGGCGCGCAGACCGGCCTCATCCAGGTCGCGGCGCTGACCGAGGCCATCGCCCGGCGCGGCCCCGACAGCGGGCCCTTCACCGCCGAGTGGATCACCGACCAGTTCGACCGCCACTGGGAGGAGCGCGGCCACGCCGCGGCCGAGGTGACGCGGCTGTTCCTCGGCGACCCCGACTACGCGTTCGCCGCGGGCCCGCTGTTCGCCGGGGCGGTCGCCGACGACGCGGTCGGCGCCGCGCTGTTCGGGCTGCTGTCCGAGCCGGCGCCGATCCTCGACCTGCACTCCGAGGACGACGTGGAGCGCTTCATCGCGGAGGCCAAGTCCGCCCTGAGCCGGGCCTGATCCCACCGGTCCCCGGCCCGGGCCCGCGCCGGCGGCGCACCGTCGAACCGATAGCTCTGCGAAGGGCAGACCGAGCGAGTAGCGTCCGGCGGAATGGACATCCTGCGGACGAAACCACTCGCCCGGATCAAGGCCGACGGCGCCGCCGAGGGCGGCCTCCGGCGTGATCTACGACTGTTCGACCTGATCGGCTTCGGTGTCGGCATCGTGATCGGAACAGGCATCTTCACCCTGACCGGCGTGCAGGCCAAGGTGAACGCCGGTCCCGGTATCACGATCTCGTTCCTCGTCGCCGGCGCGGTGAGCCTGTTCGCCGCGCTCTGCTACGCCGAGCTGGCGTCCGCGGTGCCCACCGCGGGCAGCGCGTACACCTACGCCTACGCCACGATCGGCGAGGTCTTCGCGTGGATCATCGGCTGGGACCTGCTGCTCGAGTTCGGGCTGGGGGCGGCGGTGGTCTCCCGCAGCTGGTCGGGCTACCTCGCGGACCTGTTCGGGCTGCCGCCGCGGTTGTTCACCGAGGAGGCGCCCGTGAACATCGGGGCCGTCGTGGTGATCGTGGTGCTCGGCGTGATCGCCATCGTCGGAATCCGGGAATCGGCGCGGGTCACCAACCTGCTGGTGCTGGTGAAGGTCGCGATCTCGGTGTTCGTGGTGATCGTGGGCGCCTTCTTCATCACCCGTTCGCACCTGGTGCCGTTCATCCCGGACTCGGTGCCGGCCGACTCGGGCGGCAGCGCCCTGGACCGGCCGCTGATCGAGACCTTCCTGGGCGGCGCGCCCTCGCACTTCGGGGTGGCGGGGATCCTCACCGCCGCCGCGGTGGTCTTCTTCGCCTACACCGGGTTCGAGGCCGTCGCGAACCTCGGCGAGGAGTCACGGCGCCCGGAGAAGGACATGCCGCGGGCCCTGATCGGGACTCTCCTCGCCTGCACCCTGCTGTACGTGCTGGTCTCCGTGGTTCTCACCGGCATGGTCAAGTACACGGACATCGATTCCAGCGCACCGCTGTCGAAGGCCTTCGACGTGGTCGGCGCCTCCTGGGCGGGCGATCTCGTCGCCATCGCGGCAGTCGCCGGCCTGACCTCGGTCATCCTGGTCGAGCTGGTGACGATGGGCCGGATCGGCTTCGCGATGGGCCGCGACGGGCTGATTCCGCCATCGGTGGCGCGGGTCTCGCCGCGGTTCGGCACCCCCACCCGGCTCACGGTGATCATCGTCGTGGTGTGCGCGCTGATGGGCGGCCTCATCCCGATCGAGGCCCTGTCGGAGATGGTGAGCATCGGCGCGCTGTTCGCGTTCCTGCTCGTCTCGCTGGCGGTCCCGGTCCTGCGCCGCACCAAGCCGGATCTGGTGCGGCCGTTCAGGGTTCCCCTCTCCCCCATCATCCCGGTCCTCTCGGGCCTGGCGTGCGTGTACCTCATGCTCAACCTCGCGGTCGCGACCTGGCTGCGTTTCCTCGTCTGGTTCGCGCTCGGGATCGCCGTCTACCTGGTCTACGGCCGCCGCCACTCAGTGCTGGGCCGCTCCGGCGACGTGGCAGACTCTGGCACGTGACGGTTCGCATCGGTCTGGTCGGCGCGGGGCCCTGGGCGCGGGAGACCCACGCCCCCGCGCTGGCGGCGCACCCCGGAGTGGACTTCGTGGGCGGGTGGGCCCGCAGTGCCGCCGCGGCGGCCGAGGTGTTCCCCCGCGGCTTCGACTCCCCGGCGGCCCTGTTCGACGCCGTCGACGCCGTCGCCTTCGCCGTGCCGCCGGACGTGCAGGCGCCGCTCGCCGCCGACGCGGCCCGCGCCGGCAAACACCTGATCCTCGACAAGCCGATCGCCCTCGACCTCGACGGAGCCCTCGCACTCACCGACACGGTCGCAGACGCGGGAGTCCGGTCGATCGTCGCTTTCACCCGCCGATTCGCCCCCGAGACCCGGGAGTTCCTCGCACGCTGCACCGAACTCGGGCCGGTGGCCGCCGAGGGGCAGTGGTTGTCCGGGGCCGCCCTCGCCGGGAGGTTCGCCGCCTCCGCCTGGCGGCAGGAGAGCGGCGCCCTGTTCGACGTGGGCCCGCACGTGCTGGACCTGCTGGACGCCGCCGCCGGCCCCATCACCGGGGTGGACGCGGCTCGGTACGACCGCGGGAGCGACACCTGGACGGCGCAGCTCGTGCACGCCGACGGTGCCGCCTCCTCCCTCTCGCTCTCCCTGCGCACCCCCGTCCGGCCGACCGTCATGCGGATCAGCGCCCACTCGACGGACGGTGCAGCGGTCCTGGACAGCAGGGAGACCCCCGCGGGCGAGTGCTTCCGCGTCCTGCTCGACGAGTTCCTCGACTCCATCGCCACCGGCGCCGACCACCCGCTGGACGTGCGGCACGGGCTCGGCATCCAGCGGGTGATCGGGCGGATCCTCGCCCGCGGCGGTGCGGCGGCGCCGTGAGCACACCCACATCCGGCGCGCCGGACGGCATCCCGCCGGAGGTGGACATCGCACGCGCCTTCATCGACGGCTCGCCCGACGGCTTCTTCGTCCACGACGAGGACGGTCGGATCGTCGAGGTCAACGATGCGGCGTGTACAAGCACCGGCTACACGCGCGACGAGCTGCTGCGGATGAACGCCCTGGCCATCGTCCAGGTCTCCAGCGAGGAGGCGCGCCGCAACTGGGACGTCGCGCTGACCGGCATCACGAAGGTGATCCCGGCGATGCACCGCCGCAAGGACGGCAGCACGTTCCCGGTGGAGGCGCATCTCTTCCAGCAGACCATCGGCGGCCGCCGGTACATCGCCGGGCTGATCCGCGACATGTCCGAACGGGTCGCCTCCGACCGGGCCCTGCACGACGCCCGCCGCCGGGTCGAGGAACGTGCGGTGGAATGGGCGCGACACTCGCAGAGCGTCGCCGGCCTGCTGCAGGCGGTGATCGACGCCGCCCCCGACCCCGTGTACATCAAGGACCGGGAGGGCCGGTACCTGTACGTGAACTCCGCGGTGTCCGACCTCGCGGGTATCGCACCGGCACTCGCGATCGGCTCGGACGACACCGTGGTCTTCCCCGGCATCGCCGATGCGCTCATGGCCACCGACCGCGAGATCATGGAGTCCGGGATCGGCCGCGAGGTCGAGGAGTACCCGGAGGTGAACGGAGTGCGCCGCACCTACCTGTCGAACAAGGCGCCGCACCGCGACGCCGCCGGCGAGGTGGTCGGGCTGATCGGCATCTCCCGGGACATGACCGCCGCGCGCCGCGATCAGGACCTGCTCCACCACGCCGAGGCCCGCTGGCAGTTCGCGATCGACGGTGCGGGCGACGGCATCTGGGACTGGGACGTGCTCTCCGGCACCGTCTTCTACTCTCACCAGTGGAAGGCGATGCTCGGCTACGCCGACGACGACGTCGGGTCCACCGTGGCCGACTGGGCGGATCGGGTGCATCCCGACGACTTCCCGGGTGTCTGGCGGATCATCCAGCGAGTGGTCCGCGGAGAGGCGCAGGAGTTCTCGGTCGAGCACCGGATGCGGACCAAGGACGGCGGCTGGCGGTGGATCCACGACCGCGGTAGGGCGATGGAGGCGGGTCCGGACGGCGTGCCCACCCGCCTGATCGGCACGCACACCGACATCACCGACCGCCGCAACGCCGAGCTGGAGATCCGCGAGCTCAATCGGCGCCTGCGCTGGCGGGCCGATCACGACGATCTGACCGGCCTGCTCGGCCGCGCGGGCTTCATCGAGCGCGCCACCGAGGTGGTGGCCGCGCGCAGTGCGGACGGCGGCGCGCTCGCCGTGCTGTGGATCGATCTCGACTCCTTCAAGCGGATCAACGACTCGCTCGGACACAAACTCGGCGACCAGGTGCTCCAGATCGTGGCTCGGCGGCTGCAGTCCACCAGTACCGTGGGCGACCTCGTGGCGCGGCTCGGCGGCGACGAGTTCGTCGTCCTGCGCCCTCGGGTCCGCACCGAGCAGAGCACCGCGGAGTGGGCGGAGCGCGTGCGTTCCGCCATGGCCGAGCCGGTGGAGGTCGACGGCCTCGCGCTCACCGTGACCTGCTCGATCGGCCTGGTCGAATCGGGCGCCGCGGACGACGGCATCACCCAGCTCCTGATCGACGGGGACCTCGCGCTGCTCCAGGCGAAGCGGGACGGCGGCAACCGCGCCGTGCGGCACTCGGCAGGCCTGAGCGCCCCGCAGCAGGAGCGCGTGGCGCTGGCCACCCACGTCCGGGAGCGGATCGAGAACGCGGACGTGATCGTCTGCTACCAGCCGATCGTGGACCTCTCCACCGGCGCCGTCGTCGGCGCGGAGGCGCTGACCAGGCTGCGCGGCCCGTCCGGAGAGACGCTGGCGCCGACGCAGTTCCTACCGCACCTCGAGGCCCTCGGGATGCTTCCCGACCTGGCGCGCATCGTGCTGCAGCGCGCGGCGAGCGACTTCGCGGACGCGCCGGGTCTGGGGTGGATCTCCGTGAATCTGGCCTCGGAGGACCTCGCCGATCCGCGGCTGCCGCACGCGGTGGAACGCACCCTCGCCCAGACCGGCCTGGAGCCGTACCGGCTGATCCTCGAGATCAACGAACAGGTGGTGCCCGAGCGGCACGTACTGGCCGCCACGCACCGCCTCATCGAGCTCGGCGTCCGCATCGCACTCGACGACTTCGGGACCGGCTGGTCCAGCCTGGCCCAGCTGCGCGACCTCGATCTCGCGCTCGTGAAGATCGACCGCTCGGTGGTCACGGCGGCGACGGGGCACGACGACCCGCGCCTCGAGGCGATGCTGGATGCCGCCGTCGCCATGGCCCGCGCCCTCGAGCTGGACGTGATCGCGGAGGGCATCGAGACCCCCGACGAGGCGGCCGCGCTGGCGGCCGCGGGTGCGCACTACGCGCAGGGTTACCTGTGGTGCCGGCCGGTCGACATCGGGGGTCTGCGCACCTGGGCGGAGCACCGCGGCGCGGCTACGCTGGACCCATGACGCAACCCGGTGACGACGCGGCCGCGGACCCGATCGATGCGGAGGTCGTCGACCTCCCACCCGCGGGGCTCGGCGCACCGTCGCAGCAGGACGTGACCGGATACACCCGGTCCGGCGTCCCCACCTTCGACCACGTCCGCGACAAGATCGACCGCCGCACCACCACTGCGCTGGGTGCCGAGGAACTGGCGCACGAGAGCACCGCCGGCGGCGAGGCCGAGCGCGCGTTCGCCGAGCGGGAGCGGGCCGCGAAGGCCAAGCTCGACGAGATCCGCCGTTCACTGGGGTCCCCGCCGCCCGCACCCACGGACGCGCCCGGGGAGTAGCGCCGCGTCAGCCCCGGCCCGCCGAAAGGTACTCCGCGTACGCCGGGAGATCCAGCTGGCCGTGGCCCGAGAGGCCGATCACCAGCACCTCGTCGTCGTGCTCGCGCGCGTAGGCGGCGGCCGCGGCGATCGCGTGCGTCGATTCGGGCGCCGGCACGATGCCCTGCGTCCGCGCGAACTGCACCCCGGCCGCGAAGGCGTCGTCCTGCGCGACGGCCACGCCCGCGACGAGACCGAGTTCCACGGTGTGGCTCAGCGCCGGCGACATGCCGTGGTAGCGCAGACCGCCCGCGTGGATCGGGTCGGGGACGAAGTCCATTCCGAGGGTGTGCATCTTGAGCAGCGGCGTGAGGCCGGCGACGTCCCCGTGGTCGTAGCGGTACTCCCCCTGCGTGATCGACGGGCACGCCACGGGTTCGGCAGCGACGATCCGCGGGTCCTGGCGGCCGTGGATCTTCTCCCGCAGGAAGGGGAAGGCGAGCCCGGCGAGGTTCGATCCGCCGCCGGCGCAGCCGAACACCACGTCGGCGCCCTTCTCGTGCCGGGCCAGCTGCTCCACCGCCTCCAGCCCGATCACCGACTGGTGCAGCACCACGTGGTTGAGCACGCTGCCCAGCGCGTAGCGGGCCCCGGGGTCCTCGGCCGCGACCTCGACCGCCTCGGACACCGCCATGCCGAGGCTGCCGGTGGTTTGCGGGTCCTTCGCCAGCATCGCGCGGCCGGCCTCCGTGAGGTCGGAGGGGCTCGGGTGCACCGTGCCGCCGTAGGTCTGCATCAGGTAGCCGCGGTAGGGCTTCGAATCGTAGGAGGCGCGCACCTGCCACACCTCCACGTCGATGCCGAACTGCGCCCCGGCGAAGGAGAGGGCGCTGCCCCACTGCCCGGCGCCGGTCTCGGTGGTCAGCTTGGTCACGCCGTCGACGGAGTTGTAGTAGGCCTGGGCCACAGCGGAATTCGTCTTGTGCGAGCCGACGGGGCTCACGCCCTCGTACTTGACGTAGATGCGGCAGCTCGTGCCCAGCGCGTTCTCGAACTTCCGCGCTCGGATCAGCGGGGACGGACGCCACATCGCGAGGATCTCGCGCACCGGTTCCGGGATCTCGTGGTAGGCCTCGGAGGACGCCTCCTGCGCGATGAGGCCCGACGCGAACAGCGGCGCCAGGTCGTCCGGCTGCACCGGCTCCTTGGTGCCGGGGTGCAGGTGCGGCGGGACGGGCGTGTCCAGCTCGGCGGCCAGGTTGTACCAGTGCGTCGGTACGGAGACGGTGGTGATGTCCTGGTGCGCCGCGGCGTCCGAGAGTGTCATGCCCCTGAGCCTAGATGGCGACGCCCTTCGGCCGGGTCGATACACGGTACGCCGAGGGTACCGGCCCGCAGGCCTCTCACGTGCGCAGCAGCGCCCCAGCCGCGAAGTCGCCGGCGTGCGCGAACGCGGCGAGCACCACGTCCTCCCCGGGGCCGATCCGGCCGTCGGCGCGCGCCGTCGCGAAGGTGTGCGGCACGCCCACGGCGAAGAGGTTGCCGCACTCGTCGAAGGTGTCGGGGTGCCGCTCGGGCGGCAACTCGAGAGCCTCGCGCCAGTTCCGCAGGAAGGTCCGGTTGGGCTGATTGGTGACGAGGTGACCGACGTCGGGGCCGCGCAGCCCGCCCGCCGCCGCGGCGGCGAGTGCGACCTCCGGGACGAGCCGGTTGCCGCGCGCGAGCACCTTGGCGATCTTGGCCTCGGTGAAGCCGACGTGCAGCTGCCCCTCGCCGGCCTCCCAGTACTTGCGCGGCGGTTCGACGGCCGCGGTCATGTCGCCCGCGTACTCGCTGTGCTGCGCGCACACCACCTCCCGGACCTCGAGCCCTCCTGCCTGCGGGTCGGCGACGACGAGGGCGGCCGCGGCACCGTCACCCGGGATCGCGGCCTGCGGCAGCGTTCGCACCCGGTCCTGGGTGAAGACGTTGCCGGCGGCGTTGGTCGCGGTGAGCAGCAACGCCGACCGCGTGGTGCCTGCGGTGAACATGGTGCGCGCCAGGTGCAGCATGAGCAGGAAGGCGGCGCAGCCGCCGTTGTGGATGTCCAGCACCAGCGACGGCCGAGTACCGATCCGCCGTACCACGTCACCGCCGCAGCCCACGACCGGCAGGTCCGGTAGCTGCGAGTGGCTCAGGACCACGTCGGCCTGCAGGGACTCGTCGCCGACCTGCTCGCGGAGCCGGTCGATCGCCGCGCACATGAGGTCGACGTTCGACTCCCCCGCGGCCGCGTGGTGCCGGTACGCGGGCGGCGCGAACATCGGATTCGACGTCAGCGTGCGACTGTCGGCGTCGGCGTACTCGCGGAAATAGTCGGCAGGCACGCGGTTCTCCGGCAGATACGAGGCCAGCCCGACGATGCGCGGGTTGACCACGTCCGCGGTCACGAGGTCATCCATTCGGGCTGGACCGCCTCGCCGTGCGCGTGCCGGTACTCGGCGATGGCCTTGAGGTTCTCGAGTTCCATCTGGTGCCCCGCTCCGAAGGTGTCCCACAGGTCGCCGACCCACACCGGGCGCCCGGGCGGCGCCGTCTCGGGATACGGGTTCTCGTCGTAGAACGGGTGGTGGCAGTTGACCCAGAGCACGACCGACCCGGGCCGGTTCAGCACGAGCTGCGCGTCGACGATACGCATCAGGTAGATCATCCAGAGATGTCTGCCCTGGTCCCATGCGCAGTGGTAGTCGACGGTCCGCGCGTCCGCGTTCGCGACGGTGCGGGTGTAGATCTCGGTGTCCGCGCCGAGCATGTCACGTGCCACCCACAGGCCCGGCTCGTCGGTCTCGCGGAAGCCCCGCAGGCTGTAGGTCCACTCCTCGAGTGAGCGGGTGTCGGATAGCCAGGCGTAGAGCTCGTCGGGCGGGGCGTCGACGTAGGACTGCACGGGGCAGAAGTCGCCGTAGATCTGCTGGTGCGGGTACACCGAGCGCATGCGGTCGACGAGGATCGGCTGCGCGACCGGGCGCGGGTGACTCTCGATCCGGATGGTTCCCTCGATCTCGATCGCCGGAATCATGACGGCTCCTTCGCTGTGTCGGGCAGCAGTGCTGCGAACGGCGGGATCTCCGCGGGGTCCGTCCCGATCTCCAGGCACGACGGTCCGCGGCCCGGGCCTGCCACGAGCTCGGCCGCGGCGGACCGCGCCCCGTCGGCAGTGGTGACCGAGCGGACGGGCAGGGTGGGGAACATGGCGGCGAGGCCGTCGGCGATCCGGCTGGGCCGGAACCGGTTGATGCTGGGCAGGTCCGGGAAGAACTTCTCCTCGCGGGCGACGCACATGCCGTGCGCGTCGTTGTTGAGCACCACCAGCAGGATGGGCGCCCGCGCCTCGATCGCGGTGTGGATCTCCATGCCGTGCATGAAGAACGCGCCGTCGCCGGCGAGGATCACCGTGGGCCGGCCGGTGGCGATCGCGGCACCGATCCCCGCCGCGATGCCGTGCCCCATACCGCCCATGCCCAGGGCGACGAGGAAGCGGTCCCCGGTGCCGAGCGGCATGCAGTGCACCGCCGCGGCCCCGGCGTTGCCGGCGTCGGCGAAGACGAGGGCATCGGCAGGAATGACGGGTGCCAGCGCGTCGACGGCGTCGGCGCAGGTGAGGGTCCCGGAGTCGTTCCGCGGCACGGTGATCGGGACGGGCGCCGCCGCGGTCCACGGGGCGCGCGGGCGTGTCCGCACGGCGTCCGCGAGGGCCCTCGTGTAGGTGGCGAGACCGCGGGCGGGCTCATGGATCGTCACCTCGCGCAGCGGCGGCTCGGCGGCGACGTGCACCGTGCAGGTGACGTCCATCGCGGAGTCCAGGCCGGTGCGGTCCATGAGGTCGAGCTCGGTCCCCAGGGCCAGGATGAGGTCGGCCTCGGCGGCGACCCGCGGGACCGAGGGGTGCCCCATCACCCCTGCGATCCCGACCACCGCGGACCGCGGCGCGGCGTCGCGCCCGTTGGGCCCGACGGCGACCACGCCCCCCGTGGCCGCCGCCAGCGCGGCGACGGGGCCGGCGAGCCGGGCCCGGGACGCCGGCTCGCCGAGCAGGATCAGGGGCTTGCGGGCCGCGCGGACGAGGCGCACGACCTCGTCCGATGGCACCTCGGCGCCGGGTGGGTTCGGTGCCCGCTCCGCAGGCCCGGGGCAGTCGGCGAGCTGAACGTCCTTGGGCAGGAGCAGCGCCGCGGGCAGGCCTTGCTCCAGCGCCGCGAAGGCGCCGTCGAGCGCGGGGGCGAGATCCTGCGGCCCCGAGACCTTCGCGGCGAAGCCGGTCACCCCGCGAAGGACGGCGAGGACGTCGACGGTGCGTGGGGCCGCGCACATGTCCTGGAAGGCGCCGCGCCCCTCGACGGCGGTCGGCGGGCTGCCGACGAGCGCGAGCACCGGCGAACGGGACTGGTACGCCTCGGCCAGGGCGGGAACGCAGTTCATCGCCGCGCCGCCGGAGGTGGCGATCAGGCAGCCGGGCCGGCCGGTCATACGTGCCGCGCCGTCGGCCATCGCGCCGGCACCGAACTCGTGCTTGGCGATGGTCACCGTGAGGCGACGGTCCGCGGACGCGCGGAGCAGCGCGGCGAACAGGTCCTCGGAATTGGCACCGTGAATGCCGTATGCGTGTCGAAAACCGTACGCATACAAAGCATGTGCAATCCCGTCAGCGACCGTTGACGCCACAGGCTTCACAGTATGCCCACGTGATCGCCGTCACAACCGGGCAGGCGAACGCCGTCCGCTTATCCGTGCCCCTCCCCCAGGCCCCGGGCGAAGTCGCCCGCGGCGGCGAGGTCTGCGGCGGTGGGGTGCCCCTTGTTCACGCCACCGACCAACCCGAACGGACCCATCGTGTCCAACCCGCGGCAATGGAAGACTTCCCGTGCCACCTGGAATCCCACGTTCGCGAGGAGGTCGGCCAGGTCCCGCGTGTACCGCCGCAGCGGGGTCTCCGGTAGCCCGCTGGTGGCGTAGACGAAAGCCGTTCCGCGCGGCTTCGCGGGGAGGCTGCGGATGAGATCGACGAGGGCGGGGTCGAAGGCCATCCAGTACACGCCCGAGCCGAAGCCGATCAGGTCGGCGGCGTCGATCTGCTCCGCCGTAGCCTCCCCGGGCGCGAGCACCGGGGCGTTCAGGACCTCACCGATCCGATCAGCCACCCGCCGCGTGTTGCCGTGGTGCTTGGACGCGCAGATCACCAGTGCCGACATGATCCCATAGTGACACGGATGGCTGAAGCTCGCCTCGAGCCGAACCCTCGGGGCCGACCTCGCCGATTGCGCCGATCCGACGACACGCGGTGTCAGCGTCCGTCGAAGGCGTCGAGGATGCGCTGCGCGGCGAGGGCGGGGGTGAGCGAGCCGTCCTGGACCGCGGCCTCGACTTCCTTGCGCACGGAGCGCACACCGTCGGAGTGCTCGACCCGGGACAGGATCGCGTCCCGGACCATAGTCCACGTCCAGTCGACCTGCTGCTGCCGGCGCCGGCGGTCGAACTCCCCCGCCTCCTGCAGCGTGCGGCGGTGCCGAAGGATCGCCTCCCAGAACTCCTCGATACCCGTGCCCTCGATCGCACTCTGGGTGAGAACCGGTGGGCGCCAGAGGGATCCGCGCGGGTGAATCAGGCGCAGCGCCCCCGAGAGCTCGCGGGCGGCGACCCGGGCCTCCACCACGTGGTCACCGTCGGCCTTGTAGACCGCGACCACGTCGGCGAGCTCGAGCACCCCCTTCTTGAAGCCCTGCAGCTGATCCCCGGTCCGCGCCAGGGTGAGGAAGGTGAACGTGTCCACCATGTTCGCGACGGTGACCTCGGACTGGCCCACGCCCACCGTCTCGACCAGGATCACGTCGAACCCGGCCGCCTCGAGCAGCACGATGGTCTCGCGGGTGGCCTTCGCGACGCCGCCGAGCGTGCCCGAGGTGGGCGACGGCCGGATGTAGGCGCGGGGGTTCACCGCGAGGGTGCCCATGCGGGTCTTGTCGCCGAGGATGGAGCCGCCGCTGCGGGTGGACGACGGGTCCACCGCGAGCACCGCGACCTTGTGCCCCAGCGAGATCAGGTGGTTGCCGAGCGCCTCGATGGTGGTCGACTTGCCCACGCCGGGCACACCCGTGATCCCCACCCGGGTGGAGATCGGCGCGTCCGGGCCGGGCGTCACCTCGAGCAGCAGCTCCTGCGCGAGGGCCTGGTGATCGGGGCGCCGGGACTCGACCAGCGTGATCGCGCGCGCCAGCACGGCGCGCTTGTCTGCCCGGACCCCGTCCGCGAGTTCGTCGGCGGTCATCACGCCAACTGGTACCCCAGCTTGGTGCCCAACTCGTGGAGCAGGTTCACTGCGGCATCGGCGATGACGGTGCCGGGCGGGTAGATCGCCGACGCGCCGGCGGCGTACAGCTCGTCGAAGTCGCCGGGCGGGATCACGCCGCCCACCACGATCGTGATGTCGGGGCGGCCCACCTGCGCCAGCGCCTCCCGCAGGGCCGGCACCAGTGTGAGGTGACCGGCCGCCAGCGACGACACGCCCACCACGTGCACGTCGTTGTCCGCCGCCTGCTGAGCGACCTCCTCCGGCGTGGAGAACAGCGGGCCCACGTCCACGTCGAACCCGAGGTCGGCGAAGGCGGTCGCGATCACCTTCTGGCCCCGGTCGTGGCCGTCCTGGCCCATCTTGGCGATGAGCACGCGGGGCCGGCGCCCGTCGGCCTCCTCGAACTTCTCCACCAGCTCGGTCGCCGTCTGGATGTTGCCGGCGGCGCCGGCCTCGTCGCGGTACACGCCACTGAGCGTACGGATCTCGGCCTGGTGCCGGCCGTAGACCTGCTCCAGGGCGTCGGAGATCTCCCCGACGGTGGCCTTGGCCCGCGCCGCGTCGATGGCGAGCGCCAGCAGGTTGTTCTCCATGCCGCCCTCGGTGGACGCGGCGGCACGGGTGAGGTTCGCCAGGGCCGCGGCGACCTCGGAGTCGTCGCGCTCGGCGCGCAGCCGCTCCAGCTTGGCGAGCTGTTCGGTGCGCACCTTCGAGTTGTCGACCTTGAGCAGCTCGATCGCCGCGTCCTCGGCCACCTGGTACTTGTTGACGCCGATCACCGGCTGCCGGCCCGAGTCGATCCGTGCCTGGGTGCGGGCGGCGGCCTCCTCGATGCGCAGCTTCGGGATGCCCTCGCTGATGGCCTTCGCCATGCCGCCGGCCTCGGTCACCTCGCGGATGTGCGCGCGAGCCCGCTCGGCGAGCTCGTGGGTGAGCGTCTCCACGTAGTAGGAGCCGCCCCACGGGTCGATCGGCCGGGTGGTGCCCGATTCCTGCTGCAGCACCAGCTGCGTGTTGCGGGCGATGCGCGCGGAGAAGTCGGTGGGCAGCGCGATCGCCTCGTCGAGGGCGTTCGTGTGCAGCGACTGGGTGTGCCCCTGGGTGGCGGCCATCGCCTCCACGCAGGTGCGGGCGACGTTGTTGAACACGTCCTGCGCGGTCAGCGACCAGCCCGAGGTCTGCGAATGGGTGCGCAGCGACAGCGATTTCGAGCTCTTCGGGTCGAACTGGGCGACCAGTTCGCTCCACAGCAGGCGGCCGGCGCGGAGCTTGGCGACCTCCATGAAGAAGTTCATGCCGATGCCCCAGAAGAACGAGAGGCGCGGCGCGAACTTGTCCACGTCGAGGCCGGCCTCGATGCCGGCCTTGATGTACTCGACACCGTCGGCCAGCGTGTAGGCGAGCTCGAGATCGGCTGTGGCCCCGGCCTCCTGGATGTGGTACCCGGAGATCGAGATCGAGTTGAACTTCGGCATCATCTGCGAGGTGTAGCCGAAGATGTCGGAGATGATCCGCATCGACGGCGCAGGCGGATAGATGTAGGTGTTGCGCACCATGAACTCTTTGAGGATGTCGTTCTGGATGGTGCCCGCGAGCTTCTCCGGCCCGACGCCCTGCTCCTCGGCTGCGACCACGTAGAGCGCGAGGATCGGCAGCACGGCGCCGTTCATCGTCATCGAGACGGAGACGCCGCCCAGGTCGATCCCGTCGAACAGCTGCCGCATGTCGAGGATCGAGTCGATCGCGACGCCGGCCATGCCCACGTCGCCGGTGACGCGCGGGTGGTCGGAGTCGTAGCCGCGGTGCGTCGCCAGGTCGAAGGCGACCGAGAGGCCCTTCTGCCCGGCGGCCAGGTTGCGCCGGTAGAAGGCGTTCGATTCGGCGGCGGTGGAGAACCCGGCGTACTGCCGGATGGTCCACGGCTGGTTGACGTACATCGTCGGGTAGGGGCCGCGGATGAACGGCACCGCCCCCGGGTACGAGTCCACGGGGTAGCCGGCCTCGGCGACCGCGTCGCGGTCGGCGCGGGTGTAGACGGGCTTGACGTCGATGCCCTCCGGGGTGGTCCAGGTCAGCTGGTCCGGGGAGTAGGAGTAGGCGGCGGCCGACGCCTCGACGAAGGCGTCCACGTCGGCGGCGGTGGGCGCCGGTGCCGCCGCGACCGCGTCGTCGTCGAACGGCACGTCGCCGAAACTGCCGATGGTGGTGTCAGTCATCTCATGCCCCCAGCCGGGTCAGCAGATCGTCGAGCGCGGCGGCGGCGTCGATCTTCGCGTGCAGATAGATGTCGATCAGGCCGTCGTCCACGGTGCCCGGCGCGCCCGCGAGCAGCACCAGGTAGCCCTCCTCGCGCAGCGCGCGGGCCCGCTCCTCCCCCTCGTCGGCGTAGCCGGGGTCGGATCCGGCCAGGGCGGCGATCCGCGCGCCGGCCGAGCCGTCGCGCGTGGCCGCGCCGGCCGCCTGCTCCTCCGCCGTCTCCACGGTCTCGATGCCGCCGGACGCGAGCAGGTTCGCCAGGAACGTGGAACGCCCGTTGTGCTGGGCGACGGTGCCGATGGTCACCATGCGGATCCGCGGGCGCACGCCGTGTTCGCGCAGGAACGCGTCGGAGCGGGCGCGCAGCGCCTCGAAGGGCGCGGCGTAGGACCGGACGACGGGCCCGTTCGTGGCGGCCGACGGTGCCACCGGCGCCTCCGCGAGGTTCGGGAACTCGTTGACGCCGGTGATCTTGCGGGCGCGGCGGGCGACGGCGGCGTCGCGCCGATCGGCGGACTCGCCGAGCTGCGCCCCGATGCGCTCCTCGGCGGCGGCGCGGGCGAAGCCGCCCTCGTGCTCGACCGCCTGGAGCACGCCCCACGCGGCGCGGGCCAGGTCGTCGGTGAGGGACTCGACGTGCCACGAGCCGGCGCCGGGATCGACCACGCGGCCGAGGTTCGACTCCTCGAGGAGGAGCAGCTGCGTGTTCCGGGCGATGCGCCGCGCGAACGCGCGGGAGTAGCCCTCGACCCCGCCGGGCAGGGCCTCGTCGTAGTCGAGGGTGGTGACGTACTCGGCGCCGCCGAGGCCCGCCCCGAAGGCGGCGACGGTGGTGCGCAGCAGGTTCACCCAGGGGTCGCGCTGGGTGGTCGCCGCGAGCGACGTCACGGCGTGCACCGGGGCGTTCCCCGCCCCGGGGTGGCCGAGCCGGCCTGCGATCCGGGCCCACACGGCGCGCCAGGCGCGGATCTTGGCGAGGGTGAGGAACTGGTCGTCGGTGGCGGCCAGGCGGACGGTCAGCTGGCGCAGCGCCGCGCCGGTGGGCAGTCCGGCGGCGGTGAGGGCACGCACCTGGTCCAGGGCCGCGGCGGCGGCGAGGCCGAGCTCCTGCGCGCAGGTCGCGCCGGCGTTGTGCAGGTCGGCACCGTCGACGACGACGGCCCGGACGTCCTCGGCGCGGGCGTCGGCGGCGCGGGCCAGCTCGGCGGCCTCCGCGAGGGAGACGTCGGCCCGGCCGACCACCTGGGAGGTCAGGGGCGCCGCGCCGAGGCTGACCCGGACGAGGTCGGCGCGGTAGGCGTCGGACTGCGCGGCGCGGTCGAGGGCGGCGTACACCTGCGTCGCGGCGTCGGCGGCGTGCCCGCCGGCGGTCAGCAGGATCGGCGCCATGTCGGGGTACACGCCGTCGAGGAGCGGCGCGGGGTCGGGGCGGACGATCCACAGTGCGCTCGCCCCCGACTCCAGAGCGCCGAGCACGTCGGCGGAGTCGGTCGTGGCGTCGAAGCGCTCGGCCACCTTCCAGCCGAGGCGGACGTCGGGCGTGGCGTCGCCGCCGCGGACGTACGGGAAGGATCCGGGCAGCGGGGCCTCGGGCAGCTCGTCGCGCTGCGAGTACAGGGGCGCGATCTGGACCCCGTCGTCCTCGGTGAGGGTGGTCAGTGCCGCGATCGGGTCCTCGGGCGGGGTCCCGCCCCGCGACTTCGCGAGTACGGCGCCGACGGATTCCCGCCATGCCTGATAGGGACTGTCCACCACGTGGGCCTCCTCACCTGTGGCCGCGCGCACGCGCAGCCGCACAAGCGCCGTCGCGTCACAACGGCGTCCGAGAACCCACGTTAACTGATTGCTCCCGCTACGCCCCAGTAGGGTCGTCCCGTGGGTGCCAACGATTCTCGGATGCGGCCCGGCGACCGCGGACTGGTGCTCCGGGCGGCCGTCGGCATCGCCGCGATCCTGGCGCTCGTGGTGATCGGCATGGCCCTTCCGCACCCCGGCGTCGCGACGATCCGGGCGTGGTCGGAGTCCACGGGCCCGTGGTTCCCGGCGCTGTTCTTCCTCGCGCACACGGTGGTCACGGTGTTCCCGATCCCCCGGACCATCTTCACCGTGTCGGCGGGCGTGCTGTTCGGTCCGGTGGTCGGGATCGTGGTGTGCGTGGCGGCGTCGGCGCTCGCGGCGTCGATCGCGTTCGCCGGGGTGCGGGCGATCGACCGCCGGCACCCGGCGCGGGTGATCGCCCGGGCCCGGGAGCACCGGCTGTACACGCCCGTCGCGGCGCGCCTGCGCACCCGCGGGTGGCTGGCCGTCGGCTCGCTGCGGCTCATCGCCGCCGCGCCCTTCTCAGTGGTCAACTACGCCTCGGCGCTGTCGCCCGTGCGCTTCTGGCCGTACTTCGCGGCGACGGTGGCGGGGCTCACGCCCGGCACGATCGCCGTGGTGCTGCTCGGTGATGCCCTGACCGGGCAGTCGTCGCCGTGGCTCGTCATGATCAGCGGCGCCCTGATGGCGACGGGCGTCGCCGGCCTGCTTCTCGACGCCCGCATCCCCGCAAGTCCAGAAGCTTGACGAGTTCTATCGCAAGCCTGGAGACTTGCGGATACCGCTGGGAGGCCCGCCGGCACGACCACTCGCGACCGCGAGCAGGGTCTGGACCACCTCGCGCGGCGCGGCGTCCCGGCGGCGCACCGCCCGCAGCCGCCGGTGCAGGTCGATCCCCTCGGTGGGGATCTCGACGAGCCGGCCGTCGCGCAATTCCGCGGCCACGGCGAGTTCACTGAGCACCGCGGCCCGGCCACCGGCGGCGACCATGATCTTCACGGCGGCGTTGGTGCCGAGCGCCACCCAGCGGGGGTCCGGCGCGTGGCCGGCGCGCCGCAGCGCGGCCTCGAGCGCGTCCCGGGTGCCGGCGCCGGCCTCGCGGGTCACCAGCGGCAGGTCCGCCAGCTCGGACGCGGTGACCGGACGCTCCCGCCGGCGCCGAGTGAGCCGGTCCCCCGGCGCCGCGATCAGCAGCATGCGATCGGTGCGGACGGTCCGGGAGGCGAGATCGTCCGGCACGGTCGGGCCCTCGATGAACCCGAGGTCGGCCACGTGGGCACGGACGTCGGCGATCACCGCGGCGGAGTTGCCCACGGTCAGGTGCACGGGCTCGTCGGTGTGCGCGCGCAGCCGGGCGAGCCAGGCGGGCATCAGGTACTCCGCGATGGTCTGGCTGCACGCGATGCGCACCGTGTGGTCGAAGCGCAGCGCCTCCGCGCCCGTCTGCAGCGCCGCCATCGCGCCGACCACGGTGCGCGCCCACTCGGTGACCGCGGCCCCCTCGGAGGTGAGCTCGGCGCCCCGCGTCCGCCGGTCGAGGAGCTCGAGGTGCAGCTGTCGTTCCAGGTGGCGCAGCCGCGAGCTGGCGCTGGGCTGGGAGATGCCGCACTCGCGCGCGGCCGCGGAGATCGACCCGTGATCCGCCACGGCCACGAGCAGGCGGAGCGATTCGACCGACGGCATTTCCATAGATCCATTCTATGGGTAGATAGCGAACACATGGCTACCTGCCCGGCGCACGGCGCGCGAGGCTCGATCCATGACAGCCACCACCGCGCCGTCGACCCCCCGCAGCGCACGCGCCCCGCGGCTGCGGCGCGCACTCCCCGGCGCGGCCCTCGCGCTGGCCGTCGCCGCCGTCGCCACGGGCGTCGGGCGCGCCCTCCCCGTGCTCGGGGCGCCGGTCGCCGCGGTCCTCCTCGGGGCGGGACTGGCGACCGCGCTGCGGCCCGCGCGGCGGTGGCCGGGAACCGCCACCGGGTTCGCCCTCACCGGCGGGATCGCGCTGCAGGTCGCGGTGGTCCTGCTGGGAGCCCAGCTCTCGCTCGGCCAGGCGTGGGAGGCGGGCCGGTCCGCGCTGCCCGTGATGGTGGGCACCCTGGCCGTGTGCTTCGGCGGGGCGGCGCTGCTCGGTCGCCGGCTGGGCGTCGAACCGATCCTGCGCACGCTCCTCGGGGTGGGCACCGCGATCTGCGGGGCCTCGGCGATCGCGGCGGTCACGCCGGTGCTGCGCCCGAAACCCGCCACGGTCGCGTACGCGCTCTCGACGGTGTTCGTCTTCAACGTCGCGGCGGTGCTCACCTTCCCCTGGCTCGGGCACGCACTGGACATGGGGCAGCACGCGTTCGGCGTCTTCGCGGGGACCGCGGTGAACGACACCTCCTCGGTGGTCGCCGCGGCGGTGACCTACGGCGACGAGGCGACGCGCACCGCCGTCGTGGTGAAACTGACCCGGGCGCTGATGATCGTGCCCGTGGTCCTCGTGCTCGCCTACGTCGTCGGGCGGCGCCGGCCCGCGACCGCCGATGCGCCCCGCCCCCGCGCCCTCCGGCTGATCCCCTGGTTCCTCGTCGGATTCGTCGCCCTCGCCGGCCTGAACTCGGCGTTCCCATTCCCCGCGGACCTGCGCTCGGCCCTCGGGTTGGCCTCCACGCTGCTGATCACGTGGGCGCTCGCCGCGATCGGCCTCTCCACCGATCTGGGCGCGCTGCGCCGCACCGGGTGGACGCCGCTGCTGTTCGGCGGAGCCCTGTGGCTGCTGGTGTCGACGACCAGCCTGGGAATCCAGGCGCTCACGACCGGACTGCACTGATAGCGCAAGGCACAAGACTTGCTCTAGCGTATTGCAAGGCTATAGCCTTGACAGATGATCGTGCTCACCGCGGACCAGCAGGACAGCCGGAACGACGCCGACCGCGTCGAGGACGCGCGGGCGCGGCTGGCGCGGCACGCCTGGCTCCGCGCGCCGGACCGCACGGCGGGCGACGAACTGCAGGCGGTCGCCGAGAGCGCGGCCACCGCCGTCGAGGCGGCGCTCGACCTCCTCGCCGACGGGCACTGGAGCGTCGGAATCGGGATCGGCCCGGTGGAACTTCCCCTGCCCGAGCAGACGAGGGCCGGCCGCGGCCAAGCTTTCGAGGCCGCCCGGGAAGCGGTCGAGGCGGCCAAGGGGCTCGCCGTCCCGGTCCGGGTCAGGGGCGAGGACGCGGCCGGTGCCGCGCGGGCCGAGGCCATCCTGTCGGTGCTCGGCCTTATCGTGGGCCGCAGATCACGAGAGGGGCAGGAGGTGGCCGCGTTGCTGAACACGGGCATGTCGATCACCCGAGCCGCCGCGGACCTGGGGATCTCCCGTCAGGCGGCGTCGCAGCGGGCGGCGGCCGCGGGGTGGTCGGTCGAGCCGGCGGCACGGGAGTTGGCGATCGAGCTGGTGGCCGCGGCGGACCCGGCGGGGTCCGGCCGGTGACCGCCGTCGTCGTCGCGCTCCTGGTGGCCGCCGCCCTCGCCGGAATCGCGGTCGCCCGGCGGGGCACGGCGGGCGCCGCGGGTATCGCCGCGGCCGCCGTACCCGCGGCGCTCGTGGCGGCCGCGGCCGTGGTGGCCCTCGCCGCCCCGGCGGCCACCGGGTTGGGGCTCGCCGCGGTACGGACCGCCGCCGTCCTCGCCGCGATGGCGGGCGGCAGCGCCCTCGTCACGGCGTCCTTCGCGCTGGCCGGGGCCACCGGGCGCGGCGATGACGAGCCCGATGGCGACCCGCCCGGCGAGCGCGAGCCCGGCGAGGGGGCGGCCGATCCGCCGTCGCCGCTGCGCGGCGGCCTCGCGATCGGCGTGCTCGAACGCGCCGCGATCGCCGTGTGCGTGCTCGCCGACTTCGGCGCGGGGCTCGCCGTGATCGTGGCGGCGAAGGGGCTCGCCCGCTACCCCGAGCTGCGCAACCCCGGCGCCGCCGAGCAGTTCATCATCGGCACCTTCGTCTCGGTGCTGTGGGCGGCGGCGTGCGCCGGGGTCGCGGTCGCCCTGGGCCGCTGACTCACGCCTCCTGCGGGGGCGTGCCGGCCCGCCCGGGCCGCTGCACCGGGTACGGCGACTGCCGCCCCTGCCACGAGACCTGCTGGCCCTGCGCCTGGCCCTGGCTCTGGCCCTGCGGCAGCGGAACCGTGGCGTCCGCCGAGGGCGCGGACGCCGACTGCGGATCCGCGGCGCGCGACACCGCCGGCGCGGCCGAGTGGGCGCGGGGCGCGGCCACCGGGGCGTCGGGCACCTCGTCCTTCGTCACCACCACCGGCGCCACGGGCTCCGGCGTCTCGAACCAGCCGTCGGTATCGATCTCCGGCGCGGCGGTCGCGCCCTCCTCGGTCGGCTCGAAGCGGAACACCCCGTCGGATCCCTGAGTGCCCAGGTTGCGCATGAATCCCTGCAGGGCGGCGTTGAAGTCGCTGGGCACCACCCAGACCTTGTTGGCGTCGCCCTGTGCCATCTCCGGCAGGGTCTGCAGGTACTGGTAGGCCAGCAGCTCCGGCGTGGGGCGCCCCGACTTGATCGCGGAGAACGTGGTCTCGATGGCCTTAGCCTCACCCTGCGCCTCCAGGTAGGAGGCGGCGCGGCGGCCCTCGGCGCGCAGGATCTCCGCCTGCCGGTCCGCCTCGGCGGAGAGGATCGCGGCCTGCCGCTCGCCCTCCGCCAGCAGGATCCGGCTGGCCTTGTCGCCCTCGGCGGACTTGATGGCCGCCTCCCGGTGCCCCTCGGCTGCGAGGATGGTGGCGCGCTTCTCGCGGTCCGCCTTCATCTGCTTCTCCATCGACTCCTGGATCGACGGGGGCGGGAAGATCGACTTGAGCTCGACCCGCGCCACCCGCAGGCCCCACCGGGAGGTCGCCTCGTCGAGCACTCCGCGCAGCTGGCCGTTGATGATCTCGCGGGAGGTCAGCGTCTCCTCGAGGGTCATGCCGCCGACCACGTTGCGCAGCGTGGTGGTGGTGATCTGCTCGACGCCCACCACGTAGTTGCTGATCTCGTAGACGGCCGCCTCCGGGCGGGTCACCTGGAAGTAGACGACGGTGTCGATGTTCACCGTGAGGTTGTCCTGCGTGATCACCGGCTGCGGCGGGAAGGAGACCACCTGCTCGCGCAGGTCCACCCGGGCGCGCACCTTGTCGATGAAGGGGATCAGCAGCGCCAGCTGGCCGGAGACGGTACGGGTGTACCGGCCCAGCCGCTCGATGACCGCCGCCTGCGCCTGCGGCACAAGCACCAGCGCCTTCACCAGCACGACGACCGCCGCGAGGATCAGCACCAGCAGTACGACCAGACCTATTCCTATGCCGTCCATGTTGTCGTTCCCGTTCCTCTCCGTTGCTCCATCAGCCATCCACCACGACAGCGACCGCACCGTCGATCTCGACGATGGTCACCTCCACGCCCACGGGGATCGGCGCCCCGTCGTACGGGGTCCGCGCGGACCACTCGTCGCCGCCGATGAGAATCCGCCCCGCCCCGCCGGAGACGGATTGCACCACAGTGGCTTTCATGCCGGGCAGGGATTCGAGATAGGAGGGCGCGTCGCCGCGCCGGCGTTCGACGTAGCGGCGCAGCGCGGGCCGCGCCAGCAGGAGCAGCAGCACCGAGGAGACCGCGAACACGACCCCCTGGGCCCACAGCGGCAGGTCGAACACCCCGGTCGCGCCGGCCGTCACGAGGGCGCCGCCGCCGAGCATGAGCAGGGTGAACTCGCCCGCCGCCGTTTCCGCCACGGCCAGCAGGATCGCACCGATGAGCCAGAGCGCCGCTGCCATACCCCGATCCTGCCAGAACCGCACACCCGCGGCGAGGACATCGCGTGTTAGGTTCGCCTTACCGGCCGGCCGACACTCGGGGGAAGCATGCACACGCAGGGCGACAGCGCCTACCTGACCACGCGCGACGGACGCACTCTGCACGCAGCCGTCCTGCCGGGCCCGCCCGGCGCGCCGATCGTCGTCTTCGAGGCCGGCGCGGCGGCGAGCCGCTCGTCCTGGGCGGCCGTGCAGCCCGCCGTCGCGGAATTCGCGACGGCCGTCGCCTACGACAGGTCGGGCCTCGGGCGCAGCGCGCCGGATCCGGTGGCGCGCACACTCGACCGCATGGCGGACGACCTCAACGACCTGCTCAACGGCGTCGCGGCCGACGGCCGGTTCGTGCTCGTCGGGCACAGCGCCGGCGGGCCGATCGTGCGGCTGGCGGCGTCCCGCCGGCCCGAGAGGATCGCCGGCCTGGTGCTCGTCGATCCCACCGACGAGGCCGCCGACGTCCTGTTCGGTACGCCGTTCCGGGTGCTCGAGCAGGTGATGGTGCGGGTCGGCTGGGCCCTCGCGCGGGTGGGCCTGCTCGAGCGGGTGTACGCGCGACAGTTCGTGGACGCGCCGGCGGACGTCCGGGAGGACGCGCGCCGCGAGGCGTTCACCCCGGGCGTGATGACCACCCACCGCCGGCAGGCCCGCACCTTCCTCGGCGAGCTGAAGGCGTGGCGGGCCGGCGCACCGGAGCTGGGCGCGATTCCGGTCACCGTCATCTCCGGCGCGCGGGCGGGCGACGGCATGAGCACGTCGGTCCGCGCCGCCGCCAACGCATCTCACGCGGCCCGGGCGCAGGCGTCGCCGCGCGGCAGGCACGTGATCGCCGAGAACTCGGGACACCTCGTTCCGCTGACGGATCCCGAGCTGATCGTCGAGGAGATCCGGCGGCTCGTGGCCGCCGCGGGCGGCGAATGACTCAGAGCGGGAACGGCGGTGCGCCGACGCCGACGAGCCGGTAGGTGCCCCACACCGTCTTATCGGTGACCATCGCGGGCGCCGCCTCTCCCCCGCCGACGGACACGGTGACGCTGCCGCGCGGCATCTTCTTCAGCGCCGCACCGACTTCCGCGTCGTCGACGGTGCCGTACCAGTGGTAGTTCCCGTCCAGCGGCTCCAGGTGGCCCGCCAGCCGCACCGGCGACGCCGCCTCGTACTCGCCGGAGCGGAACACCGCCTCGCCGGCGAACACGCCCTCGTCGCGGACGTGGTCGTTGGACAGGTCGATCGCGTCCCGGTCGGGCTTCGACGGCGCGTGCCTGCCCCGGCGGATCCAGCGCTCGGTCACCGGCGGCCGGGACTGCAGCCGCGTCGCCGCCTCCGTGTACATCCAGCGCAGCCACGCCCGCAACGTATCGGCCTGCAGCGTCGAGCCGTCGGTGAGCACCAGGTTCGGCACACCGTCGACCAGCATGCCCAGGTAGGCGCCCTCGGCGTCCTCGGGGCCGACGGTGGCGGGCGGCGCCACCCGGGGGTCGAGCGCCGGGGCCTCGATCGCCGCGGTGGCGCCCGAGAGCACGACGAGGTCGTAGTCCGCCGTGCCCGACGGGGTGCTCAGGCTCCAGGCGTCGCGGTCGGCGTGGAAGCGCAGCCCCACGACGTCCGACGGTGCCACGACGGCACCGTCGATCCCGCGGACCGGCGTCCCGACCACCACGACGCGCGGCTGCTCGTCGGCGTTCACGCGAGGAATCCCGCGCGCTTCCACGACCAGCGGCCGAACCGGCCCATGAGGCCGACGGAGTCGAGGAACCGGCCCAGATCGCGGAAGCCGTCCTGCTTGGCCTTGATGTGGTGCGGGTTGGTGATCGCCGCGCGGTAGGCCGTCTTCGCGTCGAGGCCGACGCGGGCGTACATGCGCGGGTTGGCGAACAGCATCCGGAAGCCGAACGCGGCCCCGGCGTGCATGTTCCCCACGAGCAGCGTCTGCAGGCGGCTGCGGCCCGCCTCGCCGCGGCGGGCGCCGTCCCGCGCGTACGAGATGTGCCGGGCCTCCTCGGTCACGTGGATCTGCATGAGTCGCGCGACGATCGGCTGCAGTTCCGGATCGTCCTTGATCTGCCGCTGCTGCGCGTCGAAGATCTCCTCGCCGACGAGGGCTGCGATCCACACCGCCTGGCCGCGGATCACCGGTGCCAGAACGAATTTCACCACTGCGAGCTGCCAGCCGCGCAGGCGGTACGGGCGCTCGCCGATGCGGTCGATCACCTTGCCGAACATCACCATGTGCCGGCACTCGTCGCCCATCTCGGTGAGCGAGTAGAACGCGTCGCGCGAGGTGGGATCCTTGGACAGCAGTTCGCGCAGCAGCAGCCGGTTGAGCAGGTTCTCGAACCAGATCCCCATGGACAGCAGGTTCACGAACTCCTGCTTGGACAGAGCGATCTGCTGCTCGCGGCTCATGCCCTGCCAGATCCGAGTGCCGTACAGGGTGCACATGTGCGGGGGCAGGAAGAACCTGTCCGGATCGATCGGGGCGTCCCAGTCGATGTCGACGACGGGCGCGTAGGAACGCTTGACGGAACCACCCAGCAGCCGCTCGGCCACCGTGTCGCGCGCAGCGACCTCGCGGGTGCGCTCGGGAACAGTTGTATCGGTCATGTGCCGAAACTAACACCGCTCATGGACAGTGTCCACAAGAGTGTCTATCCGCGAAGTTCAGGACATATTATCAGGCGTGTCTGAGACGAACGTCGCGCGCACGGGCAGCACGAACGTGCGCGCGTACCGTCGCCCCGCCTCCAGGTTCGCCGACGACGGTCCGCGGTGCTCCGGCCCGTCCTCGAGCCCCGCGACAGGCGGCAGCGGGGTGAGCAGCAACGAGTGCAGCTGCCGGACGAAGAAGTCGGCGAACGCGGCCACGTCGGCACCCTCGGGGTACTCCCCCCGCCGGATCTCCTGGAGGAAGAACCGGCGCCCCTGTTGCATCTGCGGCGAATCGCCGTGGATGTACGGGAGCAGCAGCTCCGGGCGCATCGAAAGGATGCGCTGTAGCGCGCGGTGCTCCCGCAGGTAGGCGTACGCGTAGGCGAATCCCGCGGCCAGCCGCTCGTCGTTGTCGGCGATCGGGTCCGCGTAGTCGTGGATGCGGGAGTAGAACTTGTCCAGCTCGCTGGCGACCACGGCCTCGACCACAGCGTCCTTGCCCGTGAAGTGCTGGTACAGCGTGGCGCGGGCGAGCCGGGCGCGTTTGGCGAGCGCCCCCATCGAGATCCGGGTCAGCCCGGCCTCGTCGACCCAGTCGAGCGCCGCCCGCATGATCTGCTGGCGGGTGTCGGGTCTGGTCGTCGGGGTCGATGCCACCTGCGGATTCTATCCCGCGCCCGTGGACGCGCGGATCACGCGCCCGGATCGGTGACGAAGTCCACGAGCCGTTCGACGGCTCCGATGAGCGAGGCGTCGAGGTCGCGGAACGAGGTGACCGCGCCCTGCACCCGGCGCCAGCCGTCCTGGGGCGTGCCCCACCCGAGCCTGCTGCACACGCCGGTCTTCCAGTCCTCGCCGCGGGGCACGTCGGGCCAGGCGTCGATTCCCACCGAGGCCGGCTTGACCGCGGCCCAGATGTCGATGAACGGGTGGCCCGTGACCATGACGTACTCCCCCAGCGACTGGGTCATCCGGGACTCCTTCGAGCCCTCCACCAGGTGATCGGCGAGCACGCCCACCTTCCGGCCGGGGCCCGGCTGGAACTCGGCGAGCCTGGCGCCGAGGTGGTCGAGGCCCTCGAGCTGCTCCACGACCACGCCCTCGACCCGCAGGTCGTGCCCCCACACCCGCTCGACCAGCGCCGCGTCGTGGATGCCCTCCACCCAGATCCGGCTGGGCAGCGCGACACGGGCCTTCGCACCCTCCACGCGGGTCGAGCCCGAGGCGCTGCGCTGCGGCCCGGCCGCCTTCGCGCGCGGCTTGACCAGCGTGACCGGCGCACCGTCGATGAGGAATGCGGCCCTGCGCAGCGCGAACAGCCGGACCACGCCGCGGGCGTCCTCGAGTTTCACGAAGTCCCCGTCGTAGCTCCGGTCGAATCCGACCACCGCGCCGCAGAATCCCGTCGCCGCGTCCTCCACCACGAGTTCGCGGTCCGCGGGGACCTCCGGCACGGTGCGGGACCTCCGGCTCGCGTGCCCGGCGTAGATGTCTCCATAGCTGTTCGCCACGGCTGACGATTCTACGGTGCCAGCGGGACTAGAGTGGGCGCCCATGAGCTCCCCCGCCGCCACCCTCGCCCGTCGCGCCACCGCGGGGCCCGCCCAGGGCTTCGCCGTGTGGTCCGCGGCGTGGCTGGCGGGATCGGCGGGCACGGACGAGCTGCTCGCCGCCCTCGGCGAGTGGGCACCGGTCCAGTCCGTGGTCGACGGCGACCTGCCCGACCTGCTGGCGGAGATCCGTGCCCTGGCCCCGCACTCCGTCCGGCTGCTGCTGCCGGCTCCGGGCGACGCGCGGGGCCTGCCCGCGGGCACCGACCTGGAGCAGGCAGCGATGGCCCGCGGCGAGGTGGTGCTGTTCGACGGCGCGGTATCGACTATCGCGCTGGTGCCGACGCCGGAGGGCGGCGACGTGATGCGGTGGCAGGCGTACCTGCACGAGCCGGCGCTCGCGGACCCCGACCCCGTGCCGCTGGGCGCCGCCGAGCAGGAGCTGCGGGGCGCAGTCCGGGCGGCGCCGTCGGCGTTGGCGGGCCTGCCGCCCACGCCGGATGCGTCCGATCCCCGCGACCTGGTCCGGGACCTGACCCGGCAGCTGGGCGCGCACCGGCTGCCGCGCAGCGCGTCCGAGCGCGCGCACCGGGTGCTCGACAGCGCCGGGATGGTGGAGGCGATCCTGCTGGTCGCCGGCGCCGAGAACCCGTACGCCGGCCTCACTCTCGCGTCCGCGCAGGACGGCGACGCCGCCTACCGCGACCTGTGGCGCTCGGTCCGCGCCGCCCGCGTGGCCGCGGTCAATGCGGTGTGCCGGGACGAACTGCGCGGAGCATTCTGAAACCGGCGTTCAGATGGGGGACGCTCGAAATACTGCGCCGAGGATCAACTGAGCGCGGGTTTCACGGGCGAACCGCCCGCCGCACTGCAGGGCAGCAGCCCTCGACGCAGGCGGCGCCGTCGACGCTGACGCCGAGCCCGGTCGACCGGCCCGCGTCGGCGTCGTCCACCAGGTCGGCGACCATCGCCGCGAACCGCGGGTCGCCGATCGGCGTGGCCGCGCGGGCGAAGGGCATCCCCAACTCCGCGGCCAGGTCCTTCGCCTCGGTGTCGAGGTCCCAGATCACCTCGAGGTGATCGGAGACGAAGCCGATCGGCACGACCGCCACGCCGGGCACGCGGGCGTCCCACAGCGCCTGAATGTGGTCGCCGATGTCCGGCTCGAGCCACGGCACCTGCGGCGGACCGGACCGCGACTGCCAGACCACGTCGAAGTCCAGCCCCAGCCGCGCAGCCACGTTCGCGGCCGCGTCGCGGACCTGCTGCGAGTACAGCCGCTGCACCCCGGGCGGGCCGGCGTTCACGTCCGCGGCGTCGGGGATGGAGTGGGCGGTGAACACCAGGCGCGATCCCGGCGGCACGGCGGCGAGCGCCTCCGCGGCGGCGTCGGCGAAGCACTCCAGGAACAGCTCGTGGTCGCAGAACTGCGGCAGCTTCGTCAGGCGCGGGGCGCCCGGGCCGGCGGCGGCGAGAGCCCGGGCGATGTCCTCGTCGTACTGCCGGCAGCCGGAGAAGCCGCCCCACGCGGAGGTCGCGAAGACCAGCGCGTCGCGCACGCCGTCGTCCTTCATCCGCGCGACGGTGTCCTCGACCATCGGGTGCCAGTTCCGGTTGCCGAAGTACACGGGCAGCTCGCGGCCCCGGCGTCCGAACTCCTCGGAGAGGGCTGCGATCAGCGCCCGGTTCTGGGCGTTGATCGGCGAGACGCCGCCGAACCGCAGGTAGTGCTCCTCGACGGCGTCCAGTCGCGCCGCCGGTACGCCCCGGCCACGGACGACGTTCTCCAGGAACGGCCGCACGTGGTCAGGGTGTTCGGGCCCTCCGAAGGAGAGCACCAGCAGCGCGTCGTGACTCACGCGACTACTGCTGGTCGATGAAGTCCTCGGGGAACCAGGTGTTGTGGCTCGCGCCGCCGTCGACGTACACGATCGAGCCGGTGGTGCCGGGCAGCCAGTCCGAGAGCAGCGTGACGATCGACTTGCCCACGACCTCCGGGTCGTCGACGTTCCAGCCGATGGGCGAGGCGCCGTCCCAGTAGGTGTTGAGCATGTTGAGCTTCTTGGCGTCGTCGGTCGCCGTGCCGGAGATGGCCTTGGCCGCGAGGGTCTTGATCGGGCCGGCCGCCACCAGGTTGGAGCGGATCCGCTTGGCGTAGCCGACCTCGCGGGCGACGTACCGGTTCACCGACTCCAGCGCAGCCTTCTGCACGCCCATCCAGTTGTAGTCGGGCATCGCGGTGCGGGGGTCGAAGTCCATGCCCACGATGGAGCCGCCCTCGTTCATGGCGGGCAGCACGGCGCGGGCGAGCGAGGCGTAGCTCCAGGCGGAGATCTCGAAGGACTTGGCGACGTCCGGGCCGGGGCCGTCGAGGAACGGCAGCGCGTCCGGGCCCATCAGGGTGCGGGGCGCGAACGCGATCGAGTGCAGCACCCCGTCGACGCCCTCGGGCGCGAGCTCGCGGATCTTGTCGGCGAGGCCGCCGAGGTACTCCTCGTCGGTCACGTCGAGCGGGATCGCGGGCGGCACCTCCTGCGGCAGGCGCTTGGCGATGCGGTCGATCAGGCGGAGCCGGTCCGGGATGCCGGTGATGATCACCTTCGCGCCCTGCTCCTGGGCCACCTTGGCGGCCGAGAACGCGATGGAGGCATCGGTGATGATGCCGGTGATCAGGATGGTCTTGCCTTCGAGCAGTCCGGTCACGGACGTGCCTCCTTCAGTGGTTCGGTGCTGGGGCTGGGTATTCGACGGTGCGCGGGGCTAGTGGCCCATACCCAGGCCGCCGTCGACGTTGATCACGTTGCCGGTGACGTAGGAGGAGTCGTCCGAGGCGAGGAACGAGACCACGGCGGCCACGTCCTCCGGCTTGCCCATGCGCTTGGCGGGGATCGCCTGCTTGACGGCGGTCTCGACGTACTCCTTGGGGAGCTCGGCGGTCATGTCGGTGTCGATCAGGCCCGGCGCGATCACGTTGGCGGTGATGTTGCGGGCGCCCACCTCGCGGGTGACGGAGCGGGCGAGGCCGATGACGCCGGCCTTCGAGGAGGCGTAGTTCGCCTGGCCGGGGGTGCCCATGAGGCCGACGACGGAGCCGAGGTAGATGAAGCGTCCCCAGCGATTCTTGAGCATGTCGCGGGTGGCGGCCTTGGTCACGCGGAAGGCGCCGGTGAGGTTGGCGTTGATGACCTTCTCGAAGCTCTCCACGCTCATCCGCATCAGCAGCGTGTCCTCGGTGACGCCCGCGTTCGCGACGACCACCTCGACGGGGCCCTGGTGCTCGGCGACGGTCTTGAAGGCGGCGTCCACCGACTCGGTGTCGGTGACGTCGCACTGCACGCCGAACAGTCCCTCCGGCGCGCCCGAGCCGCGGTGGGTCACCGCGACCTTGTGGCCGTCGGCGGCGAGGCGCTGGGCGATCGCGAGGCCGATGCCGCGGTTGCCGCCCGTGACGAGGACGGACCGGGGCGTGAATTCTGTAGCAGACATGGCTGCCAACTTATCAGGGCAGCCTGCGGTTGAAGGCCACCGCGCCCGCAGCTCCGAGGACCAGCAGCGCGGTCCCCCACAACATCCAGATCCGCGAGTTGTCGCCCTTCTGCATCTCCCACCCGATCTCGTCGCGCAGGGTGCCGTAGGCCTCGTTGAGGCCGCTCAGCGACGAGGCGGAGAAGAACTGGCCGCCGGAGAGCTCGGCGATCTTCTTCAGCGATTCGTCGTCCACGGGCACGGGTATGTTCTGGCCCTCGATGTCGACGGTGCCGTTGGGCGTGCCGAAGGAGATGGTGGAGATGGGGATCCCCTCCTCCTTCGCCTTGCGGGCGGCGGTGAAGCCGCCCCGCGGATCGTCGAGGTCGGTGGGCACCGTCTGCTTGCCGTCGGACTCGAGGATGATGCGGGCGGGCGGCGCGTTGTCCTTGCCGCCCAGCACGTCCCGGATGTTCTTGATCGACTGGATCGCGGCGTAGATGCCCTCACCGGTGGCGGTGCGCTGCGCCAGGTCCAGGTGGTCGATGGCGTTGGTCGCGAGGGAGCGGTCCGGGGTCGGAGAGACCAGCAGCTGGGCGGTGCCCGCGTAGGAGACGATGCCGAGGTTCATGCCCGTGGGCAGCTCCGTCACGAACTTCTTCGCCGCCTCCTTGGCCGCGTCGAGCCGGTTGGGGCTGACGTCGGTCGCCTTCATCGACAGCGATACGTCGACCACCAGCACCACCGTGGCGCGGCTGCGCGGGACCTTGCGCATGGCCTGCGGGCCGGACAGGGCGATCATCAGCAGGACCAGGCCGATGCTCAGCAGCGCGATCGGCAGGTGCCGCCACCGGCTCCGGCCGGGCGGCGCCACGGAGTCGAGCACCGACATGTTGGCGAACTTCAGCGCGCGCTTGTCGCGCCGCCGCTCGTTGTAGACGTAGCCGGCCGCGATGGCCAGCACCACGAGGATGCCGAGCAGCCAGATCGGGTCGGCGAGCGAGGTCAGTCCGCCCATCTCAGGAAGCACCAGCCAATCCACGTCGACGTGCGGCGACGAACCGCACGATGTCGGCGAGCCAGTCGCGGTCTGTGCGCAGCTCGAGGATCGGCGCGCCGACGCCGCGCAGCGTCCGGGCCACCTGCGCGCGGTGATCCTGCGCCGCCGCGGCGAACCGCTGCTGCAGCTCGGGGGTCACGGTGAGTTCCCGCACAGCGCCCGATTCGGCGTCGCGGAGAGCGATCTCCCCGACCGCCGGCAGCTCCACGTCGCGCGGGTCGAGGACCTCCACGGCGAGCACCTCGTGGCGGGCGGCGAGGCCGCGCAACTCGCGCACGTAATCGACGTCGCCGAGGAAGTCGCTGATCACCACGATCAGGCCGCGGGGCTGTTCGGGTCGGCGCAGCGCGTCGAGCGCGACGCGCAGGTCGCCGCGGGTGCCCACGGCCGCCTCGGGCGCCGTGGCGA
>JBEBXD010000037.1:0-39341 GCA_040391845.1 Tsukamurella paurometabola | reverse complement strand
GGGTGTGGTCGCGGGTTCGGGTGCAGGCTCGGCGGCGTAGGCCACCGCGGCGCGCGCGAGCGCGGTGTCGGCATCCACGAGGCGGCGGAGCACGGTGAGCGCGGCGCGGGCAGGCACGGCGCCCGGGTCGCACTCCTTCATCGCGATGAACGCGGCGCGGAATTCGTCGTGGGCTTCGAGGACGGCTTCGAGGGGCACGTTGCGGCTTTCAGGATCGGCAAGTGGTTAGTGGAGCAGGGCCAGCTGCAATTATGACTGCCAGCGGTGGCCTCGTAGTGTTTCGCGCACAGTAGCCGTCGACGAGACGCTGGAGCACGGCGGGCAGAGCTCCACATTATTGGACGCGAATAACTCGTGTTCGACAAGCAGCATTCGTGAACATAGGCGGGGGTTTTTGTGGGTGATAAACTCCAGCCATGGCACGCCCCCCGAAGCCCGAGGCAGAACGCCTGACTGAGCACCTGACCGTCCGACTCACCCAGGACGAGAAGGCCCTCGTCGACGCCGTTGCCGACGGCAACAGCAGCAGATGGGCCCGGGAGTACCTCGTGCCCGCAGCACGACGGGCAGCGAAGAAGCAATCCCGCCAACGCCCTGACAGCACACCATGACCGCCGATGCCCCGCACGACCTCCTCTCGATCGAGGGAGATGCCGGGGCCGACGTAGCGGCCTCCCGTGTGTGCGTACGTTTTAATGCTTAGGTGACCACCCGCAACGTATCTGGCCCCCGCAGTGCGGTGGAGCGGTGGCGGGCGGCTGCACCGGACCTGCCGCCGCTGACCGATCCCGCCGCGCAGACTGCCGAGGCCCTGCTGCTGCACGTGCATTACGGCATCGACTGGAACAGCTGGATCGGCGACCGCCGTCATCGGTACTGGGACGCCGTCCTGCCGGGACGTGTGTTGAACGCCGCGCTCCGCTCCGCGAGCCTGGACCGGTTCTGGTCGCTGATCGCACTCAAACTCAAGGTGAACGTGCGCGATGACCGGAAGCTCGAGGTAGCGACCTTGCTGCGCGACGAGCGCCCCAGTGCGGTCCTCGCGGTGATGCGTACCGAGTTACCTGCCCTACTGCTGAGGGTGCAGATCATCGCCGCCGAAGTCGGGGAACTCCGTGACGCCGCCCAGGCGCAAGCCCAGGAGGGGGCTGGCACCAGGACGCGAGCGAGGAAGACCCCGGCGCCGAGGTCAGGGGCGAAGGCCGCGGCGTCCGCGGGCAAGAAGACAGCCGCGAAGAAGACACCCAGTTCCACCCGCACGGCGAGGAACAGCTGATGGCACGCAAGCCCACTACGCCCCCCGTCACCGACCCGCCGGTGCTGTCGACGATCGTCTTCGACCTGCAGATCACGGCCGAGTCGTCGATCGTGCACCGCGGGGACGACTTCGACTACGGCTCCGACACCACGACCCTGTTCAACAGAGAGTCGATGATCACCAGCAACGGTGAGCTGCAGATGATCCCGATCATCTCCGGCAGCTCCCTCCGTGGGGTGCTGCGCCGGATCAGCGAGGAGATGACCGCGGAGGTCCTCCGGTACCCCGGAAAGCTGCCCACGCCCGCAGCACACCTGGTCCGCAACGGCGGTCGGCTCGCGAAGGCCGCCACCCCGCTCAGCGACGAGCGCGAGCGCGAGCTCCGGGCCCTGATCCCGCACCTGGCGCTGTTCGGTGGAGCGGCGTCGGCGCGGATCATGTCCGGGCTCCTCACGGTCGAGAAGGTCTTGCCGGAGGTTGCCGAGCTCGAGCACGTGCTCACCGGCCGACCGGTCCGGCACCCGCTGCAGCCGGTCGACCTCTTCATGACCGCCGAGTACAGCACCCACCTCGCCGATGCCCGCACACCCAGCGGCCCCGCGGTGCTCACCGACGAAGGCTCACCCCAGCTCCGATTCGGGTTCGAGGTCATGGTGGCTGGCACGCGCCTGCACAGCAGGATCCACCTCAGGCACGCCACGCCGCTGCAGGTCGCCTACTTCCAGTCGGTCCTCGCTGAGTTCGCCGCGCACGGCCACCTCGGCGGCCGGCGCAGCGTCGGCCACGGCCAGATCACCGCCTCGATCACCACCACCGTGCGCCGGGGCGCACTCCCCGCCCCTGCAGAGAGCGACTGGACTACGCACCTGACCTCCCATCGTGACGCGGCAATCGCTGCTCTGACCGCGCTCACCTGATGCCCCGACACGAGTTCCGGCCGATCCTGGTCAAGGCGGACACCCCGCACGGAGTGGTCTTGTCCCGGCCGTGGGGAATCGCCCTTGATGGGCTCCTGGCGTCAGTGATCTGGCATGAGCGCAAGTTCGCTGCCCGCGCGGCCGGCCTGCCTTGGGAGCGATTCAGTCCAACGCGGGCGCCGGAGGAGTTGCCGCTGCCGCTACAGCGCTGTGGCGACCCTGCTACCGACCCGGATTGGCACTGGATGTGCACCTTCGGGCAAACCGAAACCGGCACGATCAAGCGGCCCGACACCCGGTGGCGAACCTCTCGCACCGATCACACCCGCCTCCAGCAGCTATCCCCGGTGATCAGTCACTCCCGGGTTTCCGACCGCAATGGCCGCTACCAGAATCGGATGATCCCCGTCTTGGTGCACCAGACCCTGTCGCTGACCTGGCGCGCTGTGGGCGACCCGGACCGGGTCCGGGAACTCCTCGAGGAACTCCCGGCGATCGGCAAGTACACCGGTACCGGCGAGGGGGTCGTCGAACGATGGACGGTCGACGACGCCGACCACCTCACTGGGTGGTCCGCTGGGCACGAACACGCCCCGGGGATCCTCGGCCGCGCCACGCCTGGCCGCTGCCTCGAGCATCGCGACGCGCCTGCTGAGCTCGGCGAGGCGCATCCGGTGCGGGTCACCGCCGTCCGCGCGCCCTATTTGCATCCTTCGGCCCGGCATATGGCGTTCCTGCCTCACCACTGAACGCTATTCGGCGGCGCGGCGCTCTGCCCGCATCTGCGCGGTCCAGCGCTCTCCCCGCCATTGGGCGCGCAGGTCGTGGTCGGCGGCCAGGATCTCGCCGGCAGCGGCGCGGTGCGCCGCGAGCGGCAGAACCGTGCCCGGATCGATCTCCTGGAGGGCCTCCATGTCGCGGGCGACCGGCACATACCCCTGCGCCCGCAGCGGATGGGCGTCGAGGACCGCCTGGTGCTCGTCGAAGGCCTGCCCCAGGGCATCGAACCGGGCAAGGCGCTCCGGATGGAACACCTCTCGCGGTGTCCCGTCAGCCCGCAGCGTCCCGGCGATCCAGTTCTGGAGTGCTCGGGTGGGTACGCCGATCACGCCGGCGGCGTCCTTCATGTTCAGGCCGAGCATGGCCATCTGCACCAGTACCTCGGCGCGCAGCGCGGCGCTTGCGCCCACCCCGGTGTCCTGCAGGCCGGCGACGGTCAGCGCTGCGTCCGGGTTCTCCGCGGCGGCGCGGCCGGCGCATTCCCGGTGCAATGCAGCGGCGGGCGCACCGCCGGCGGCGCCGGCAGCACCGCGGATCTCGTCGAGCGGGACCAGCTCTCCCGCCGCGGCCGCGTCGTCGTCATCGCGGTACGTGCGGATCACGCCTGTGGTGCGCGATTCGGCGACGAGGTCCTCAGTGAGGGCGCCGGCGTAACTCTCGACGCGGTCGAGCCTGATCATCGCCCTTTTGAAGTCCTCACGGTGCTGATCGTCGTGGCGCCACTCCTCGATCTTCGAGACGGACCTGCCGATGATCCTGCCTAGCGAATGGGTATCTAACAGGACGACCGCGGTCGAGCGGGCGAGAAGGTCGGCACCAGTGAACCAGCGCCAGTAGTCGGGTACGAACTGGGCTGCGGAGCCGCTGCTGATGGTCATGTGCATCTTCCATGCTGGGAGGCGACGAACGAGTCTTCATCGCACAGAGTCGATCTTACACCCGCCGGACACTCTCCCGGCAGACGAATCGGCCCGCACCCCACTACGGGAATACGAGCCGATTCTGGGTGTGTTCCACCCACTCCACCTACGGGCGTTTCGTGGTCGCCAGCGTACGCCAGACCTCGGGCGCTGGTGTACGGGGTGGATCAGCGCACGACGACGGCCAGGACGAACCCCGTGGCCATCAGAGCGAGTGCGACGGCGTACGTCGTGGCAGCTCGTGTGCGGGTGTGCATCTTGTTCTCCTGGATCGTCGCTTGCGCAGCACGGGCCGAGGCCTTGGGCGGCGCAGGGGCTATGCCCCCTGTTCGTCCTCGGGGACGCCGAAGTGCGCAGTGAGGGTGTCGTTGTCGGGGTGGGCAGTGACGTGGACGACGGTGCGGCCGTCCTCGTTGATGGTCCTGCTGGTTGCGAGGGCGCGGTGGAAGACCCTGGTGTACGCACCGAGGACGTGGGTGACGCCATCGACGGTCACGTCGAGTTCGAGGGTCTGCACCAGCTGGAAGCCGTGCTCGCAGTCGAAGATCTCGACGGCCTCCGGATCGAGGTCCGGCCACAAGACCAGGTCGAATTCGTCCCACACCAGGTCGGTGGTCTTCGCCTCGAGGAGCGTCGCGGCGAGCCGCACCGTGTCGACCTCGTCCGGATCGAGCTCCGCGGGGAGCGGCAACCCGCCGGGGATGTACTGCTGGACGACGTTGAGAGCGCGGACGTACGTGGCGAGGAACCGCGCCTCGTCCTTCGCCTCGCTCGAGGGGCCGGTCGGGAGTTCGACGATCGCGCCGGCCGAGACAGCGCCACCGCGCGCCGGGCGGACCCGCATCGCGGTGGCATTGGCGAACCCGGCGAGGAAGTCCACGCTGTCGAGGACTTCGTCGGGGAACCTGCCGTTGATCGCCGTGGTGTAGAACCTGAAGCCGCCGTCCACGAGCTTCGAGTCGTCGTCCCGGGAGCGGTGGAGCGCCTCGAAGTGGGCGATGCCGGCGGCGTCGTCACCGCGGAGGGTGCCGCCCAGGCCGTCGGCGCTGGCCCCGGCCCGGTGGACGTCGAACTGGCGGCTGGCGATCACCTGTCCGTCGCCGTCGAGGAGGTCGAAGACCACCGTGGCGACGGTGTCTCCCTCGTCTGCGGCGAGAACTCGGACCATGCTCTCGAGGTTCTCGGTCGGGCCGAGCGCAAGGCCCTCGGGCAGGTTGATGGTGACGGTCGCGGGGACCAGGTCTTCGATCGGCCGTCCGTAGAGCCGGAACTTCTCGACCTGCGCGTGTTGCACGGTGCCGTCGGCGGCGGTGAAGGTGACGCTGGTGGTGATCGGCGCTTCGATGTGGGCCTGGTTGTGACGCGCGATCAGCGAGCAGATCACGGCGTCGCCGGTCCACCGGAAGCCCCAGGTCCAGTGCGGGTTGATTCCGCCGGCGAGGCCACCTAGAGCGGCTACCCGATCGACGAGGTCTCCGGGGTTCAGCAGGCTGTCCCTTTCCCGACCGAAGAGGATCGCGTTCTGCTTGAGCGTGTCCCTCGTGAACGACGCCTCGACCTCGGGGTCATCGATGATCATCGAGTCCAGCCCCGTGCGATCGAGGATCTCGATGATCGGCCCATCGCCGTCGGGGCGGTGCTTGGTGGCCAGCCCTTCGACGAAGTCCCGCTCGGTCGGGGTCACGTTCGAGGGGACAATCAGCACCCAGCGGTCAGGGTCGCGTTGGAGCGCGGTCTTGAACGACTCCGTGATCTGCCGGCGGCGCACCTTGGCGAAGCCACCGGAGAAGCCTTCGGGGAAGTACTTGAGCTGGTAGATCGTGGTCTCATTGGGGCCCTCGATCAGGACGTCGCATCCACCATCGCCGCCCCGCCCATCGAACGCGGTCACCTTCATCGCACCGGCTTCCCAGCGGTCCGATCCGAACCGGCGGCGCAGCAACACCTCCACCACGCGATCGAAATCGGGCTGTCCGATGTGTTCCCACTTGATCATCGACGCCGGCCTTCCTGGCGCGCCCTGGCACCTGATGCTCAACACGGGCGATGCACTGTATTGCATGCGCCAGTGGCGAGTGCGAATCGGAGGCTGGAGCACTGCCGTACATGCCACAACTCGCCGTCAGGCGGTTGTCGCTGCTGTCGAACAGGCAATTCACCAGCACCAGGTCGGCAGTTGGCCGCCTGGGATCCGCGTTCATATTAGCCCTGTCTGCTGATGTGCCCCATTCGATTTCGGGGTTCGCGAGCCTCAGTTCAGTTTCGGCGCACCCCAGTCTCGCTGTCTGCGATCAGCCCGGCCGTGTGGAGTTGAATACGGTGTTCTTTGCCGCGGTCGTCAACGACGGACACTTCACTGCCGTGTACTTCGGAGATGGTGACGAGCGATCCTGCACGCACACCAGCGTCGTGAGGCGGCTGTAGCCAGCGGAGCTTCTGGCCGACCTTCACGCTCTGCTGAGGGACAGCCACAGCTCGCTCATCCCAGTACGCTCGAAAGCCCTCAGCGAAGGCTTTTCGCTCCGAGGTAGTGAGTTGGGGCGGGGTCCACGTATCGGCGTCGGAGGGGCCGGTGTGCGGGTTGTCGATTGCGCGGAGGCCGGCTGCGCGGTAGCCACTGGTTTCTAGCGGAACGTCAGATCCGAACAGGGCGCCGCGGCACGCCTGGAAGCCGTGCACCCAGTCGGCGGCTGCCGGGCCCGCCAGGTCCCGAGGGCGTGACGGTGTCTCGGAATTCTGTGCGTCTAGGTAGCCGCGAACGAAAGGGTCCGAGCGGTCGATACCGGGCGGCACGCCCCCTTCAGGGGTGGGATCGGCGGCTGTGCCGGCGCTGGCGGACTGCGTGTGTGCGCGGTGACGAATGCGACTGAGCACGGAGGGGCCTCCCATCTACTGGAGCGTGAGGGGGGCGCCTTGACTGACTGCATATTCGGTGAGACGTCGAATCAGCTCGGCCAGTTCCGAGTCGATGACACCTCCCGCGTCGTCGACTGCCAGCGGAGCGAGCTGGTAGGCGATGTCGCGCCACTGGACGGCGGCGGTAGCCCAGGCAGGGCCGAGATTCGGGTACCCCTCTGGCAACTCGGGGGGCGGGCTGTCCAGGCTCCCGGAGGTAGTCATCCCTTCCAGCGCGGCGGCTGCGGAGACGATTCTCTGTGCGACCCACCCGGATTTGGGGTTGGTGAAGGCGGTTTCGTCTGTGGGGAGGGAACCGCGCAGGGCGGTAGCGGCGGATCGGAATTCGCTGCTCGTGTCGGTGGTCATTGAATTCACCTTTCGGGGGCGGGGATTGGCTTTAGGAAGTCGGAGACAGGCCCGTCCGGGATGTCGATCCATAGACCGCTGCCGACGAGCTTTGCGATGGTCCGCGATGCGGGAGTTGTGTGGAAGTAGCGCCTGCTGCCGCTCTTCGAGGCCGACCGGACCGTGCGCCAGTGTCCAGGGGCGATGTATCCACGACACGACGCCAGGACCGTACCGCGAGATTCGACGAGCGCGGTGGCGTTCTTCTGCGAAATCGGCCAGACCCCTTCCCACCCGCCGAGCTCGTTGGCAGAGGTCGGGGGGTCACGGAAGTCAACCCCTGCGAACCGGCGCAGCAACTTTCCATCCTCGCTGTATGCAAGGTTGGGGGTCCGCTCGAGGACTGAGACGCGGTAGATCATGGGGGCGGCGGCTAGGAGTTCTTCAACGTCGTAGACGTATCGTGTGCGGCGCGCGAAGTCCATCAGCTGATCCAGCTCGATCATTACTCGCGTTGTCTGGCTGACGTCGGTCAGGGCACCTGCCAGCGCGAGAGTCTTGATCTTGAGCTGGTGCACTCGCGGTTCACGGCCGTCGACGGCGAGCGCTTCCGCTAAGGCCTCGGCCGCCTGATTCGTTGTCAGTTTCACACACACACTCTCTCTGCCAGCGCAGCGCCCCGTGGGGCCGCGCATTCCCACCTATGCCAGTCCTCCCGCGGCTACAGGCCGGGCGGGAGCATGAAGTCGATCATGTGGTTATTGAACGCGATGTTGCGGAGGTGCGCAGGCGCGGATGGAGCGTTGATTGTCTGACCAACCGCAAGGTCGGTACCAGCATCGGCCGCGAGGCGACCGGCCGCGCCGTCAGCGCCGACCACGTCGTAGAGGCTTGTGCCGACCCCACCATCGTACGGAGCGGACGTGATGGTTAGTTGAGGCATCGAGATCATCTCCTATTGCTACATCCTGCGGCCTTCGCAGGATCACACTAGCTCCCGACAATACACTTACGCAACGGCTACACGCTTCGTGTTTTCTGGTAGGCTAGCCGTCAAGCCTCAGACACCACCTCTCGCAGAAGGCGATCCCGACCATGAGCGATGCACAGACGTCAGCCGAGGACTTCGGACGGCAGCCCCCGCAGGACATCGCCGCCGAGCAGTCCGTGCTGGGCGCCATGATGCTCTCCAAGGACGCCATCGCGGACGTGCTCGAGGTCATCAGCCCGGGTGACTTCTACCGGCCCGCGCACCAGTCGGTGTACGACGCGATCCTCGACCTCTACGGCGCGGGTGAGCCCGCGGACGCGGTCACCGTCTCCGCCACGCTCGACCGCAAGGGCGAGCTCAAGCGCGTCGGCGGCGCCCCGTACCTGCACGACCTGATCTCCGCCGTGCCCACCGCGGCCAACGCGGGCTACTACGCGGAGATCGTCGCCGAGAAGGCGATCCTGCGGCGGCTCGTCGAGGCCGGGACTCGGATCGTCCAGTACGGCTACTCGGGGTCCGACGGTGCCGACGTGGCCGAGGTCGTGGATCGGGCCCAGGCCGCCGTCTACGACGTCACCGAGCGCAAGGCCTCCGAGGACTACGTGATCCTCGAGGAGCTGCTGCAGCCCACGATGGACGAGATCGACGCCATCGCCTCGCGCGGTGGCGTCAGCAGGGGCGTCCCCACCGGATACATCGACTTCGACGCCGTCACCAACGGCCTGCACGCCGGCCAGATGATCATCGTCGCCGGCAGGCCTGGACAGGGTAAGTCGACGGTGGCGCTCGACATCCTGCGCTCGTGCTCCATCGCGCACGGCATGGCGGGCGCCCTGTTCAGCCTCGAGATGAGCAAGACCGAGGTGGTCATGCGCCTGCTCTCCGCGGAGGCGCGGATCAAACTGGCCGACATGCGTTCGGGCAAGATGTCCGACGACGACTGGACCCGCCTCGCGCGCCGCATGGCCGAGATCTCCGAGGCGCCGCTCTTCGTCGACGACTCGCCCAACCTCACGATGATGGAGATCCGCGCGAAGGCCCGCCGGCTCAAGCAGCGGCACGATCTCAAGCTCATCGTCATCGACTACCTGCAGCTGATGACCTCGGGCAAGAAGGTCGAATCCCGCCAGCAGGAGGTCTCGGAGTTCTCCCGCCAGCTCAAGCTGCTCGCGAAGGAGCTCGAGGTCCCGCTCATCGCCGTCGCGCAGCTCAACCGTGGCCCCGAGCAGCGCACCGATAAGAAGCCCCAGGTGGCCGACCTCCGTGAGTCGGGCTCGCTCGAGCAGGACGCCGACATGGTCGTCCTGGTGCACCGCCCCGACGCCTACGAGCGTGACGACCCCCGCGCCGGCGAAGCCGACCTGATTATCGGCAAGCACCGCGCCGGCCCCACCGCGACCGTGACTCTCGCTGCTGCCCTTCATTTTTCGAAGTTTGAAAACATGGCGCGAGGCTAGCATTCACGTTTTGCGATCATCGCATTTTATTCGCCCGTCACACTTTTTGCTGCTATCGTCATGCGTATGGATATCACCGAACGCATCGCTCAGGTCGCCGACATTCGCCACCCGGTCGATGATTGGGAGCTCGGCAAGCTAGTGGAACCACTGGGGAGCGAGGCGATCGCCGCCGATGAGGCTCAGAGATCCGGGTGGCGCGACGCCCTCCTCCACGCCTACGAATGGGGGCTGCATCCCGACCCTGTTACCGGTGAAGAGGTCGATCCAGCCGACCTCGACGGAGATCTGACCAGCGACCCGGTTCTAGTGACGATCAAGCACGTCAGCGGGGACATCGCGATCCTGCAGGCCAGACTCAAGGCCTTGGTCGCCTACGCCAGGGAGTTCGCGCCCCCCGGGCACAAGTACACCCTGGAAGCGATCGCTAACGCCGCAGGAATGTCCGTCTCCGGCGTCCGCACCATGTACGACACCACGACGATCAACAGCGTGTCCCACGAGCTCAAAGTCGGGGCCGCGAAGCGCGGCGCCGACATCGAATCCCGCTGGCGCTAAGAGCTCACCGGCGGCGGCATGCCCCTCCGAGCGTGACACCACGCTGGGAGTACTCGCGACACAACTGCCGGTAGATGATGTCGATGGTCTCGCAGGCGGCTGCGATCTGTTCGTGGGTCAGCGGCTGGCCAACGCCGCTGTAGTCGACGCCTGCGCTGTCTCGGATGACGATGCCCTTCGGTGCATTCACTTCGTCGATCTCCTCGGGGATTCGATGGTGATGGCGCGAATCCCGCAGAGCGGATGAGTGGCGAGGCCGAGCCCCGCGATGCCGATCCAGATCCAGCGGCCGACGGTCCTCATCACGAGGCCTTGTCGAGAGCGGCCTGCAGGGCTTCAACATCGGCCGGGTGGCCATCGCGCCACGACGCCCAGTCGGCGTCGGTGAGCTTGTGCTCGATCCAGGCCGGCAGGTCCGGGGTGGGGACGAAGAAGTCCTGTTGGGTGCCGGTTTCGTGGCTGGTCACGCACTTCTTGCACATCTTCGGGTACTCCTCGCCGTTGTCGTCGAGGAGGTCGCCGTTGCCGTCCGGGGTGTAGGCGGACTCAAGGTGATCGTGGCAGAAGTACAGGCCGCAGCCGTGTTCTCCACCGAATACGTCTTGGCCGCAGACGTAATCGAGGCCGCGGTTGATCTCGGCGGTGCAGCCCGGGTGATCGCAGGTAGCGGGGACGCCGTAGCCGACATCGCGGGCCCAGCGTTCGTCGTATCCGACTGCGTATCCCATGTCGTGGCTCCGATCTTGTGAGGGTGGCGGGTGCTAGTGGTGGTGGTCGTCGGTGGTGAGCCAGCGGGCGCCGTGGAAGGGCACGCCGGGGTGGGCTGGGCCGAGCTTGATCGACAGCGGCGCGTCGCAGATCTCGTCGTCGGTGAGCTGGCCGAGGGGGTCGAATTCGCCGTCGTTCTCGGCGGTGTCGGCGAGCTCTTCGGTGAGGAACTGTGCGAGGACTCGGTTGTGGGGGTCGTCGATGACGGCGATGACCCAGGCCTGGCCGTCGGCGCGGCGGGCGAGCGCTTCGGCGAAGACGGGGAGGGTGTCCTCGACTCCGGGTATCCAGGAGGAGTTCGGTCGGCGGCCCGAGTCCTGGAGCTGCTCGGCGATCTGGGTGAGGACGGTGCTGGCGTAGCCGGCGGTGTCGGGATCGGCGGCGTGGACCTGCGGGTCGTCGGCGGTGCCGGCGCAGTTGAGGGTCGAGGTGACCAGGAGGCGGTCGCGGGCAGGGTCGAAGCCGCGGGCGTACTCGCCTGGGGCGCGGGTGGTGGCGGTGAGGTACGCGAGGGCCTTGCAGTCGGTGCCGGCGGTATCGTGGACGAACACGACGGTCGGGCCGCCGGGGAGGGCCGCGGCGAGGTGGATGCGCGCGCCGTGGTCGATATGCCCGATGCGCTGTTCGGTGAGGGCGTCGCTAGTCACACCGGAACCCCTGAAAGCTCGTCCGCGGTCCAGCTGGTGGAGCGGAACAAGCTGGTCGGGGCGATCAGGACGAGGAATTGTCCCCACGCCGGCACGGCGGCCACGAGGCGCTCGTGCGCGGCGTGGGCGTCGATCCCGGCGGCCAGGGCGGTGCGCGGGATCCTCGTGTTCGCCTCCGGTAGTGGGCCGCCGCATCCCCAGATCAGGGTGGGGAACTTCGCCTGCAGCGCCGGGTAGAGGATCTCGCGGAGGTATTCGAAGTCGTCGAGCAGGATCTCGAACGGCAGTCCCTCGTTGCCGGCGGATGCGAACGCGACGGTCCATTGCTCGACGAGGTCGACGTCGCGCAGGCGGCGCGCGTGATCGGCGTCGGCTTGCGTGGCGTACTCGCCGGGGATGGTCCAGTGGGTGCGCAGCTGCTCGGCGATCGCGGTGAGGAGGCCGGGGATCTGGTTGATGATCTCGAGCGTCAGGAACGGTTCGCCGCTGCCGTCTAAGGGGAGAACGAGGAGGTCGCCGGGGATGGTCTCGCTGTAGACGATGTACTCGTCGTCTGTTCCGATGATGGTGCTGTCGGTGTCGAATTCGTTCCACACCGTGACGCCGGTGTGCGGCGTTGTTGCTGCGGTCATGCTGTGTCTCCGTTCGCTTTCGGGGTGCGGTCAGGGGATGCGTTCGATGTCCGGGCCGGGGTCGATGATCTGCGGGGCGGGCTGGCGGTACTCGTGCCAGCGGGCGCGGAGGATCTGCGTGGCCACCAGGGCCCAGGCGGTCATGAGTGCGGGGACGAGGATGCGGGAGGGCGGCCAGGGCGTGGTGGTGTCGGTGGCGTACAGGTAGCCGGTGTACATCGCGCCGAGGAGGATGGCGAGCCAGAGCAGGGTGGGTGGCCGGAGCGGGATCTGGAACGTGGTGTCGTCGTGGTTCATGCGGTGCTCGCGTGGAGGATCGGGCCGTCCGGGTAGCGGTCCCAGAAGGCGGTGGCGCGCACGGGCCAGGCGTCGGTGTTGGTGGTGCTGGCGATGAGCCAGTCGCCGGCGGGGACCGGCGCGGGGCCTTCGAGGGTGTCGCAGGTGATGGGGTGCAGGACCTGGACGGCCGAGACGGGGACGTGCTTGCGGTAGTGGTCGCCGGCGACGTGGGTGTAGGTCTGCTCGAAGAGGGGGTGTTCGATGGTCCACTCGTCGAGGTCGTTGCGGGCGTGCCAGTCGCCGCTCTTGCCCAGCATGGGGGCGCCGTGGCTGGTGGTCCAGGGGTAGTCGGCGGTCAGGCGGGTGGCGGTGATCAGGCCGGAGGCGAGGTAGTGGTCGCCGTGGGTGGTGGCGTAGCGCCATGCGGTGGGCATGTCCCAGTGCTCGAGCGGTGGGGTGTCGACGGCGACGGTCCCCGGAGCGCGGCCCGGGGTGGGGGCGGTGACCGGTGGCGCGCTGGTGCCCTCGCGGGCGGTGTTGAGGGCCGCGACGATGTGGGCGAACGCGGCGGCCTTCTGTTCGGGGTAGGCGGGCTGGTTGACGACCTGGCTGTCCCACACGCGGTATCGGGTGAGGACGTGCGGGACGCTGATGCCTCGGGCGGCTTCGTTGCAGCGCATGGCGAAGAGCAGGTCGGCGTTGGCGGGCAGGTCCGGCCAGCCGCCGACGGCGCGGGCGAGGGCGGCGGTGGTGACGATGCTGTTGGGGTGGAATGCCAGGGGCGATGACCAGGTGTCGGCGACCTCGCCGCGGGCCCAGGTGCGGTGGCTGTGCCAGTGCGGGGTTCGGTCGCCGTTGAGGAGGGTGCGGTTCGCGGCGGCCCAGAGGTATCCGGTCATGCTCAGGTCGGTGATGGTGGCGGCGAGGCCGGCCGGGTCGATGAGGTCGTCGGCGTCCATCGGGACGATGAAGTCGGTGTCGTTGACGTGGGGCGAGAACAGGGCGCGGTTGCGGGCGGCGCCTTCGCCGAGGCGTTCGGGTTGGGTGAGCACGGTCGCGGCGGCTGCCTGCAGGTAGGGGTCGGCGTCGTCGTGGCGGGCGGGGCCGTCCCAGACCACGATCCACTTGAGGTTCAGCTGTGGGTGGCGGTGGCGGGTGGTGCGGATGGCCTGTGCGAGGTCGCGGAGCCAGTCGTGGGTGCCGGGCAGCACGGGGGTGATGATCGCGACGTTAGGCATGGGGTGCTCCGTTCTTGCAGCGTCCGGCGAGGTGTAGTTCCCAGGCCTGTTCGGTAGCGGTCTTTGCTTCCCGGTCTTCCTCCTGCAGGTACTGGTCGTACTCGTCGGGGTGCGCGCGACGGAGCCGTTCGAGGGCTCGACTTTCACGACCCGATATTTGACGTCGGAGGATCGAGGACTTGTTCTCGTAGCAGTAGGCGCACTGTTTCCGTGGTCGGCGTGGGCGAGGACTGTGGCTGGGTGGTGTGTTGTCGAGGTCGATGACATCGTCGAGGTCGATTCGGTTGCTCACGCTGTTCCTTCCGCACATCTGGGGTCAGGCAGGGCTAGCGTTCGCAGCTTTGTTTCCGCAATGGTTGCGGCAGCAGTGGCGCGTAGTCTTGCGATCGCCTCTTTCGCGTGTTCGCATTGATTGGCGAATTCCGCCATTAGATCCTCTGCCAACGCTAAGGGGACGAGGGTGGTCGATTCGTCTCCGCTCTGCAGGTATGCTTCGGCAGCTGCCGTGGCGGCGGCGTGCTTTCGCGTAATCAAGGCGAGGCGCCGCAGTTCCACGCGAGCAGCTTCTTTGCGTTGTTCAACTGCGCGGCTATGCACAAGATCGCTTTGGCTGAGCACGCGAACATATTCGGAGGCCAATAGCGTTGCCTGCTGCATCATGCCAGGGTGGGGCAGATCGGATTCGTGCCACCTTTGAATGGCGGGGTATGTCTTAGGGAACTGTTGCCGACGGGACATGCGGCTGATCGCTAGCATCGACCAGACGGTTGCGGCGGTGAAGCAAGTCGCCAATCCAATAGATCCTGCCAGCGCCGCGCTGATGTATATGTCCGAGGCTCCCGCAGGAATCTGCGGGTTGTTTGCCAAAGGCACCATGATGCTGCTGGCTACGGTGATCGCCTCGAGTCGCGGGTGCCGCTCCCGGAAAGCTCGTTCAGCTGTGACGGCCCGCTCGAGGAATGGGAACTTGTCCGGATGCCGCCATACTCGCAGGAGCGCCTCAGCTGCGGCTGTAGGCGTCGGCGCCTCCTCGCGGATGCGCGCCTCGGTGACTGATTCGCGGCGCCGGAACCGCTCCGCGGAGCGCACGAGAGCCTGCGGAACAGGGATCGGAGTCCTCTGCGGGGCGCCGGTGGGGCCGAGGGTTTCGGTCTCCCCTGTATCTGCGGCCACGCGCGGGCCGACGATAGGCATGTCTAGCTGCGGTCCGTCCACATTCGCGGTGGCTGGTTTGGAGCGACTCATCGCTGGCCGCTGTGTTCGTCGGTTAGGCCGGTGTGGTGCGGGATCTCGGGCAGCGTTAACGGAGTGCCGTCGGCGAGTTCCTGGCGCCACTGGTAGGTCCACTCCCCTAGTGAGTCCCCGGCATCCCACTGCCCGATGAGGAATCGTGCGGCGCGGTCGGCGGCTTCAGTATCAAGGCGTTGCAAGGAAGAGAGCAGCCAGATGACACCGAACTCCCCGACGTAGCTGTTCATGATGCTGCCTGTGAGCGCAACGTCGGCGGAACGTCCGAGCTCCTCGTCGAGTCCGGCGACCCTGGCGATAAGGCCCTGGGCAGAGTCGAGGCGATCACGGAGGGTGAGTGAGCTGTCGAGCATGTGCGCGATCAGCGAGGTTGCCGGCGTACTCGCCTCGCCGGCCCAGTTCGGCCATGGCCAGCGGGGGCCTGAGGAGTCGGCTCGCACTGCGGTGAAGGCTTCGCTGATCGCAGCGCTCTGCGCCTCGGTAATGACCTGGTCCAGAGTGAGAGTGTCCCAGTCGATGATCGTGAGCTTCTCGAGCTCGACAGCGACCTTGCGCAGGTCGATGAACTGGTCGGCGGAGACGCTTCGGGCGGTGCCGATGTGTCGGAGGGCGAGAGCACCGCGGCGCAGCCCGAACCCGTTGCCTCCGTCGGCAGGGTCGCCGTAGGTGAGCAGCGGGGTGAGCGCGAAGTGCTCGGAGACTTGCTCTGCGGTGACCGTGGCCTCGCCGTTGCTGGTGCGGATCGTCAGCGGTGTGAGTGCCATGACGTGGCGCCTTTCTGTGGTTTGGGCATGGTCGGGGTGTTCGCTCTTCCTGTGCCGGGGAGCGGCGGACCTACCGGCGGGGCGGCGGGGTTCCGTCCGGGCCGGGCGCGGCGCCGGCGGGCGGGATCGGAGGAAGGCCGTCGGCGCCGGGCGGCGGCGCTCCGTGGGGCACTGGGGGCTTGCTGGTGCCGTTTGCGGGGGGCGAGGTCGGCGTCCGCGGGGTGACCTCTACGAATGGCGACGGGGTGGAGGGCGGCGTTGCGCTGGATTGCTGCGTGCAGCCGGTGGCCGTGAGCATGGTCGCGATTATCACGGCGAATGCGAGTGCGGGCTTCTTCATTGTCTATCCTTTGTTCGAGGTGCAGGCGGTGAGAATTCTGTGCATGGTGTCTCGTTCTGCGGCCGTCACCGAGACGGCATACTTGGCTTTCACGTCGACTTGAGCAGCAATATATGTGCACCAATACTTTTTGTTGGGCGGCATCCAGGTCGCGGCATCGCCGTCGTTCTTCTGCTGGTTTGTCCTGCCGTCCACGGGTAAAAGATTTTCAGGGTCGTTTGCGAACTGCGTACGCCTGGCTTTACTCCACTGTTGCGCACCTTTTTGCCAGGCGTCGGAAAGCGAGACTCTGTGCTCGATTTGAACATCGGACGGTCGATTTACGTCGAACGATATCGTTTTCCCGGTGTACGGGTCTTCGAGAATGCCGGAGATGACCGGGGTAGTACACTTGCTGTTCTTCGCGCCGAACACCGGGTTATGCAGCCATCGAATCAGAGTGTCGTTGCGGGTATCGCACGAGTTGTGTCCGCCGGCGACATCGACGTTGTCCGTCCATCGCGGCCCGAACTGCGCCCTGCTGTAGCCGGTCTTGGGTGCGCGGCCCTTGGTGGTGAGAGCAGCGAGCTTGTCGAGTGCGACGTCAGCGGTGCTCACTCCTGCGTCGGGGCTCTGCCGGACTTCTGCGGAGGGGGTAGCGCCGGCGGCGGCACACCCCGTGGCGGTCGCTGCGACGATCACGAGGGCGGCAATGCGTAGCCGTGCAGCGATGCCGGTCATGACCGGCTTCCTTTCGGTCCGATCATCTGCAGCATCGGGTGCAACGGCTTCGGCTGACGCGGCGGTGCCGCCCGATACTTCTGGCCGGGTGCGGTGGGACGAGGCACGGTGGGGTCAGACGCTCGATCGAGGATGCTGATGGCTCGGTTCGGGTTTTCGAGCACGACGCGGATCGTCACGCACTGTTCGTCGGTCAGGACGTGCGCGTTGAGTTCGTCAGGGTCGAAGCAAGACCAGTCGAAGGCCTTCTCGAGCCAGCGAGCGAACGCGGAAGCCTCAGCTCGGTCGATGGGACGAGGCCCGTCATGTGGTCCGCCGTGCTGCTGCAGCAAGAACAGGGTCTTCTCCGTGGGGAGATGGAGGAGCTGCGCGTACTGCGGGTGGAGCATCGGTGGTGTTCCAACGGTCTTCACAACTGGAGCCAGGGCGAAATGTCTGGTCAGTTGGAACACCGATACCGCGACGGTGGATCCGTCGTATGCGCGGATGCGAGCCGGGCGAATCACGAGCGTGTCCCTGTTGCCGCGAATTCGCCTGTCGTGGCGCGGGGCGCGATCGTGACGCGTGCGCAGTCGGCGGCGTCGGGACCAGAGGACGCACGTCCCGGTCCAGGAGGTAGCTGCACGGCGCGTGTGGGGCACTCGGGGACCGAGGCGCACGGTGCGCCGTTGGCGCAGGCCTGCTCCGCTGTCTGCGGGGTGGCGCCGGCGGCACCGGCGGGCGCGGCCAGGAGCGCCAGCGTGAGGACTGTCGTTGCCGTGGTGACGACCTTCTGTGTTCGCACGCGATGTGCCTCCATCTCGGGATTCGGTGGGGTGGGGTCCGCGGGCTCCGTGCGACATGTCGGGAGGCGCACGGGTTAGGCCTGCAGTAGCGCGCGCAGCGCCTGGACATCAGCTGCGCTCACTGTCTCGTCGTCGGCGGGCTGTAGGCCGAGCTCGTCGAGGCGCACGGTGCGCGCGTTGTCGAGGATCCCGGCCAGGTAGGCCGGGGCCGGCAGGGACTCTGGGTCGAGGCGGGACAGCGCGGCATGGGCTTCGTCGCTGCATTGCAGGCCGCTGTTGGCAAGGGTGTTGGCGACGTCGTCGGCCAGGCTGTTTGCTCTCATCTGCGCTTGACTCCCTCTCCTTGAGTCGGGGCGGTGGGGCGCCTCTACTCCCCTAGACGGTGCTGGAGATCCGTTTTCCGTCATCGTTCCCTCCGGGACTGCCAGAAATCATCCTGCACACCCACTCAATCATTCCAATTGATGGGAATTACTGGGTGGTGGTGATCATGCCACCGGCCGCCAACTCTCGCAACGGTGGTGGCTTAATTTCTCGACACACAGCAGGTCACAAGGGTCCGGCCCCGGGGTTCTCGCGCACAGCGCAGTCCCCTCCTATAGTTTCCAGACGAGCACACGCGGCAACAGACGCAAAGGCAGGAGGAGGTGTGGCGGAAATCTGCCCGGCTGATACTCCCCCACCGGTTCCGCTTCGGTACTGGAGCGCTGCTCAGACAGCTCACGCCCTGGGGCTTAGCCAGCATCGCCTTCGCATAGACGCCATCCGCGGCCACGCCCACCCTCGACCCGCCGTATGGATCGACAGCTCCATCCCCGGCTGGATCCCCCTCGCAGGTGACGACGACACCCCGGCCACACCGCCACCCAATACCCCCGAGACCACCGTCGAGGTTGTCTCGCTCGGCCGTTTCGCTGACTTGCTCGGCCTGGAAGCATCCACCCTCAAGGCGTACCGGCGGGACGGGAAACTCTGCCGCCCCGACGCGCTCGTCGGTGCCCGCCCTGGCTGGACCATCGACACGATCGAACGGTGGCGCGCCGATCGCAGCTACAACACCCCGCAGATCGCGGACACGGCGCCTGAGCTCGAGCACTACCTCACCCTGGCCGAGGTCGCAGCCCACCTCGGAATCAGCATCACCAAGGCACGCACCCTGAAGGCTCAAGGCGCGCTCCCCACCCCTGACGCCTACGTCGGGTCCCTCGCAGGTTGGTCGGAAGCAACGCTCGCTCCCGATGCTCCAGCCCGGTCTGCCCCACCCGCTCGCTTCTACACCAAGTCCGAGATCGCGGCCGCTCTGCACATTTCGTCAGTCGCAATCTTCCACCTTCAGCGCGCTGGGCGTTGGCCAGCTCCGCAGGCACAATGCGGCCGCTCATACGGCTGGACGCGTGAGTGCATCGAGGGCTTCCGCGGTCTCCTGCTCGACTCCGACACGGATCCAACCGCACAGTGAGCGACTCGGATATCCCTCGGTATCTTCGCCGGCGCAGCGCTATTGATCACCTATCCCACACGCTGATGGTGCCTCGATCAGTTGCCGAGGATCGTCTCGGTGTCCCGCATATCCGCATCGGGCCCCGCGATGAGGGCTGGGCGCAGGATGCCCTCCTCAGCAACGATCCCCACACGGCAACCCGGGATCTACTCTCAATCGCCCAGGCGGCCGAGGCTATCGGCCTGACGTGGAGCACGTTGCGGACCTACCGGAAGGCGGGCAAGTTCGCCGCACCTGACGCAGTCCTGTGTCCCAAGCCTCGGTATGGCTGGTTGTACGGGACTGTGGCCGCCTGGAAGATCGAGCACCCCACTCGAATAGGCCGGCCTCAAGGTTCTTCGAGCATGATCGCGCGGGCCCGGGCGGACGCTACCGTCTACCTCACAGCAGGCGACGTCGCTCAGCAGCTGGGTATCACTCGGTCACGAGTGCTTCGACTGCAGCGTGCGCAGCTGTTTCCCTGTCATGACGCTCTCATCGGTGAGCGCAAGGTCTGGCTTCCGCGCACGATCGAGGCGCTCGATCGCAGTCTGCTCCTGTCTGGGGCCACGGTGAGCGTGACGCCCTCGTTAGCGGGTCCGGTACGGCGATATGTAACGACCAGTGAGCTTGCCCGCACGCTGCGCGTGAGCGACGTGACCGTGCGGAATTCTCTTGGCAAGGGAAGGCTTCCGCTCGCTGACGCGGTCGCTGGCACCCTCCTTGGGTGGAGCGACGTCGAGGCGGTTGTCACCGCGTGGGAATGTCTCTGATTGCGAGCGCGGACGCTGAGATCCGGTGCCGCATCTGTTCGATCGTCGCGCTGGCGAACTCATTCTCGGCCGCGGCCTGAAACACCTCCGACTGCTGCTCATCCGCGGCGGGATTGTCTGCTCTGTGGGCCTGCAGCACCCTGGCCGCTGTGTCGAGCTCGTCGAGATAGAGGCGCAAGGCCAGGACCCTTTCGCGGAGTCGGCCTTCCAGCTCGTCATGCTCGATGGCCGCTGACGCATCGACAGCGAGGGGTTGGCGGGTGTGCCGATCAAGAAGCTGGCACGAGCAGGCGATCTGAAACAGTTCTTCGTCGGTGTCCAGACGCGGGGCAGGTCCCATCGCGGCGACGAACAGCGGATCGCGCCATACCTGGTGCCGACCAATGGCTTCCAGTAGGTCGTGCGCGTACAGCATGATCCCTGTGCCGAGCGAGGTCAGCCCCTCCTCGGCGAGCGGGTTCCATCGTAGGGTGCGCCGCGCTCGAGCTGCGGCGACGAGGTCCCGTTCCGCTCGAGTCAACCGCACGCCTTGAATGACGTGGGCGCGACGCTGCCGAGACCCGAACCCGATTGCGGCGATGGCGAAGGTCACCACCGCGAGGGCGACGCAGAGCGCGACTCCGGCTCGGCTGGTGCCCGGGAGCGTGATGCTGACGGCGGCCGCGGCGCCGGCGGCAGCCGCGGCAAGTAGCCATCGACCAGGGTGGGCAACTTCCCAGCGCGGTTTGGTTGGAACCCTGGCACTACGGGCAAGCTTGTCGAGCACCGGCGCCGGCAGGTCTGCCGTTCTCAGTGGAGCCGTTGCCTCGCCCTTCCACGCCCATGTCGGGCCGCGGGAAATGCTGGCTGTGTCGACACCGGCGAGCACTGCCAGGTCTCGAGCAATCGCGGCGCGTACGATTCGCTCGCGGTCGCTGTCGGCGCCGGTCTCGGGCTTCACGTGAAGGTCGGCTTTCCTCCGGAACTGTGCATCTTGGGCGCACCCGGCCTCGGGGGTGAGGGCAGCAGCGATGCGAGCTGAAGAGCTTCTCGGGGACACGAAAAGCTTTCGCGCATCATGCACGTCTACCAGGTTCCGATTGCCAGGGAACGGCGGCGGAGCGTTGCCGTTACCCCAGAGGCCGGGCGGGCAGCTCCTAGCTTACGGGACGTTTTGCCGTTTCAGTGGTTTGCTGATTCTCGCCGGCCAGAAAGCGCTGAGGGGAGACCCCGAAGACGGCGGCGAGCTCGTAGAGCATGTCGATCTTCGGCATGGCTGTTCCATCGCAAATGCGGTACATCTGCGATAGGGACACCGGCAGCTCCGGCGCCTGCTTCGCGAGAAGGAAGTGCAGCGTGTAGGCGCTCATCGGCCGCTGCTCTCCGGTTGCCTGCACCCGGCTTCCGTGCCGCACGCGCAGCTCTGTCAGTCGCGCCACGAAGGTCCTCAGGGCCGGGTGAGCTTCTTGTTCGGCCGCGAGCGAGATGAAGCCGCCAGGGCGCTCATGCTGCTCTCCCTCGTGAGGGGAGGCGACCGCACTTTTGCGAGCCCGCCGCAGGGTTTCACGAATGTCGGCGGCGGGGGTTAGTCGAGTCTTGCGGAGGAAGTACTCCGGACTCTCGCCGAAGATTGCGGCGAGCTCGTAGACCATGTCGATCTTCGGCATGGCCGTTCCGTCGCAGATTCGGTACATCTGCGACAGCGATACCGGCAACTCCGGAGCGCGGTGAGCGAGCAGTAGATGGAGTGTGTACGGGCTCATCGGGCGCGTCTCGCCGGTCGCGTGTACGTAGCTTCTTCGCTGGCTACGCAGTGCCGTGAGTCGACGAACGAAGGTCTTGAGCGCAGGGTGTGGCTTGTCGGCTAGCAGATTGTGCAGGGCCTGCGACGCTGACTGATCTACGTGCGAGACTGCGCCTGCGTCGTGTTGGCCAGCAACATCGGCCTCCTCAAGGCCGTGCTGGGCCGCTTCGTCCGGGGCGTCATTCTCTGGCACGCGATCATTCTAGGCAGCAGATCGATCAGTTCGGGGATGCGGCGAGCCTCCAGCGTGTGTTCTACAACCACACGGAGAGAGGCAGCGCAGGCACGTCAGTAGTCGTCGACGGACAACCCGTTGTTCTCGAAGTACTCGCGCAGCGCAGCAGTGACGAGATCCCCTTTGCGAACACCGAGTTCATCCGTGACATATACGTAGACCCTATGCACCGGCTCATCGATCGCCGTGTTGATCGCAATGCGCTTAGGCTTCGACCCCAACCTGAGCAGCTTCTCGCTCGGCTGGTTCGGCTTCCCACCGGATCCTCCTGACGACTCGGTCATGCGGCCCACTCCTCGTGTGCTTCACGCTGAACATTCCCTGGCATGTTGCACACTGTACCTTCTCAGCCCTGGGAATCCCAGCCAATCGGCACACTTTCCATGAGGAGCTTCGCACGGAGGTCGCCTAGATGCACGTAAACGTACTATCACAGTGCACAAGCCGGACCAATCACATGTACCGCGCGCTCACGAACACAGCCGTAGTTACGGACTTCCCATGTACATCATGCGTATGGCTCCGCTATCGACTCACTTAGGGCATGAATTTTTACTCATGCGCGCCGTGATGCGCTGCCGGGGACTCACATGGGCGCGCCGCGCGTAGGTTCTCATGCTGAACTGGCGGCGGCCTGGTGGTGCTCCTTAGTCTCGTCGCCTACGACGCCGCACCTCCGGCTCGGCAGCAGGATCGATGCGGCGCCGCGCCGCGCTCTCGCCCGGTACTGCCCCATCACTGAGGGGCTGCCCCGGCTGAACCTGCCGGCGCGGCGGCTCCGCAGGAACCGCCTCCCTCCGGCGGCGAGGCGCGCCCGGCGACGCCACGCCGGAGGGCGCCGGCTCCGCCGCTCGCTGACGAGGAACCCGACGAACCACTTCGTCCCCCTCGTCGTCCCGCCTGTGCCGCAGAGGCGGCCTCAGCTGGGCCTCGCCCCGCACTTCGCTGCCGACGTCACGGCCGCGCGGCGCAGGCGGCGCGACCGGACGCGGCGGCGCTTCCCTGGCAGGCGGCGGGACCGGGCGAGCGTGCACCGCGCCGATGTAACGGAGCTCCTCCGACGTCGGCGCGAGATCGATGACCATCGCCGTGTTCCCTCGCACGATCACCTGCACCGCATCCGCTCTGGCGCCGGCAACGATCACGTCCGGACTGCTCAGCTGCGAGCCCTCCGCCGGACCAAGAACCAGCATCGTCCGCGACGGCACCGCCACCACCTCGATGCCGTCATACACGGTGATATCGGCATGCGGCTGCGCGTCGTTGCCTGCAGCGATGGAGAACCGACGCGGCTCGGCGATCGTGTTGCGCAGATCCACCCACGCATCCGGCCGCGCGGTGCGGACTTCCACCGATGCCCCCGCTCCCACGGCCCGCAACAGCACCAGCTGCGCGATCGCCAACGCCGTACGAAACTCGATCTGCAGAGTTTCCGGCACCGGCGTGGCATCGTGCAGCGGCAGCGCGATCGCGTCGTCGCCCGATCGCCCCCAGACCGGACCTGCTGGCCCAATCGGGATATCAACAGCATCGAGCCGACCCAACGCGGCAGCAGGCAGCGCGCGCACGCTGCTCGCACCGCCCGCGCGAGTGACCTGCAGCAGCCCTCGCTGCTCGCCGGCGACGTGCAACAACGCGGGGTCACGACTCTCCGGGGACACCACGGCAGTCTCGTACCGGACCAGCCCGCTGATCTGCACTTGCCCCCGCGGCCCCTTACGCAGCTGCAGCGCCACCGTCGTCGCGTCACTGTCGACGGACCAGAGGCGGTCGAGAACTGCCGTCGATAGCTGAAGTGGATCAACGATGTAGCTCGTGGAGAACTTCGGCCCAAAACGCACCTGCCGCCACGACTCGGATGATTCGTCCAACCGCCCCGGGAGCAGTGCCTCGTCAAGGGCGGAGAGCTCTTCAGCGGTCAACACCCTCGCGCGCAGCTGTCGCTCATGGAGACGCTGCTCGAGACGACGAGCTGCAGCGGCCAAGGCACGCGGCGCGGCGACCTTCGACGGGCCCCGCCCCACGATGCCATCCAAGCTGCGCTGCATGTCCATCCGCAGCAGCAACCACGTCGAACGCTGCGCCATCGCCGAATAGAAGCGGATCGACTGCGCATACGAGGCGCGGAAGGCCGGCCCCTCCGGAACTCTGCACCCCGTGGAGACGACATCGATATCGACCTCAATCCCGTACTGCGTCATCATCGACGCCAGCAGTTCCAGCGGGACAGTGCCGTTCGTGATCGCACGATCGCCGTGGAGTCGGGTCTCAGCGAGAACGGGTGCCAGTTCTATCGCCGCGACGAGCACGTACCCGTCGCCTGTACGCACGCCCGCCCCTTCGACGTCCATCGTCTCGCCGGCAAGCGAGTCGATCGGCCGGCGGCGGCGACGCAGGAACCGTATGCCATCGCGGATCCATCGACTCGCCACGCGCCCCCTCAACGCCAGGAAGGCGAGCAATGCAGAGCCGATGCCTATCAGCGCCAGCGCCCACCAAGGGAGTCGGGTCGAGAGCGCCGCAATAGCCAGCGACGTCAGCACGGCCCACGTCATGACATGGACCAGGTCGAAGTCGAGCCGGACTCGTCGACGCGCACGCCGGATCGCGGGCGAGACCTCGAGTCGACTCTCGGTGGCGTCAGCCATTCTGCTTTCCCTTCCGGGGCCGGATAGCAAGAACAAGTAGTCCGCCCACCGCGACCAGTACGACTGCGCCCACCAGCGCGGCCGCGGCTACGAATCTGGGCGCGGTATCCGGCTCCGGAGGCGGCGGCGGAACCGACAGCGCCTTCACCGACTCAGGCGAGATCTGCGCATCCACATCCGGCAATGTCGCGGTGAGTGCTGCCAACGGGTCGATCAGCCCGTTGCCAACGATGTTGTCCACCCCCCTGCCCGGGGCGTGCGCTGACGCGATGATCCGGGCAGCAACCTGAGTCGCCCGCAAGTGGGGGAACCGCGCTCGGACGGTGGCAGCAACGCCTGCGGTCCACGCCGCGGCGTACTCCGGCCCACCGAAGGCCACGAGGCCCTTATCGCCGGGCAGGCCGTTGATGACCTGATCACCCCCGGCAGAGCTCAGCGAGACGATGCCTGCTCCCGGTGCAGCTACATCGAGCCAGGGACCGCTCATCGACCCCGGCAAGGGAACACCTTCGGCGGATGTAGCTCCGACGGTCAAGACCAGGTCGTCGAACCACCCTGGTGTCGAGATGGTCGTCACCCGGTCCCAGCCGCGCGTGTCTGCAGGATCACCTGGATTGGGGTCGGGATTGTCCTTGCACCCACCTCCAGCAGTAGCGCTCTTCTGCCGATCTGTGCCTCCGGCGCCGGTCACCACTAGCGCATCCTTGACCTTCAGCGCGTAGGCCAGCGCCCCGCCCAGCGTCTTCTGATCGAACTGCTTGTGGGTCTCCACGCACAGCGCCTCCGGTACCACGATCACCCGGGCGCCCTGATTCGCTGCGCGGACGATCGCCCTCGCAAGCGCCCGAGAGGCGATCGCGGTGCGCGAGCTGTTCGGATTCTCCTGATCGCCCACCACTCCCTGAGGCTGGTAGTAGGCGGACTCGACGCGGATCGACAGGATCCTCGCGTCCGGCGCCACGCCGACGAATCCATCGACGGCTGATGGTTGCGCCCCGATGATGCCGGCGACGATGGTCCCGACCCCGTCGCAGTCCACGAAGCCGTTGTCAGATTCCTCCATGTAGTCCCCGCCCGGCCGCATCCCAGGCAACCGCGGCTGCGGTCGCACTCCGGTACTGAGCACCGCGACCGTCACGCCGGCACCGGTGGAGAACTGGTGCACGTCCTCAAGACGCATGGTGTTCGCCGGGGCAGGCGAGGCCTTCAAATTCGAGGCCGGCAGAACTCCAGGGACAATGCAGTTGCCCTTGTTCTTCCGCATCGGCTGCTCGGGACCGGTCGTGTCGGGCGGCGCCGCGCCTATCGCTGCCGGCGGCGGGGTCGCTGCACCCGCGGGAGTTGTCCCCATGGCGGCGAGGAGAGCGCACACCGCGAGGACGCCACCAGCACGTTTGAGCATCATGGTCGCGGTCACCTCACTTCAGGAACGACAGGTTCATTTCGCGTGCTGCAGCGAAGATGCGCGTGACCCACAAGGCGAGGAGGACGATCATCACCAGGGAGGCCTTCTCGAACAGCTCGATACGTCCCAGCAGACGCGCCGACATGGCACGCTTGTCCCCCGTCTCATCGGTCACGAACGGCGCCAGGAGGACACCGGCTGCAGCGCAGGTGGCAACGAGAAGACCGGTGACAATGACTACTGCCAGCCGGCCGACGTTCGTCGAAGATGCGGTGACCATGATCAGCGCGACACCGGAGGCAATCACGAACCCTGCCGTGTAGAACGTGAGGGCGTGGATACGGTCGTCGACCGCACGGCCGCGCAGCAAGCAGATGCCAGCAGTCAGAACGGCGATCGCGAACTCGCCCCAGAAGTAGTGCGTGCCGATCTGGATGATCGTCAGCGCGGACACCACCAGGGTCATCGCGATCGCCGCGTAAAACCCCGTGAGGAGTCGCGATGCTGTGCGCGTCTTCCGCTCGAGTTGCACGTTCTCGTCGTTGCGGGCGAGCTCGGTCGTCGACTTGTCGTCGAAGGTGTCCACATCGATCGCAGCGGAGTCCAGTTGGCTGCGGTCGATATCCTCACCGGGCGGCGGCAACGGGTCGGGCTGGATACCAGCCAGGCGAAGAGCCCAGGTCTGCGCGAAGTGAGTAAGGATCAGCCCCGCGATGACCCCGATCGCTGGGATGGCAGGTTTGCCCAAGGGGGTGTACGTGAACAGAATCGACGCGCCGATGGTGACGATCGCGCCGACACTGACGGACCCGATGACTGTGGGCCCGAGCCGGGTGATGCGGCCGACGAGTGCCGCCCCGATGAGCACGAATGCGGAGCCGAGGAGGATGTTCGCCGCGGTGAAGCGGCCCGCGAATCCGCCGTCCGCTGGCACTAGGACGAAACCTGCCGTGAATAGCAGCGGTATCGACGCGAGCTGCAGCGCGTAGGACAGTCTCGGCATTCCCCAGCGGCTGAACGCCGACAGAGCTCCTACGACCGCCGCGACCGCGGCTATCGCTGCGGGCGGAAACCACCACAAGGCCGAAGATGACTGCGCCCACGACCGCAGCACCACCGCGGCGAAAACGAAGGCGCCGAGCACCAATCCGGTGAACCCGAGCGTAAGAGCGGTGTTCCGGGTGAACGGCTTGAGCCGCTGGCGGCAGTACTCCTGGATCGCATCCGCGGTGCTCTCGATGATCGGGCGGAAGACTTGATCCGAGTACGACTCGGCGAGGATCAACCGGTCTCCGTCGGTGATGCCGGATTCGACGAGAGTCTTGCGGCGCGACAGGTGCGTGCCGCCCTCCCGCGCGAGCGTCCATGCACCCTTGGTGGTGAAGTCATGCCCGGGCAGCTCCTCCCTGAGAACCGGGATCAACGACTCCATCACCGCCGCCAGCCGCCGACGCGCTACGAGGGACTGATCGATCAATCGGCCATCGACCTCGATGGCTACGCGCACCTGCTCCGGGACAGGTGACCGTCCGCTGGCTGCCGCTGCTGAATCCTGTTCGATTCCACTGGTCATGAGGCAGTCGACCCTTTCCTTGCTAGCGGTCGGCGGACGACGTCGCGTGCGCGGCGAGATCGGCATCCGCGTACGTGATGTAGCCAGAGCCGAACGTGCTGGCCACCTCCGCCGCCAACGACTCGATCGCACGCAGCGTTGCCGGCTTGAGCTCGTCGATGTCGACCGGCCCGTCAGCCTCGTCGAGATGCGGGTCGAAGGGAATCTCCAGTACACGCAGCTTCTGACCAGCGCGGAACAGTTCGTCGAACTGCTCCACCGTCACGTGCCCGTTGCGCTTGGTGTGGTTGATGACCACGATCGTGTTCGCCAGCAGACCGTGGTAGCCGTGGTGGCGGAGCCAGTCGATGATGCGAGCGACCCGCCGCACACTCCGGGTGGTCGGCGCCGCCGGCAAGATCAGCGCCGACGACACGTACAGCACCCCCCTAGCTGTCTCGGTCAGCAGCGACCGCCCGGCATCGACGATCCCGACGTTGAAGTGTGGGCGCAGCGTGTCATACAACCCCACGACATCGTCGAAATCGAGCACGTCCTTGTTCGTGTACCTCCACGGAGACGCGACAACGTGCAGATCCGTGCCGGGCTTGGTCACCGACATGTGGCTGTAGACCCTGTTCTTGTCTTGCCATTTCTCTTCGTTGAGCAACGTGCGTGCGTTCTTCCCGGACGGTTGCGATGCTGTGACCAGGTCGAGGTCACCCCCTTCGGGGTCGAGGTCAACGGCGACCGCATCTTCGGACCGGTTCCTGTTGAGCACTTGGCCGAGCGCACCCACCAGCATCGTCCCGCCTGCAGCATCGGAGATCACGGAAGTGATGCGGAACTGCGTGTTCTCTGCGCGGATCCGTCCAATCAGTGCGGCATGATCGCGTTCCTTGGCGGACGGGCCCGCGTGGATCCCCATGTAGCTGAGGAAGGCGCGCCACCCGGTGACTCGAGCGACCGGTGCCGCGTTGCCGGGGGTACCGAGGCTGCGATCGATCGACTCGGATGCCGTCGAGATCGGCGCAGCGCCGCCTCCGCCCTGCTGCGCGGCTGGTGCGGCGGTGCGCTGCTGCGGCGCGAAGGCCGGCTGCTGCCATGCCTGAGGCGGCGGCGCGGGCAACGGCTGCTGCTGCTCGAAGCGCGGCTGCGGGAACTGCGTCTGCTGCTCGAACCGGGGCTGCAGGGCCGGCTGTCCGTTCTCCATCTGCGGCGCCGGCTGGGACGTCCTGGGCACCTCGGTCTCTGCATCATTGAAGTCCGCCCGGTGCCGGCGCGGCGCGGAGGGGGCAGCCGTCGGCTTCTGGTCCGCTTGCGCCCGAGGAAGTCCTGGCTCGGCCCACCGCTGCGCGCTGTCGGCCGCTGCGCCATCACCTGGGGCCGCATCCGTTGGCCCCGGGCCAGCTGTGGGGGTGATCGCGACAGGTGCCGGCGGGCGAAGCGCGGGTCCCGTGGGCTGTGCGCCAACTGCGGGAACGGCTGGCCCCTCAGGCTGCAGTGCGTGTTCGTCAGTCACTCTTCGGTCCCTTCATGATCGGCAATCACAAGGAACTCTAACCCAAGAAGTCGCCGATTCCGCGCCTGCGGAGCACTTTTTTTAACCCACCTCCAACTGACCACGTGTGATAACCGTTGCCAATCAGTGAGCTATTGGGCCACGCTCACCCTTCCCCCCACCTGGTGCGCTCCGCGCGGGGGGTCAATCAGCGTCTTCGAACCAGCCCCTTACGCCACCCTGTCCGATCAGACTGACCAGAGCCTCGTCGAATCTGCTGCGCGTACCGGCGACGAACAGAACGTCGACACCGTCGCTGGCACGGCGGCTCGAGGAGACCACTCGCCCGCGGCTAGTGTCCATCACTCCCACCGCCCAGTCAGCTGTCCGCTGCAAGCCGGTGCGCCGGTCGGCACCGGTGTAGGTGATCTCAGTGCGCCGGCCGCGGTAGAGCGCCGCCTCGGCGAGGACTTCAATGGCGTCGGCGTCCGCCTCCCACTCACGCAGCCGAGCCCGGAATCGGCGAAGATCACCGATGCCCTCCTCCGCCGTCGGGACGAATTCGGCCACGAGATCTGCGACGTCCTCGGCCCCTACAGTGACGGGTGCGATCGCTGCGGGCTCGCACGCACCTAACGCCGCCCACAACGGCGAACACACCGTGCTCTCGATTTCATCGTCGGAGTGCAGCTCCTGTACGACGATCACGGTGTCATGGCGGAGCACCGCGAGGTGCTCGTCTCCGCGCCGCACGATCGCAGCACGAAGGACCTCGTCGCCGTCGAAGACGCGCATCTCGACTTGGGCTGTGGGGGCTTGCAGGATTCTCATCCACCGAGCCACTGCCGGGGCGATCACGCCGGTGGATGCATCGCACAGCTCGGCGGCGAGTAGCCGCCGCATGGCTACGAGATCGACGGCGTTCTGGTCCACAGGGTGATAGACGTTTGGGTGCACCGCGAGTACGGGCACGGAGATCTCTTCGACGCCGGCCAGACGCATCAGTAGAAGGAACTCGTCGATTCCGACTTCGATTGCGGAGAGCGGCTGGGGCGCACTGCGATTGGCCATACCACAACTGTAATGCCTCATCGGGGCATTCCTCGTCTCGCTGAATCCATCGCCTCGGGCCTTCTCGGGCCGCTGGGTGCGCTCTCCCGCTCTACCAGACGGATCCGCCCCGGGACACTGCGCAGTTGCGCGTGCATCCCGAGGCGGAACCTGTGGGGACCGAAGCTACACCGCGTAGTAGCCGGCGGCGGTGCTCGCCATGCCGGTGAACTCGGAGGACACGGTGTTGAAGGCGACGCCGGTCTTCTTCAGGACCGCCGAGATGTTCATGTTCGCCTTGAGAACGACCTGGTGCACGGCCTGGTAGGACTGCTGGTCGGTGCCGACCCAGTTGCCCTCGTTGAGGTTGGCGGTGTTGTTCGCGGTCAGCTCGGCGATGAGCGCGTCTGCCTTCGCGCTCGCCTGGCCGAATGCGGCCGAGGTGTCAGCCACGTTGACGTGGTTGACTGTGATCCGTCCGTCGGGTGAGGTCATGACTGTCTCCTTATCAGAGGGTGATGCTGCCAGAGCGGCTGGCGAGCAGGAAGTTGTTGGGAGCCTGGCCTACTACACCGACTGGTAGCCGGTGAACAGGCCCGAGCCGGTTTCGGCGTCGGTGTTCGTGGTCAGGCCGCCGTTCTTACCCAGGGCCTCCGCGATCGTCTGCAGGCGCTGCTGCTCCTGGTTGCAGACCATGATGATCTCGTCCATGTGGGCGACCGCCGCATTGGCGGTGTTGCCGGCGTTGGCCGCCTTGTACTCCTCGGCCTTGCCCTTGACGAAGTTGATGTTCGCCAGGGTCTCGGCCGCGGCGTCGTGGGTCTTGGCGGTACCGGCCGCGTGCTGCGCGGTCTCCATCGTGTACAGGGGTCCGGACATGGGATTCTCCGTTTCTCAGAGCTGGTTTCTAGTGTTCTGCGGGGAGTACCCCGGCTGCTGTCAGTATTCCAAAGCTTTTCATGGCTGGGAAGTTTTAAGAACTAGTCTCCTCCCTCACGCCCGGCGTCGACGGCACCAACAACGTCCGCCTCAAGTTTCGGAGGTTCCTGCTGGTACACCGGAATCGGCATCGCCGCGGTCAGTGGAACCACCACGCGCTCACGCTGTTTGCCTTGCGAGCGCGTCAGCGGCGCGTTGCTACCCGGGGTGCCCATCGGACGCACCGGCTCCATCGGAGCGCGGGGCACGGGCGGCGGCGCGGCCGCGGGGACCGCACCCGCGGCTCCTCCGGTCGACCAGCTCGACGGTGCCGCGAACGCGAAGGGCATCGCCCCTCGCAATGCGAATGCGCCACCGCCGCCGGCGCCGCCGGTGGCAGCAGCATCGAGTGTCGGAGAGGACGGCGAGGTTCCGAAATACCCGACGGTCGGCGTCTGATTGCCTTGGCCGATCGAACTAACCAACTGGCTAAACGGCTGAACGGCCTGGAAGGCCTGCTGCGGAACCTGCGTCGCCTGCTGGGCTAGCTGCTGCGGGACTTGTGCCGCTGACTGTGCCGCCTGCACTCCCTGCTGCGGCGCCTGCGTCACGAGCTGCTGCATCAGTTGCTGACTGAGTTGCTGGCCCGACTGCTGTTGGTTCTGATTCGGACGGCTGTTGGGCGCCTCAGTCTCTTTGAGGTCGTGCTCCATCGAGACCCGGTTCGCCACCCCCGGCGCCAGCAGCGCCTTCCGCAGAGGTGTCGCAGCGAGAATCGCGCTGCCTTGAATCTGCATCCGCGCTGTCGACGCGGCAGCCTCTGCCGCCTGAGCTGCGAGCGTAATCTTGGTTGCCACCGCATCGCCGACGCTAGCGAGCGCAGCCACCGCCATCGGAGGGGGCGCGAGGTTCGGGCTGGCCATCGGCTTAGGAACCAGGAACGGCTCGAACGTCATGTTCGCCGTCGAGCTCGCCAAGTAGGCAGTCATCACACCAGCGTTGTGCGCCCACATCGCCGCGTACTGGGCCTCGTTCGCGGCGATCGCCCCGGTGTTGACGCCGAGGAAGTTCGTCGCGTGCAGCGTGGCGTTGGTGACGTGGTTCGCCGTGATCTCAGGGACCTGGACCATCGAGGCCAGCGCTGCGGTGTAGTCCGCCGCCTGCTTGGCATGCCGCGATGAGGCAAGAACCGCCTGGGCGTGCAATCCCTCGTTGTAGGCCACATACTGAGCGACCTGCCGCGTCATCAGTGCGGTCTCAGGCGCGTTCCAGGCCGAGGTCAACCGGGGCAGCAGGGTGGTGATGAACAGGTTGCGGCCGCGGATCGCGGCCGCAACCGATGCCCACATCGCCGCAGCGTTGCTCATCGGCACTGGACCGGGTCCGGTCATCAGCCTGCCGACGTTCACTTCGGGCGGTAGGGCGATAAACGTCACGCTCGTCTCATCTCCACAATCGCGTCACGGCACGGGTCAGAAGTGCGTGACGCCGGCAGTATCGGTGAGCAGGTAACCGCCGGCCACCGAAGCCAAGCTGACACCGTAGTGAGCGAACTCGGCGTGATCGACCGCCGAGACGGCCAGGAAATTCGCCGCGTGTGCCGCGGAGGCGGCGGAGGCGAGTGCCGAAACGTCATCGACACCCGCCGGGACGGTCGCCGCGACGACGCTCGCGCCGCCGGTGACCACACCCGCGGTCGTAGCGACATTTCCCATGACTTCGTTGGTGCCGAGCAGCAGTTCAACAGGTGCAACGTCTTGCAGCATGTACTTGCCCTTCGTTCGAGATCCTCATCGGAGATTGTTGCCGACAGTGGGAAGTAATGCAAGCGTTGCACACGACCACCGTCGGACCGGTCAGCCCCACAGGTCCGCCCCCTGGTCCTGGCCGCCACGCCTGAGCCCGTTCCACGCGACCTGCACCATGTCGTTGGCGCCGCGACCAGAGAAGAACCGAGCGCGGCCCGGCAGACCGTACCGATCGGCCTTCACACCGTTGAATGTCACGTTGAACTTGTCAGCCGAGAACACCAACGACATCGCACCCGCAGCCAGCATGTGTTGGATCATCGGATCCGATGTCTGCTTGTAGATCCACTCGGCGTCGGAGACGACCGCGATGACATGGAAGCCGCGCATCACGCCGTCCTTCATGAGCGGCACAGTGCTGTGGATCGGATGGTTCCGGTTGCTGCGAGCAACCAGGTGGTCATAGTCGTCGATGATCAAGAAGATCTCGGGCCCAGTCCACCAATCGCGGGTGAGCTGCTCATCCGGGCCGTGCGCCGGGACTGGCCGATAGGTCATCTTCTGGATGTCGGTCTCCCCCTCACCCATCCATCGAATCAGGCCGTCCTGCCACTGCGGCATGAATTCGTTCCAACCCGCCCCGTACACGGCCAGGTTCTTCGGGTTCGGCGCAAACGCACCCACGTGCGACCGCATCGGGTCCAGCAGAGCGATCACCGCGTCATCCTGCGTCGGGTAACGAGCCGAGATCGACTCGATCAGCGCGTGCACCAGCCCGGAGCGCCCTGACGCCTTCTCGCCGACCACGATCAGATCGGCCGCCCGGCCGAAGTCAGCGACGGCCGGCCGGCCATTGCTCTCGGCGAGGCCGAACGGAAGACGAACCCTCTCACGCTCGGACAGGTCTTGCGGAGTCCCAGCGAACAAGTCCCGCTCGAGGTACTTCTCCGGCAGCGCCAGGAGCTTCCCCGCCGCGCCGCGCTCGGACTCTCGGATCCGCTCGATCGCCTCGTCAACGCCAGCCGAGAGGGTCTCCGGATCACTGTCGCCGTCCGCACGCGGCATAGCCACCAACGCCTGCAGCGGCCGATCCAGCGTGATGACGTGCCCCGGCGCATCCTTGGGGATGAGCTTGTTGCGCTGTTGGTCCACAAGCGACATCTCCATCGCAGTGCCAACGACCTTGCCCTCCACAATCGTCTGCAGATGCGAGGCCACACCGCGCAAGACAGTGTTGCGGGAGGTAGTGATCACGAAGTGGAGTCCCAGGTTCAGCGCCCCGGACGCAAGGTTCTCGATCTCACTAACGTGATCGGTGAGAGCTCCACCGTCGCTGACCGCCGCATCCCAACCGTCGATGACGATGAAAACGTCCCCGAACTGGTCTTCCGCGAGTACCGGAGCCTCCGGGTTTGCACGCATCTTTCGGTACTCGTCCATCGAGTTGACCCGGTACTTGCGGAAGATCTGCTCACGTTCGCTCCGGAGTTCGCGAGCCTGGGAGAGGATTCGCAGGATCGCGTTGTCCTCCGACCGGGTCGCGACCCGGGAAACGTGCGGCAGGTCCTCAAATCGCATCCAGCCGCCGCCGGTGTAGTCGACGATGAAGAACTGCACCTGCTGGGCGGTGTGCAGCAGGGCCAGCGAAAGCACCAGGGTCTGTGCTGCGACGGACTTACCCTTCTGTGGACCGGCGTAGATCATCACGTTGCCGGCGCTGCCAGACAGATCGAGCTCCCAGATGGGCTGCTCGTGTTTGGCCGGATCGTCGAAGATTCCGAACGGAATCTTCAGCGCGGCCGGAGTCGACGATGACGGCGGTGTCCACTGCTCGCGCGAGAGCCGCGGGTCGAGCAGGTCCAGCGTCGTCGTCGTCAGCGGCGGCTTCCACGGCTGATAGGCGGCTCGAGCGGGGGCCCTCCGGATCAGTTCCTTGACCACAGTGAACACGGAGGGCGCCGCGAGCTTCTCCTCCTCGGTCCGCTCGATCTCCTGCACCTCCTCCACTTCCACGTCGATGACGGGCAAGGCCACCTCCGTCGCGGTGAAGGCGCGTGCCAGGCTGACATCGATCACCGGCGTCCCAGTACTAGCGGAGTCACTGGCCGACGGCGTAGTGGTCTCGACCGGCGGGAAGTAGGGCTTGCCGGTGAAGCCGGCGTAGAAGCGGATCAGGTCGTCGTCGTGGAGCGTCTTGATGAGGCCGTTGCCGGGCTTGCCGGGCAGGTTCTTGGCGTCGGGGACGCCGATCACCGCGCGCGAGTCGCCGGCGGTGCCGGTGCGAAGGGCGATGTGGTAGTGGATGTTCGACTCCAAGCCCCTCGAGCGCGCAGCGACCTCCGCGTTCTGCGAGGCGAGCAGCATGTGCACGCCCACCGACCGGCCGACACGGCCGATCTGGCTGAAGATCTTCACGAACTCCGGCTTGGCCTCGAGGAGCTCCGTGTACTCGTCGATCAGCACCACCAGCGCCGGCATCGGCTCGAGGTCGGGGCAGTGGCCGGACTCGCGGGCCTTCTCGTACTCGGTCAGGCCGATGATGTTGAACGACGGGTAGCGGGCGGCGGCGCTGTCGAAGATCTGCTGGCGCCGCTTGAGCTCGCCCTCGATGACCTCCATCATGCGGTCGACCATGTTCTCGGACTTCTCGAGGTTGGTGACCACCGCGGCGACGTGCGGGATGTCCTCCATGCCCTGGTAGGTGGCGCCGCCCTTGAAGTCGACGAGCAGCAAGTTGAGCATGGTCGGCGGGTGGAACAGGCAGGCGTCGAGCAGCAGGCAGCGCAGGAACTCCGACTTGCCCGAGCCCGAGGTGCCGATCATCTCGCCGTGCGGGCCGGTGCCGCCCTGGCTGGCCTCGCGCATGTTCAGGAAGATCCGCGTGCCATCGGGCCCGAAGCCGATCGGGAAGTTCAGGCGGCGCGGATCGTCGAACCTCTTGATGCGCTGCCAGAAGTCTGTGACGTTGATCGCGCCGGGATCGTCGACGCCGACTAGGGCGCTCCAGTCCCGGCCATGGTCGAGCTCTTCGCGTTGCCGCAGGGTCGCCGTGGTTTCGATCTCCCAGCGCGCGATTTTGCGGGCGTCAATGCCGGCGTCCTCGTCATCGAGGTAGTCGGCCCGCGCGATCTCCTTCGGCGGCTCCAGCGGCAGGTCGGTATCAGACCGGCGGACGATGCCGTTCTCGTCGACGACGAGCAGCACCGCGTGCGGAATCGCCTCTGTGATGCCCTCGGCAGGGTTGATCAGTAGCCAGGTCACATCAGCGACCGAGGCGATTGCCTGGTCAGTCATCTTGGCTCGCTCCGTGGAGTCGACGATCACCACGGTGTGCCGGGTCCGGCCGTTGACTTCCGACTCGGTGGTGAACGGCCGGGCGTAGTCGATGACCTTCGTCTGGTCCTGAGCGGCCACCTCGTCGTCCCCGCCGATCTCGGTGACGAAGTCCGACCAGTTCGAGTAGACCATCCGCTTGGCACCGAGGCCATCGACGAGCGTGGGGTGTTTCACGTGCGGGAGCCACTTGAGGTATTCCCAGGGGCCTCCATAGGGTTCGTCCGTAAGCTCAACAACGCGAGCTCGATCCGGCCCGTGGGTGATCAACAGGTGGTTGATCATCGCTCGGACCATGCCGACGGCCCGTTCCCGGTCGCCCCCGATGCCGATGACAGGGAAGTTCCGCAGGGTCAGCGCCACCGGCATGTTCGGGATGGTCGAGTGGGTGTGGAGCAGCTTCACCGTCTCGGTCCACTGCACCGGATCCAGGAACTCGCCATCGGGAGCGTCTGCGGTTTTCAGCTTGGCTTTGGGCAGGATCCGGCCGCGCCCGTATCGGACAGCGGTGAACCGGTTCTTGCGCTCCTCGTCAGCGCCCGATACCTCCCACATCCGCTCACCACCGATGAGCGACCCCACGGTCTCCGGCGGCGGATAGGCGTGCGAGAGTGCCTCGTGGTAGTTCTTCCCTCGACCGAGCACCTTCTCGCGGGCTTCGCTAATGCGTCGGCTGCTCTGCTTGCGGTCGTAGGTCAGCTGCGCCCGTGACTTCGCTCCGCCCGGTCCGCCGCCACCCATGTAGGCGAACATGCCGAACAACAACATCAAGGGCATGAACAGCATCATCGGGTTGAACCCGCGGTTCATGCGGATCATCATGAACAGCATTCCGAATACCGCGACGACCATGACCACGGGCATCAGGACCGTGCGCCACTTGCCGGGAGGGTCGACCTCCTCAATCGCGTCAGGAGGTTTGACCTCGACCTCCTTCTTGATGACTCGCGGCTCCCTCTTCGGATGCAGCGGCGGTTCGAATACCTTGCCCGTCACCGAAACTCACCACCATTCATACGAGATACGAACACGTTGCTCCCCTTCCTAGCGGGGCTTCGGATCAAAGGTCGCTACCACCGGGTCCGGGGGCCCGCCGTCGTGCTGGAGCGCCGCGCTGTTCTTCGACAAGGTCGGTCCCACCGCGAACAGCCGCACCACCGACCACGGGGCCGGCACAGGGTTCTTCAGCCCCAACGCAGCCGCCGAGCTGCCCACCTCGTCGCGAGCGCCCAGGTCGTCGATGCCGAACCGCACGCCGCGATCTGCGATCCAGAACTGGCCCCCGGCCTCCTTCGAGTCCGGAGCGCTGCCAGTGACCTGGATGTAGCGCCCGGAGGTCGGTGGCATGTACGACTGGTCGGCGATCGTGCCGCGCGAGCTGCGGGCCCCGACCAACTGGACCACCCCCGCCTCTTGCTCTCGGGTCAGAGGCAACGTCCGGGCGGCGAACACGCGTTGGGTCGCCGCGGGGTCGTCACCGTCACGCTTCCACGAAAAGCAGGTCACCGGCGTCGACGACGCATCGATCATCTTCAACTTGTTCGGGGGGAAGTGCCCGACCGCGATCCGATCGCTGACCTTCGGCCACTGGGCCAGCTTCTCCGCCTCGATCGCGCGTGCGCCTGACTTATCGGGTGAAACGGGCTGCAGAATCGCTGCCGCCGTGACCGAGATCTGTTTGACCCCATCCGCTGCGACGACGTAGTAGCTCCACTGCCCATCGACTCCCTGCACCCGGAAGGTCGTGCCGATCGCAAGCTTCTCCGTGTTGGCGAACCTCGCCGGCTTGCCGAGATCGGTGATCGTCGGCGCCGCGATCGGCTGTCGTGCTGCGAGCGCGTTGAACAGCCCAGCGGACATCGGCACCACCGGCGTGGAGTCGGAGATCCCCAACGCGTCCGTCACCGTCGACGACTTCAGGTCAATCGGAGCACGAACGGTCTGCCCATTGATCGCGTACAGCAGCCACGTCTGGTTCTCGTAGGAGACAACCCGCGCCGCGGAGCCGTCGATATCCGCGGTCCCTTCGTTGTCGGTGAGCGCTCCACCGATCACTGTGACCTTCACCGGCGCCGTGGCGGTCGTCGGCAGCCCCGTCGACGGGTCCAAGGGAACTGCTGATCCGGTCGCGGCGGTGTCACATACCGCCCATCGGGACTCCCGCGAGCTCGTGTCACGGATGTCGTCGGGGGCGTACGCAATACCGACGAGGGGCCCGCGCGGCGACTTCTCGATCTCCGACGTCTTGGCCTGCACCGGCACGGCCGGCTTCCCGAGGATCAGCCGGGCGGAGGCGACATTGAGCACCGGGCTCAAGGTTTCGCCCACACGCACGAACAACGCTCCAGTGGCGCTGTCTTGCACCAGGTCCGCGTCTTTGACCTTCCCAGGTGGGAAGAGCACGCCACCGATCACAGAGCCGATCAGGCCGATCAGCCCGAGGACTAGGCCCACCATCAGCGGGGCACCGAGGTGCTTCTTGACGTCGTCGATCATGCGCGTGTCCCACCGCACCAGCGCCTCTTCGTTGCGCCGCTGCAGGTAGGCCTCGCCGGACTTCTGGTACTTGGTGGTGAGGCGGAAGCCCCGAATCCGTTCCTGTAGTCCAGACTTCGGTGTGTTCGGGTCCGGGTTCAGCTCAGCCATGCGTCACTACTTCCCTCAACTGCCTGCTCGCCTGACGGTGCTGTTTCCGTGTTGATGCTGCTCTGAGGCGCGGGTGCGACGGTCGCCTGCGGGGTCGACGTTGCCGTCGTCTCGAGGGTGCGCCACTGGTCCCAGGGGAAGTTCGGCGATACCCGCAGAGTTTCCTCGTACGCCAGCCGAACGTCGTCCAGCTCGATCGTGCGCAGCAGCTCACGCCGCTGCTCGGAGGTGAGCAGCGACCTGTCCATCGAGCTGACGCGGAAATCGCGGAAGCCACGCGCGGACGAGATGACGGTACGCATGAACCGGGCGTTCGACATCAGGTCGATGCCGGAGCACAGGCGGCCCTTGAGATCGGGTGCATGCACTTCGGCCAGTCGCTTGTTGTGCTCCTCCAAGTAGCCGCGCACCCCCTCTCCGAGCTGCTCGCGGCTCCTGGCGGCCACGGACTCGGCGATCTCCACCAGCTCGTCCGCGGTGAAGGAACTGAACGAGATGCGCGTCGGGAAGCGCAGCGGGAGACCGGGGTTCACCTGGAGGAGGCGGTTCATGTCGTCGTCGTAGCCCGCCAGCACCACGACCACCTTCTCGGGGAGGGGCTTGTCTCCCTCGTTCTCGATCCGGGCCAGCAGCGCCTCGAGCGCCTCACGACCGAACCGCGACGCCTGATCCTCGCCGTCGCCCGCCACCAGGCCGTACGCCTCGTCGAGGAAGAACAGGCCGC
>JBEBXD010000036.1:0-39453 GCA_040391845.1 Tsukamurella paurometabola | reverse complement strand
CAGGTTCCCCCAGGTGAAGTCAATCAGCAATGTCACATCTGTAACAACAGCCCCAATAGCACCACAACGGACACACGATCTGCAATCCAGGTCGATAACAGATCGATAACGGTTGTGCGAACGCAGCTCACTCCCGGACATCGATACGACGGCCGCGCCGCGCACCTCGCCCACAGCAGCCGCGCGGAGCGTGACGACACCTCTTAGGGCGAGCACTGCCTACCAGTGCATTTGGTCCGGGCGCATCGGTGCGGAGAAACCGAGTCGCCTGGACTTCAGGCTCAGTGCGCGCGTGAGCGATATCGAATCCCTGATACGACTGGGCGATGACTATCCGCTACGGTCAGCTTCGGGCGGATGGCGACAATCCACCCGGATGTGCCGTGATGTCGTAAGCGTACCGAAAGGTTGGCCCATGTCCGCGGACGAGACCCGACAACTCCCTGTGCAGCAACCGGCGGCTGCACCTGATGCCGCTGCGCCGGCTTCCTCGCCGGCCCCGGTGACTGCTGATGGTGGCGCGGAGTCGGAAGGCAAGGCGGCCAACGAGGAGCTGCGTGCCCTCGCCCGGAAGGCCGTTGGGCTGGTGGTGGGGTTGGTGATGTTGATCGGCTGCGGGTTCGCCGTCTCCCACCTGAACGCCTGGGGTGAGCGGTTCACGATGCCGCTGGTCTTCGTGGTCTTCGTGCTGGTGATGATGCTCGCCAGCAACCTCGTCGTCAGCGGCGCGAGCGCGGTGTGGAATGCCGCCCGCACCGGCGCCCGCTCATGACTCCTGCCCCTGCGCACCCCGAACAGGCCGGCGATGACGCCGCGGTCTTCGCTTCCGCGCTGCGCCGGCTGTTCACGCTCGCCGGTTCCCCGACGGTGCGAACCGTTGCGGACGCGGTCGGGGTCAGCGCGGCGACCGTGTCGAACTGGCGCACCGGACGACACTTGCCCGCCGAGTTCGAGACCATCGAACCGATGCTGGTGTGGCTGACCACCCGCACCACCACTAACCCAGACGCAGTGCGGGACGACGTGGTGACGGTGCAGCAATGGCAGCACCTGTTCACCACCGCCACCGGCCGCGACCCCGCACTCCCAGTCCTCACCCAGATCGCGACCGCCGCCGAACAGTGGGCCACCGACACCTCGGACCCGGCGCGTCTACAGGACGTGCGGCGTCTCCTCCTGAGCTGCGTCGCGGTCTCCTCGACCGGCGACCTCGCACCACGCGTAGTGAACGTTGCGGACAGTGCGCAAAACCTCGCAGCGGAGCTCGTCGACCTCGGCGTCCTGAGCCCCGGGCGCGACGACGAGAGCGGTGGCCTGCTGCAGCTGACCGACCTGCGCCTGATCGAGGTTTGGCCGCGCCTGTCGAGCTGGGTGCACCAGACCCGACCGGTGCTCATCGCCCGCAGCGCACTCGAACAGGACGCCCACCGCTGGGCCACCGCCAGCCGGCCCCGCGCCTGGCTCTACGACTACGTGCGCCTGACCCTGACCGGCGACGCCCTCATCGCCCTCGCACCCGCGACCGGCGATCCCGCCGCAGCGCCCGGTGCGCCGTTCCGGTTCGGAGCGGCGACCACAGCGCACATCCCACCCGGCACCGTCACCGACTTCTGGGCCGCGTCCCAAGCCGCATCTCTTCACACGCTGCGCGTGCACCAGATAATCGCCGCCGTCTTCATCACGCTCATCGTGATGATCCTCGGCCTCGGGGTCGCGCTCGGCGCCGTCACCGCATGAGGTCAGAGATGAACTCCCGCCGAGACGCAGACAACAGCCCCGCTTCCGAGGTCGCCCCAGTGACCGCATCGTCGCGCGATTATGGGCGATATGCGTTGTTTAGTGGGCCACTAAACAAGCCCCGAACCACGGTGCGGTGTTTAGTCACCCCACTAAACACCACTAAATAAACCGGCGCTGGCCTGCGTAAATGCTTGTTTAGTCAGATTCGGCGGTTGACAAGCCCGAACCATATGGAAGCTTGGCATCCATCACCCGGCACTTCGCCGAATCTCCGATCCACTTCCCTGCACTTTGGAGTGTTCTGATGCCCACACCTACCCCGCGGCCACCCCAGCCCGCACCGCTGCCACCCGGCGGCCCCAGGCATGCCCGCACCGCAGCTGAGCCGACCGCAACCGCGCCCGACGGCTCGGCGCAGTCGGTGCTGCAGCAACGTCTGCGGGGCGCGTTCCTCACGATCATCGGCATCGCCGGGCTCATCGGCGGTGTCCTGTTCTCCATCGAGGCACCCCGGTTCACCCCCGTGCCGGTGGTGTTCCTGACCTTCTGGCTCGTCATGGTCATCGTCGGCAAGATCCTCTTCGCCGGCCTCGGCAAGCTCCGTGACACCGGTGTCGGCGCACCCGCACCGTCGCAGGTGCGTGCCGCCGCCGCCGTCGCCGGGATCGTCGTCACCGTCGGGATGATGGGCTTCGCCGCCACCGGTACCGGGGCGGGTGTTGCTGCGGCGGCGCCGTGCCCCGGCGGCGGACCCGCCACCTGCGGGCCGACCGGACCGGACCTGACCTTCGCGCCGCCGACAGGGCAGGCCACCGCCCCGGGTGGACAGCAGGGACAGCAGGGCGGCCAGGATCAGCAGGGCATCGCCCCGGGTGGACAGCAGGGACAGCAGGGCGGCCAGGATCAGCAGGGCATCGCCACCTCCCCCACCCAGGGCGGAGACAACGGCCCCGGCATCCAAGCCCAGACCCCGCAGTTCGGCACCCCCGGCCAACAGGCCCCGAACATCCCCGGAAACGAACAACCCGGCGGCCAGGGGGGTGGGCAGCAGCAGGGCCAGCAGCCGCAGGGCAACGGACAAGGCCAGCAGAACCAGAACCCTACGGTGCAGACCACCGCGCCTGGCGGACCGCAGCAACCCGGACAGCAGCAGCCCGGGCAGACCCAGTCGGGGCAGCCCAGCAGCCCCACCGTGACGGTGACCAAGACTGAATCGCAGTGCGCGCTCCCGGGCGCCGGCAACGGCGCGGGCACACCCGGAAGCCCCGGCAGCGGCGACTCCAGCAACAACAACGGCGGCACCGACCCCGACAACGGCAGGGATGGCGAGAACAAGGACGGCGCACCGTCGTGGGCGTACCTCGTCGGCGAAGTCACCGCACTGATGACAGGCCGCCGCGGCCGCAAAGCCGGCCCGCTCAACAAGGACGGCTCCACCCCGACGAACAAGATGATCCCTGGCGACCAGATCGACGGCGACAACTACAAGCAGTGGACCACCCCCGACGGCGACCGCACCTACATCCTCTCCGAGAACGAGGACGCTCCGTCGCAATACCGGTTCGCGCTCAACCAGCCGCCTGGCGGGTCGTCGAAAGTCAACGACGACGGCTCCGTCTCGGTCTTCGACCGCGACGGCAACCAGGTCAACCGCTTCGACACCCCCTGGGCCTACGATTCCGTCACCGGGGAGAAGATCCCCACCCGCTACACGCTCGACGGCGACGACCTCGTCCAAACCATCGACCGCCCCGAGGGCAACAACAACCCGATCCTCGCGGACCCCAACCCGGACGGCACCTCGACCCCCGAAGAGGCCGCAGCAGCCGACAAGATTCGTGAACTCGCCGCGCAGGGCAACCCCATGGCCCAGCAGATGGCCCAGTCATTGCCATCAAGCCAGCCTCCGACACCGCCGCTGCCGACCGCGCAGGAGCTTGGCGTTGACCCCAGCATCATGCCTGCCGTGTTCAACTCCGACGGTTCAGTTATCGGAAGCACACCGCCGCCCAAGCCAGCGCCTACGGAGGCTGACTCGTCGGCCCCAGTGCCTTCTGCTCAGGACCTGGGCATCGACCCCAGCATGATGCCTGCCGTGTTCAACTCGGACGGGACGCCCATCACGAGCGGGCCGGTATCCCCGGATCCGGCAGCGCTCATCGACTACGTAGTACATGCGCCCGTACAGTCTGTGGGGCCGAACGGTTCTGTGATCGAAACCAGCTACGACGGAGACGAAGGCGCGCTCGTTACGACCACGTATCCGTCTGCAGCTGATCGCGCAACGGGCGCCCCCGTCAGCACTCAGAAGACACATGACGGAAAGACAATTACGTATCTAACGTTCCCGTCGTCAAATTCAACGACTGCGATGCAGGCGTCAGACGATGACGGGAATCTGTACACGGTATTCCGAGATGGCAGCGCCAAGTTGATAGTCGGCCCCAAGGGGTTAGACCAAGGCGACTTCGTCTTCCTGCCCGGGGATATGGTTGATATCGCACCCGACGGGACACAGACGCCCACACTAATAGAAACAGGTCCAACCGGCCAGCGATCAAGGCTCGAAGGCCTGGAGAAGGCCGCAGAAGGTGTCCAGAAGATCTTCGGGGTCGTCCCGTACCGCCCTGCAAAGTACGCAGGAAAGACCGCTGGCGTAGTCTCCGACCTCGCGGGTCTAGCCAAACCGGACCCCTCGAACGTGACTGTGCCCGGTCAGCCATCAATTGGAGAATCCCCAGTCAACCCGCTTGAACAAGATCCAAGCAAGGGGGCACCAGGGTCGGCGAATGGATATCCGACGCCCCGGTCGTTGTCGGGCAAGCCGAACGTCTCACAAGATCAGTTCATCGATCGGTTTGGCGGCAGAATTACTGAATGGAACGATGGTGGCTGGGTCCGTTACGGACCTCTCGACGGACGAGCGTCCACCGGGATGGTTGCCCGGATCACCCCTAACATGCTCGGCGAAGGCACAGACCCGAACCCTAAGATCCTTCCGCCAGGCTGGGATCCGAAGCTGGCATGGGATGACGGCCCCTTGCAACGCGGCCATGGTCTAGCCAATCGCCTCGGAGGCACGGGGAAGGACGCTCGGAACCTATTCACGATTACTAACGATGCAAATGAGGCCATGCGCGTACTAGAAGATCAAGTTGCAAGCGCTGTTGCACGCACAGGGCAGGCGGTTGACTATACTGTGATCCCCGTATACGGAAACGGGGCGACGCAAGCACCCACGGAGGTCATCGTCCGAGCCGTCGGCGCTGGCCTAAACATCTACGAGCCGATCACCAACATCCCTGTACCGCTTTCGTAAGGAGCATGATATGCGCCCCCTCGATCGACTGAAGGACATTGCACCACCACCCGTCGGCGCGCCTGACAGAAAATACTCTTGGGAGGACGTGGAAAAGGACACGGGTCCACTCCCTTCCGACTACAAGGAGTTCATCGACGAGTACGGCGCCGGACGATTCTGGGGCGAACTTGGCATCGCCCCTCCCGGTTGGGTCGCAAAGACTCGGACTAAACCCTCTCAAGGAACAATCGACTTTCTGCGTGAATACTCGTCGAATCGTGCAGAATATGTTCGCCTTGCTCCACAAGACGGTACGGTTTCAAGTGATGAGGTTGCCGGCACACCAGGTGACATGTACGTTCAATTCGGCGTATCGGGCACCGGTCAAAGCTTGTTCTGGCGAATCCTGGGGGATGACCCCGACAAATGGCCGGTGATCGTCACCAACACGTCGGGTATCGATTACGACCCCAGAGGAATGGCTCACTACCTGGTCGGAATCCTTGGAGGCACGTTTGAGAGTGCCGCATTTGACGACGAGTGGCTGGAGGATGTCACCGATCTCAACCCGGATCAACCGTTCGTCAGAATCGAAGAGTGATCGGGTGATCAGGCAGGGGTAAGCGCATCGGCGCCGAGCTAAGCGGCACGGTAGCGCCCCAACGAATGAACTTGCCTTACTTCTTCATGTTGAATGGCGCCATGTAGATCGACGGTGGTACCCGGCGGCCCTGAGCCTTCGCGAACCAGATGTCAGATTGAGACCGAATCTGGAGGTTCGCCATATCGGCACGCAGGTCCTGCTCGGTTGCGCGGACGGCGGGGTAGACGCGGGACTCCAGTTCGAGCGTGTAGGTGCTTTCGCCAGCGCGGATCCCACGGAATTGGTATCGCAGGTCACAGGCTGATCGACTCATGATGCCGGGCTCCAGGTCGACGCTTCCAAGCATCTGCCCGTGCTCACCCATTAGGTTCAGCCGATCACCGACTTTGATGATGCCGTCTAGGAAGTGGCACGACTTGCCAGGCTCAGTTCCGGAGTCCTCGCTGACAGCGCCGCCGATGCGGCCGTACACGTCGAAGCCGCGATCACCGCAGCCTGTCACCACCAGAGCACAGCTGATAGTCAGCACCGCGGAGATTCCTGTACCGATTCGTCTGTTCATGATGTGAAACTACCCGACGGTTGCCAGCCCGTGACGATGGCAGTGGAAGATCTGCGGTCGAAGCAATGACCACGTGAGCCTGAGGCGTCACCCCAACACCGCGACCTCTGCGTCCTTCACGATCCGGTACGCGGAGGCGCGGCTGATCCCGAACGCCTCGGCCGCCATCGCCACCGGCTCGCCGGCCTGAACCAGGCGTACCAGCTGCGCAGCCTTCGCCTCGGTCAAGGCCTTGGGGCGTCCGATCGACTGGCCGCGGGCCTTGCGGGCGGCGCGGCTCGCAGCGCGGCGCTCCTTCCCGTAGGCGAGCTCGATCCCGCCCACGGCGATCAACAGGTTCAGCATCGCCTCGCCGACGGGAGTGCTGCTGTCCAGCCCCTCGCGGAGCGCGCGGACGGTGATCCCCTTCTCCCTCAGCTCGCGGATGGTGTTGCTCATCTCCGGCACGTCGCGGCCGAGGCGATCCGCAGCAGCGACCACGATCACGTCGCCGGGTCGTGCGTGCTCAAGGAGCGCTGCGAGTTCCGGGCGCGGAGACCCGGGCGATGCGGAGGCCTTCTCCGCGCGGATCCGGTCGGCCGGCACCCCGGCGGCGAGGAGGGCGTCGCGCTGCGCGTCAAGGGACTGATGCTCGGTGCTCACTCGCGCGTACCCGAGGACGTAGGGCTCACTCATGCCGAAGGTGTATCAGAAGCCGCCGACAACCGAATTCTGCGACGCATCTTCTGAGACAACTTCTGAGACTGGCGTTCCTGCGGGTTCAGGACGGCCGTGAGGTTGCCGAGGCGGTATCTCGGAACTTTAGTTCTGAGACGAGCGTCCTGGGTGATGTCGCGCCCCGCACACCATGCGGGCGACGGCGCCCGCATGGTGTCCCTCATGACCGAGCGCACCCTCTTCACCCACGCCATCTCCAACCCCGCCGCCCGCCGCGACATCGCCCTCGCGGTGCAGTCCGGGATCCCGGTCGAGCAGCTCGCGGAGGAGTTCAACATCAGCGTGGCGACCGTGCACCGGTACGTGAACGAGTGGTAAGGCACGCAGCGGAGGCTCCGCAGCCTCGATCCCTGGGGGCGGGAGGCGATCACCGAGGGCTGCCGGCGGGGTGGCCGCCGGCGATGGGAGCGGGAACTCGGATTCGAGGTGGTCCGGGAGCTGCTCGACGAGCGCTGAGCAGCGTGTACATTGTGCACACTGCTCGCGTTGCCGCAGGTCAGCCAGGTTGTCGGCGCCGACAACCCCTCCCGTCAGCCCCTCGGGGCATCCTTCACGCCATGAACCTGAGCTACGTCGTCCTCTACGCCCGCGACCCCGCCGCCTCCGCGCGGTGGTACACCGACGCCCTTGGCCTGCGGTTCCAGCGTGAGCGGCGCGGCGCGAACCGGCCGGTGCACTGCTCCACGGAGATCGGGAACGGCACCGTACTCGAGCTCTATCCCGCCGGCGACAGGCCCGTCACCCGCACCAGGATCGGCCTGGTCGTGCGCGATCCGTTCGGCGTCCGCCCCGAGCCGAGCGTCATCACCGACCCGGACGGGAACCGCATCGAGGTCACTGCTCGCGCCGCGGAGGGCTGATCCTGCGCCGCGCTGCTGCACCCACCGCGTGGAGAAGACGCAGGTCAGCACGGACGCACGGCGGCTCATCGCGCACAGGATCAGCCAAGGCGAGACCGCAGCCCGGGTGTCATTCGACTTCGGGATCACGGAGTCGGAGGCCGCGCGGATCGCGGTCAGCCACTACCCCGGCACATAGAACAGCCCCAGCCGTGTGGCCGGGGCTGTTCGGTATCAGGGTCAGGCGGGCTCGGGCACCTTCGCCGCCGCCAGCAACTGGCGCAGCTCAGCGGCGGTCTCGCGCGGCGAAGAGGTGACCTCGCCGACGACGCCGACCACCCGGAGTCCGTGGTCGAGGGCGTGGAACGCCGCGCTCGTCAGCTCGGCCGGCTTGCGGCCGATGCCGAGGTGCGCGTCCGTCATCGCATCCTCGAACGGGCTGGGCCGCACCCAGACCACCATAAACTGCTCGGGGAGCTGGGCCACGGTGCCGAGGCAGACCGCGGCGGCGATGCCGGTCACCCCGTCGGGCGGGGTGACCGTGATCCCGCCGTCGCGCAGGATCGTGGTCCACGGCTCGATCCTGAACTTCGAGCCGATCACGGTGATGGGGACGGTCTGGGACATACTGCGCTCCCCTTCGGGTTAGGCCTGCCGCCGTGCGCGCCAGGCTAGGAACAGGCGCCGCCACTAGGGCAGATGCGGATGCTGTGCGGGGCCGGCGTACTCGGTCATGGCGTCGCCGTCCGGATGCGCGAGAACGCGGCGTCGAGGGCGGCGTCGGCGTCGGCCTGCGCACGGTGCGCGGCTTCGGGGTCGACAGGCTTCGCGGTGCGCAGGGCAGCGGTGAGCTGGTCGGCGGTGAACTCGGGGATGGTCATTGTGGTGGTCACAGGTCCTCCTTCGGGTCGAGTGGCTTCGGCGTCGTCTGCTCAGCGGCGAACGCCTCGACGTCGGTGCGCTTGAGCACGATCCGAGTGCCGACACGGTAGGCAGGTAGCTCGCCCCGGGCTACGGCGTGCGTCACCCGCTGCGGGTACCAGCCGATCAAGCGGGCGGCCTCGGTGCGGGTCACAAACTCCGGCGGAGGTGGGGCGGCGCTCATGCGGCGACCTCCCGTCCCCGCAGCTCGCGCAGGCGCGAACGGATGTCCGGGCCGAACACCACGCCGTCGTCTCCGAGGATCGTGACGGGCGTGGCGGGGTGCATGCCGGGGCGCAGGCGGGCGTAGATGCCTCGGAGCAGGTCGGCACCGGCAGGGTCAGTGCGCACATCGCGGACGATGTAGGCCAGGCCCTCGGCTTCGAGGGTCTTCTCGACCCAGCGGCAGGCGGCACAGCCGGGCTGGGACAGGACGGTGATGGTCATGGTCGAGTTCTCCTTGGAGTTGGTACCGGTCGCCGCGCCGCGCACGGCGGGGTGCGGCGACCGGGAGCTTGGGTCAGGCGGCGAAGCCGTCGAAGTGCTCGCCGAACGACTCACGGAACGGGTCGGCGGAGCCACGGGCGATCTGCCCCGCGCGCAACAGGATCTCGGGCCACAACCGACGCACAACCTCCTGAACGAGCGCCCCGCTGACGCCGAGTTCGGCGCGCGCCAGGGCGACGTGCGGATCCCAGACCTCGCGCGCCGCGGCGACGCCGGTCAGGCCCAGGGCGTCCTCGACGTACCGGTAGCGCGCGTACCAGCTGGCCGCGACTGCCTCCGCCAGGGTGATCCGACGACGGAACGGGCTCGGAGAGCTGCTGCTGAGGATCTGCACGGCGGCGGTGCCGACCCGCGCGGCGTGCTCACGGTGCAGGCGAAGGGTCTTCTTCTCGGACTTGCTCATGGTCATGGTGTTCTCCCTGTTCTGCGGGGGACGGTGATCCGACCGACGCGGCGGAGCACCTCGCGAAAGGAGATGCACCACCGTCTCGGCCGGCGGTTAGATCTCGGCGTCGCGGAGGTGGTCGATCACCGCGCTGCGCACCGCGGTTACGTCGCCTGCCCCCTCTGCCAGCGCCTTCCAGCGGCCACGCTTGGGCAGGGTCAGGAGCTCCCACTCCAGCGCGTCGCCGGCTTCGGTCGGCCACACAGAAGCGCGGCGCTCGCCCCGGCTGATCGTGTAGGCGTCGGCGGGATGCAGCTCGAGCGCCGTCGCCTCGATGTCGTGGGCGGCGATCTCCAGCAGCAGCTGGTAGACGGCGCGGTCGGTGTAGGCGCAACTGGTTGGCGGTGCGACGAAGGTGGTGATCGCGTTCTCCATGACGTAGTTCCTTTGCTAGAAGGTGTTTCCGATGGCATCGATGATGCAGCGATCGGATGACGTTGCGCAACCAACAAGCCCTTCTGACCTGCGCTTATTCTCTGAAACAGAGAATGGATGCATTGCTAACGACCGCCTGACCAGGAGCCCGCCCAATGTTCACCACGAGCTATGTTCCGCATCACATTGCCCGTCTGTGGACGTAGAACCGACTCGACGACGTCGTCCACGACGCGAGGCCAATCAACGCAGCGCGCGCTCATAGATCCCGTCACCGACGCGGCGGGCGAGTCCGCGCTCACGGGCCACGAGCAGTTCCTCGCAGAGCCGGCGGACCCGGTCGCGGCAGACTGACCCAACGGCCTGGAGGGACGCCGCCACGACGACCGTGGCCGTGGCCGTTGCCGCTGCGGTGACAACGTCGGCGTGCTCAAGCTCCGTCGGCGGTCACTGGTCGCGGTACCGGCGACGGCGCCGAGTTCACGGCGACGGGCGCGAGCTGTACACCGAGGTCGACAGCGAGCGAGCGCCACCTCCAAGCGAGAAAAGCGAGCGGTACGTGTCGTCAGTTACCCGGCCGTCGCCTCGTCCGGGTCGTGACAACGACCTCCTCCACGAGGACCGGCGGCAGCGGCAACCCGTCGAGTAGCGCCCCCGGCGTGGTCTCAAGAGCCTCGGCGAGAAGCAAGAGCAGCTGAACCCGGGGGCCCTGCTGACCTCGTTCGATCCTCGCGTAATTCGACACGTGCATCGCTGCCCGCTCCGCGACGGCCTCCTGTGACAGCCCCAGCGCTTCGCGCCGGACCCTGATACGCGCCCCCAACTCCGCGAGAGTGCGATCAACGGGCGTGCGTTCACTGGGATGCGTCATGTCGCATCCCACTCCATCGACTCGGAGCACCAACAGCCAGAGCAACTCTAGACCCGCTATTTCTAGTCTGTTCGTTATCGGCTAGATTGGCGTCAACAGTCAGTTCTCTAAAACCGAGAATCAGGCGCTCGAGCGAGCGTCGCTGTCGGAAGGCGGACCATGGCACGATCTCGCTGGAGCAGCCGCTCGCACCGCGTCGGCGTGCTGACGCTCGCTCTCGCGGCGCCGATGCTCGGCGCGCCGGCTACCGCGGCCGCAGCCCCCACGCCAACCCCTGACCCGTGCGAGCACTCCGAAGCAACACAGCGGCTCTGCGATTCCGGCGACGGGAGCGCGCAGGTCTGGACCGAGCAGGCGAACAGCAGCATCGGCAGCTGGTTCTCACACAACGCCACTGTGATCGTCATCGTCCTCGCCGCGCTGGCCGCGATCGCCATCACCAGCGTCATCAGCAAGGGGCTCGCGCAGGACAAGGCCAAGGTCGAGGAAGGTCGGCGCGTACGCGCCGCCGAGGAGCAGGAACGACAGCGTCGGGAAGCCGAAGCGCGGGCAGCGGAGGAAGCCCGACAGCGCGCTGCAGAGCAGGAGCGGGCTCGCGCAGAGGCAGCGCAGCGTGTGGCGGCGGAAGCCGAAGCCACGGAGCGCGACCGAGCGGTCCGGGCCGAGATGGACCGGCTGCGTCAGAGCGGCGGCGGGCTGTGACCACCGACGAGGAAATCCACGCTGAGGCCCGGCGGCGCCTGGAAGCTGAGCGCCGCGAGTTCGAGCGCCGCGCCGTCGAGCAGCTGGACGAGATCGAACGCAACGCGGCGGACGTGCGGGCGGAAGCACAGCGCCGTCTGGTGATCGAACACGTCCGCTGCCGGTTCGGCCGCACACTCGCGGTGCTTCGGGACCCCGACGCGTTGGCCGCGCTGATGCACGCTGCGGGCCTGACACGGGCGACGATGGACACGCGAGTCAACCCGATCGGGACCACCACCGAGGTCACCACCGTGCACGTACCGAGACTCGTGGCCGTCGGATGCACAACCGACGTGTTCGCCGCCGTATTCGATCTTGAGGTCGGGCAGACACTCACCGCCTGGACACATGCGGCCGAAGTACTGCGGAGCGGCCTGCGGGCCACCGACATTGAGATCAGTGAGCCGCACGGCGGCCAGGTCCAACTCATCCTGACGGCGTAACGAGGGGCAACGACGTTGGCGTACGTAATCCAGCACGAACGGGGCGGCTGGTTCGAGAGGGACCGCTGGAAGGTCGGCTACTACTCCCCTGACGGCGAGTGGCAGCACTACTCGACATTCGATACCTCCGACGAAGCTGAGGATGAAGTCAATCTCCTCAACGGCGGCAACGCCGCCACGACCCGCCGGCACTACGAAGCGCAGGCCGAAGCCGAACTGGCACTCGAATGGGAGCGCCGAGCGACAGCCGAGCAGGTCGCCGCGAACCTCGCCGAGCGTGAGCGACTCCTCGCCGAACAGGCGCACCAGCAGGACCTTGAGCGCGCGAAATGGGCTGCGGTGCAGCAGGAAGACCGTCGCCGCACTCAGGAGGAGGCAGCCGAGCAGCTTCGCCGCTATCCGCCAACACTGACCGTCATCGAAGGCGGCACCGCTACCTGGAACGGCGCTATCGAGTTCCAGCTGAGCAACGGCGGAACCATCACAGTCGCTGTGTCCGACCTCTACTGACCGCGCGCCAACATCGATTGAACTGGAGAATCCATGAAGAAGGTCATCGTCAGCACCGTCGCCGCGCTCGCCGTGATCGGCGGTAGTTCGGTTGCCGCTGCCGGTACCGCGTCGGCCGATCCCGGTGGCTGGGTCGGTCCTTTCAGCTCGGACTGGACGTGTGGCCAGAAGCAGGCGAGCATGGGCTTGAAGGTCAAGACCTGCACCTACGGTAAGACCAGCCGGGGCGCGGGTTACTACTTCTACTACCGCCCGTGACGCTCGGACGCGGAGCGGTGGTCGCAGCGGCCGCAGCCGTTGCGACGATCACCGCGTGCTCGACTACGCCCGGCAGTTCCACGGTGGCCGAGGGCAGCGTGACCTCCGAGGCCCACACGGTCACGTCGACCACGGCCTCGGTCTCCCCCACGGCCCGTACCTGGGTGACGATCCCCGACAACATCCTGGCGAGTGCGCCGAAGCGTGCCACTCTCGTCCAGCAGCGTGGCGCGACCAACGGGGCCTGCACCGCGGGTCCTGCCGTGGCGCCAGTTGCGAGCCCGAGCACCCACGGCTACCTCACGGCCGGCCACTGCGACAAGGCACCCGGCGCACCGGTGTCAATCACCGGTGGCGGATCGGGGACGTACACCGGAACCACGACCACCGATCCCTACGGCGTGACCACTCTGTGGGGCGCCCCGAGCGCCGCCAACGTGGCCGGAGGCCGGTACAAGGTCGCCGGTGTCCTGACGAGGGCCGCGGTAAAGACACTCCCCCGTGATGCCCCCGCCTGCATCGACGGCAAGTCGTCAGGTCTCCACTGCGGCACCCTCCTCGACGCGGACGAGGACTGCATCGAGTTGGACAGGACGCGGACGCAGCCCGGCGACTCCGGCGCCCCGGTGTTCCTGCTGGATGCTGCGACGCAGACGGCGACCCTCATCGGCATCCTCGATGCGACGAGCGGCGAGTTCGCTTACGTGACGTACCTCGACCGGGCGCTGGCACAGACCCGCTCGAAGGCGCTCGTCGACCCGCAGGCGCAGGCCGCGGTCGCCGGTGACGCCGGGTACTCGGCCGAGACCACCGCCTTCGCTCAGTAGCACTCGACGTCCGGGTGCAATATCGGGAGTGCACCACCATGCTTCTACTCCTTGAGGACCGCTGCGATCGACAAATCGACTCGCCTCGATTTCAGCAGCCTGTCCTGCCGTCCGAGGTTCACCTGCGTGAAGGTGAACAGCGACGCCGCGTCGATGGGCTGCTTCTCCTTGGCCAAGATGACGACCACATTCTTTGGTGTGCACTGATAGTCCGTCTGCTCCGCGCCCGCTTCACGAATGCGCCGACGTAGGTCGGTGCGAGCCTTCTTATCGTGGGTGAGCATCTCCGTCGAAACAAGCGCCTGTGCGAGCAGGTGACTCGCCGGCGCCGATGAGCTCACGTGCTTGACGTGGATGAACGTGCCGTCCTTCAACAGCACATCGCACGCCTCGAAGTGTCCCTTCTTAGTCTCACCCTTGATCAGCTTCCGGTCGAGAAGCAAGCCCCCTGTGGTCTCAGCAAGCTTCGCGTTGAATGCGGCCTCGTCCATGCCGGACTCCCACCTTGGTAGATCACGCACCGGGGTCGGCCGCTCGAAGATCTCCCGTGTGCGCTCGGCGACCACTTCGGCGTAGGTCTGGTCCATCAGGTACCACCGGCCGCTATGCAGGAAGTAGGTTCGGTCGTCCCGCTCTACCTCGAACGTGAGCCACTTGCGCGCTGGCATCCGCGGGCTGACGAGTCCGTTGGGGTCGGCGCTCTCATACAGAAGCACAGCCACGCTGCTGAGTCTCTGGCCCCAGGCCCCGCGATCGCCCTTCTTCACGGGCTCCAGAATGTCGACAAGCGTTGGCAGTCCATCTCGGACCTCACGGTAGCCAGCGCCCGTAACCTTGAAGCCCTGGGCTAGCCCGAACTCGTCCACCGCCTCGTGCGGCCACGCAATGCTCAGCCGCTTGGGCGACTCGGCGCCGATGGCGTCAACGAGCTCGCCGTCCAACTTCTCGATCAGAGCCTTGTCCTTGATCAGCACCAATCGCTCTAGGTCCGCCAGCTCATCGGTCGCGGGCGGTCTGGCGAGGATCGCGTCGAGCTTGACCAGATCGGAGAGGAGGCTACCCGGCTTCTTCGATAGCGGAAGGCTAATCGCGTCGGCGCCCCTGATCGTCACCGGCTTGTCCACGGCCCCTATTCCGTCGACGATCCCTGAAGCGACGACTCGGGTGGCGAGCTCCCCGATGTCTTCGAACCCGAAGCTGCGCAAAGATGCTCCTGCGGGGATCGAAGATCTATCGGTCTTCGCCGACTCGTCGAGAGTGACTTTCGTGATCGAATTCAGCCGCGCCGGATCGGCACACCTGATGGCGACGCGCTGACCGAACCCGTTGTCGACGTAGCGCTGGTCGAGAAGCTGGTGGCCCATCCCGAACGTCAGCGCCCATGCGAACGGGTCCCCGTCGTCACCGACGCCGTCACCAGGACCCGTACCTGGAATAAGGAGGACCGCAGCCGGCACTCCTGTGGTCAAGCCGACGCTCACGCCCGATAGGCCCGCGACCGTCTCGGACCACTTCGCGGGCCTTTCCGGGGTGCGCCCGAAATGGAGAACCGACGCTCTGCCACCTACATCGACCTCTGTCGCATCGAACCACGAGTACTTCTCCCGGATCACTCTGGTCAGCGATGGGTAGCCGACGAGCCGGTACAGGGTCATCCGTGTCTCGGTGCTTGGCTTGCGCGGCACTTCGTCCTCCTCGAATGTGAATGCCGATCGTATAGTCTGTGAAATGCGGGCAGGACTCGAATCGAGACGCGCCGGGCAATGGTTACGCACTGCTGGGTCTCTACGCAATTCCTATTGTCTCGAAGTGCGGTTCGTGAAAGTAATTTCTGAACCGCCAACCGCTTATCGTTCGTTCTGTTCACGTTGCGTCCTCTTCGGGGGGCTGTTGTCTGACCCGAAGGTGCCTGGAGGTGACTGTGCTCCATCCTGCAGCAAGCGGGAACATGTACCAGTTCGGGTCCGGAGCTCCGTCACGAAATACCCGGACGTTGGTTCGCTCGACAAGCAGCCCCGTCACAAGTGACGTAATCAAGCAGGTAAGAACTGGGCCCACTCCGGGCGCGGGCGTCACGGCCAACAACTGCAACATGTACACCAGGTAGATCATCGAGTACATAAGTGAGAGCAGCCCGTTCGACACGACATCGATGCCGCCCCAGGCGATGCGACCAAAGTATATGACGATAATAAGGAATGCCGCGGCGAGTACTCCATAGGAGAACGAGGCGAAGTACGGTCGAAGCGCCGGGACACCTACGTGGCTCGCTATCCGACCCGCGACGGCGCCTGCAACAATAATCGACACAATGGCGATGACGTATCCGAGTGCGCCAAGCAGCCTGACTTTCAACGGGACGACGGTTGGGCTGGCGACTTCGTCATCGTGCACTTTGATCTGCCGATTCACGATCCGCCAGACGCGTGCTGACCGACGGAGTCTGCGACGATCGTCTCGTTGCTCCACTGCCTTTCGCAATCGTTCTTCGTACTCGGCGTCAACAACCGCCCGTGAGTAGATGACGAGTGCCGTGTATATGACCACGGAGAGGATCGTTTGCCTCGCGAACGCGGCGAAGGATCCTGCCCATGAGATCGTCATCCAGGTCGTGATCATCAGGAAGATGACGGGGGTGACGATGCAGATCGAGTGCAGAATCTGTGCTGGTCGTTCCTCCGGCGCTTGTTTCGGCAGCCACTTTGCTGACGCGGTTAGGTACAACGTGGCCACGCCGAGTACAGCGGTCGCGGTCGGATAGAAGGGTGCACGTGGGATATCGAACGCCGCTGTGCGTTCCGGTCCCCACTTGATGGTCGCGATCAGCACCCAGACTCCGACGAAGATCACTACATCGGTGAGTACTGGGCGGAGCGACTCTCTCGAACGTTCCCACACATTTCGAACCTGACCCATTACTCGTTTCTTCAACCAGCACTTCCTTCTTCAATCAGACTGCAGGGCAGCGGGTTCCACTGCGTCGTAGCAGCCCCCTCGCACGGGGTGTTGCCGAAATGCATCCACCCTTAGATCGAGCGGCGCCGTACCGCTACGACCGCTGCTGCTACGGCAAGCACGGAAGCAGCACCCCCGACCATGAAGGCAGCGCGGTACCCAGTTTGCTGCGCGATAGCCGGCAGCGCCGCCAGGCCGAGCGCGGCACCGAACTGTTGCGCGGTCGTCAACAGGCCCGCAGTGATCCCCGAAGGTGTGGCGCCGGCGTGCGCGGCGGTAGCGATGTTGGTGGTCATCGCGGTCGACGGGACACCGAAGGCGATGATCAGCGTCGGCACGAGGGTGATCGCCAGGTAGCCGCGGCCGGGGCCGATTAGGACGGCCAGCGCCCCCGCGCCGACCGCGATGGCAGCGAACCCGGCGACCATCACCGCCGCAAGCCCGACCCGGCCGAGGAGCCGGGGCAGCAGCGGCGCAATGAACACGATCGCCACCGACATCGGCAGCAAGATCATACCGGCGGCGAACGCGCTGTACCCGAGGTTCTCCTGCGGATACACACTGACCAGCAGGAAGATCGGAGTCAGGGTGAACTGGGAGACCCCGGCGAGGGCGAGCGCGGTCAGCATGGGCTGGTTGCGCCAGACCGCGCGGGGGATCACCGGCGTCGCGGCACGCCGCTCGAGCCAGACGAACACGGCGGCCGCGGCCGCGGCGCCTGCGGCGGCTCCCCACACGTTCGGGGAGCCAACGGGGTGCTGCGCGGCCGCGGTGATCGCGTACGCGGCCGCAGCAAGGGCGACGGTCATCGCCGCAGGTCCAGCGTCCATGCGGCGACGCTCCCCCACCCCCTCACCGGCGGTGCGGGCCGGGTCACCGGGCAGGACCGTAGCGGCCGCAGCGGCGAGGGCGAGTGCGGCAGCGACGTTGAGCGCAAACAGCGACCGCCAGCCAAGCCAGTCGGTGAGGGCGCCACCAGCGACCGTGCCCGCGACGCCACCGGCGCCGGCCATCGTCGCGTACAGGGCCAGTGCGCGGGCCCGCGCATCCCCGGTGAACAGATGCAGCACCAGCGACATCGCCGACGCCCCCGTGACGGCACCGCCGACACCCTGGATCGCCCGAGAGGCGAGGACCGTCGCCGCGTCGACGGCGAACACCCCGAGCAGCGCCCCGCCAGCAAGAAGGATCAGGCCGCTGATCATCGCGCGCCGCCGACCGATCCGGTCAGCGAGGTACCCGGCGGCCAGCAGCAGACCCGCGAACGGGATCACGAACGCGTTGATCACCCAGCTCTGTTGGGCGGGAGGGATGTGGACCGATTCCGCGATCCGCGGCACGGCGACGTTGAGCACCGCGGTGTCGAGGATCAGCAGGAACTGGGCCAACGCCAGCGTCCAGCGAATCGCCGCACCCGCGGGCCGCCGGCGGGTCGGAGTCGCGGTCATCCGGTGGTCGCCGCCTCGGCACCGGCCACGGACGCACCAACGCCGCCAAGGGCTGTCGCCGCGTACTCGGTCATCGCCGCCGCCGCCTCAGTCCCCGCCAGCTGCGTCAGGTACACATGCGGCGCACCCTGATAGAACTGCTCGTAATGCGCGTGACGCGTGGCGAACTCACTTCCGGTCACATCCCACACCAGCTTCATCAACTCGATCCGGTCCTGCGCCGTCTGCCCCGCGGTCCGCGAGTACCGCTCGAGTAGCTCACCGACCTGCGGAGCCTGCAGATCCCCGATCGACACGGGCAGCTGCGTCAGGCTTCCCCCGCACAGCATCCGCAACTGATGCAAGGTCGCCGGATAGGCCTCGGCCGCGAACTGCCGCTGCGCGAAGATGATCGCCTGGTTGATCCGCACCGCCCCACCGAGATCACCCGGATCAACCTCGTACGCAGACTCGGCACCGAGCGCGATCGCCTGCGCCGTGTGCGCATATCCAGCCAACCGACCCAGCTCCGCCCGGACCGCGGGCGAGCGCGCGGCACCGGTCTGCTCGGCCACCAGCATCGCCAGACCAGCGAGGAACTCGAGCTTGACACCGAACCGCACCGCAGCCTGATGCGCCATGTACCCGTACGCGGGCGTACCCCACCAGATCCCCGCCGTTGTCACGGTATCGCGGTAGGTCAGCACCCGCTCCCACGGAACGAACACCTTCTCACACACCAGCAGCGCGTCGTTCTCGTCGAACCGGTACGAGAGTGGACTGTCCGCTGCCGTGACCGCCGCCTGCTCGTAGCTGGTCCGCGAAAGCAACGAGACGCCGTCGCTGGTGGGGTCGAGCACGACGGTGAACGCGTAGTCGACGTCCTCCGCCCTCAAGGGCTCGATGGTGCCGACCACGATCTCGTCGGCGAAGACCGCACCGGTGCCGATGGTCTTGGCGCCAGAGATCAGGATCCCGTCCGCGCGTTCAGCGTCGACGTGCATGAGCAGATCCCCCGCGCCCTGCGCGGCGACCGGTAGCGCACGGTTGGTTGACGGGTTGGTGATGGTGAACGCGGCGAACAGGTCGTGCTGCTGCAGCCGGCGGTGCAGCGCGATCGCGTTCGCCGATCCGTCGAACCCCCCGCCCTGGCTGGTGAACGCGTCCGGCCGGGCTACCCAACCGGCCGTCGCAGCGGCCATGTAGTCCGGGGACCGCCCAAGGAAGCCGTAGCTGGGCCGCGCCCAGGCGTCGTGCGCCTGGTGCTTGGCAACCAGATCGGCATGGCTGGTGGGAGTGCTGTAAGCCCGCAACGGACTGCCGGTCAGCGTCGGGTCGCGCAGAACGTTCGCGGCAGGCGAGGCCGCGGCCTGGTCGTAGAGCGCGGCGAACGACCGCGCCGTGTGCTCGAACCCCGGGGCCGTCGAAGGATCGGTGTGCAGATCCCGGCCCAGCCAGATGGTGCGGGGCCGGGCGGCGAGATCGCGCAGGTAGTCAGTGCCGGTGCGAAGCGTCATGGTCAGTCCTTCACTGCGAGAGAGAGGGGCGGCGGGAAGCGCCGGAGATGGCCGCGTAGCTGGCGGCGATCTCCTCGAGCTCCCCAGGAGCGAAGACCTCCGTGAGGTCGGTGAAGCCCTGCGGTGCGCGTTGCGCAGCAAGGTCGATGACGATCTCGGGGCCCTGAGCACGGTTGGCGGTCTGCACCGCGGCGGTGGCGGGCCGCCGCTCGAGCTCGAAGCTGGCCAGCGCGGCCCCGGCCCGAACAGCGGGCGTGAGATGCCGCCCGAGGACGGCGGCATCGATCACCGACTGGGTCGCGCCGTTGGAGCCGATCGGATACATCGCATGCGCGGCATCCCCGATCAGCACGATCTGCCCGCGGCTCGTGGACCGGGTCCAGGTCGGCAGCGGGTCGATGTCGACCATCGGATACGCGAACGGCCCGTCGGTGGCGCGCATCAGCTCGCCGATGTCGATGCCGTGGATGCTCCAGCCGTCGAACGCGTCGACGAATTGCGACGCCGCAGCCGGGGTGTTCCAGTTCCCCCGCTCCCCGGCGCCGCCGGCATCGGACGTTGCGGCGGCCCAGTTCATCAGCACGGTGCCGTCGTGGTGATCGGCCAGCGGGTAGAAGACGACCTTCGCGGCGCCGTCGCCGGCGATGACCATCGTCGCGTTGTCCGCGAACCCATGGAAGGTGGTGGTGCCACGCCAGATGGTGGCGCCGGCGAACTGCAACGGCACCGATCCGCCGACCACCGCGGCCCGCACCGCCGATCGGATGCCGTCCGCGCCGACGAGGACATCGAACCGATGCTCCCGCGGGGCGCTGGCGGCACTCACGCAGCCCACCAGTCCCTGCTCGGCGTCGACCGCGACGATCCGCGAGTCCGCGACGATCGCCCCGCCGCCGAGCCGATTCGTCACGTGCTCGGCCAGAACACGCGTCAACCAGCCGCGGTGAATCGACAGCTGAGGAACCGGCCCACCTCCGCGCGCCTCGCTCCACAGCACCTGTCCGCGCGCGGTGGCCAGCTGCATCGTCGACGTCGCGATCGCCACCTCCCGCAGGTCCTCGAGAACACCCAACGTGGCGAGATACCCAACCGCCTGCGGCATCAGATTCACACCCGACCCGAGCGGCCTCAGCTGCCGCGACTGCTCCACAATCCGGATGTCGCGATGCCCGGCGGCGTGGAGGGCAAGGGCGGCGGTCAGCCCCGCGATCCCCGCACCCGCGATGACGATCCGCACTTAGCTCGCCGTCGATTCCATGCGCCCGGCGCGGGCGGTGTGCCCGTACCCGTTGCCGACCAGCGTCTCGTTCTCGCGTGTCAGGTCCAAGATCGCCTTCAGCAGCACCACCGGCGCGCCGCCGCTCCCTGTGTCGTACAGGCGCAGTTCATCCGAGTACGCCTTCTTGGCGATCCCGATATGCCGGCCCCGGAACGTCTTCAATGTCCGCAGCAACCGCGCGGTCGCCGCCGCGGACCGATGCAGATCAGCGTTGTCCGGATCGACCGAGAACGCCTCCCCTAGCCGCGTCACCACCGACGGGCTGTCCTTGTGTCGCTCGTAGAACGACCGCCACGACGGCAGCGCATACGGCAGCGAATCCAGCACGAAAGTCCGGTAGGCGTCCCCGTTGCGGTCGGCAGCCCACACGCACAGATCGACCAGCCACAACGGCACCTGCGCCGCCGCCGGCCCGAGATAGGTCGTACCCGCGACGGTGATCTCCTCGTAGTACGGCCGCAAGGTCCGCGCGAAGAACTCCGGCGACACCGTCGCCACCACCTCGTCGATGGTGGACACCATCGACACCGTCAACGACTCCAGCGCGTCCATCGTCGGCGCGAATCGCGTATCGCACGGATCGAGGTCCGCGAGCTGCGCGGAGATCGTCAGCGACCCACTCAGCTGCGGGAACACCGTGCTCACCGCATCCTGCAGATGCTGCTCCTGCGCATCATCGGTGTACCGGCGCCGCCGCTCACCCCGCGGATTCCACGCGGTGTAGTGCTGCACCGTATCCCGCGGGATCAGATCGGTCTGCCAGCCCAACGCCAGCAACGCCGGCGACAGCTCCGGAGTGATCGTCAGCGGCTCCGTGCCATGCCGCTTGACCGACCCGAGGACGATCCCCAGATCCCGCATGATCGCCAGCGCCTCGGCGGCGCTCACCGACCGCTCGGCAAGCAGCCGCAGCGTCCGGTCAGAGAGATCACGCTGCAGCCCGGCCAACGCACCGAGGTCGGCCGCGGCGTTCATCACCGGTAGTAAGGCGAGGGCCGCGTCCGCCTTCAGCGGGTCCGCGCGCTGGGTTTCGGCGCACCGATAGTGCGGATCGGACGCAGCATTGAGCAGCGTGGGCATCATGGATTTCCCCCTGAGAACTTGGTAGCGGATGAACGGCCTCGTACCGCGAGGTCCGGCGAACACGCGTCTTGGTGCTAGACGAGCGCGCTCAGACGCGGCCGAATCCAGTCCGCCGTCGGCTCGCTCGACGGCAACCAAACGGGCTGATCCGCCGCCGCCGCGGCGAGCGCCGCGCTGTCCGGATGCTCGGACACCCACTGGTATATCGACGCCACCCCGCCCGCCGGGCCGGCGCCGATGGCCATCGCGAGACCCGCTTCGAACGCGGCCGGATCGAGCGCCTCGTACCGGACCTGCTGCCCGAGAGCCGCACTCAGCTCACCGGCGAGCGCCGCGGCGGTGATCCCGCCGACCGGCCCGGGCCGCACACACTCCCCTCGCTGCCCGTGCATGACCGCCGCAGCGACCGCCCGCCCCAAGTCCGCCAAGGACACCCACGACACCGACGTCGACGCCGACAGCGGGTACCGCAACACCAGCTCGCCATCGGCCCCGGCACTGAGCACCCCCGGCGCGAGCAGGTTCTCCAAATACACCGCCGGGGACACCATGCTCGCGGCGACCGCCCCAGACGACAGCGCCCCCCAGGCAGCGCGACGCGTCTCGAACCCCGCCGCCCCAGTCCCCTCGGCAGGGAACGTGGTGTTGGAATTGAACACGATCCGCTGCACCCCCGCGGCCTCCGCGGCCGCCGCAACGTTCGGCGCGAACTCTGCGGCAGCATCGGTGAAGTCGAGCGGCGCGGTGAACACCACTACATCGACACCGACCAGCGCCTCGGTGAGCGCCACGCGATCACCCAACGGCGCGGCCATGCGGGACAGCGGACGCGCCGGCACGCCCGCCAGCTCGAGTGCGGAGACGATCGCTGATCCCTGCGCACCAGCAGCGGCGAGGACAGCGACGACGGGAGCGGAGACAGTCATGGCAGCCACTGTGCCCCGCCTGAAAGCCTGTTTCAATGAACAATATGGTCAGTAAGCTATGATTTTCACTCATGCAGTCCGGTGACGTCCTCGGCTCCGTCCTCGCACCCCTCCGCCTACAAGGCGCCTACCACTCCGACTGGCGCCTACACCCCGGCTGGGCCATCCAAGGCCACCCCGAACCCCGAGCCCTCATCCACTACGTACTCGCCGGCACCGTCATCGTCACCTGCACCGACAGCACACCCCACACCCTCACCGCCGGCGACCTCGCCATGTTCCCCCGCGGCGCCGCCCACGTCGTTGGATGCTCTTCTACTCAGGCTGCACCGTTCATCCACGAGGTACTCCCGGACCGTAGGCCTGGTGACTCAGCCGTTCTCGAGTTGGGCGATACCTCCGCGCCGACGATAGGGCGAATGCTCTGCGCCGGGCTGGACTACGACCTCGCAGCAGAGCAAATGCTCTACCGCCTGTTGCCGGATGTGCTTGTCGTCGACCGCGCCTCCTTGGCGCAGCAACCGCTCCTTCATCACCTCCTGGAAGGGATCCTTGTCGAAGCTGACGAGCCCAGCGCCGGAAGCGAAACAATAAATCTCCGGGCGTTCGAGCTCGCATACGTGCTCGGCTTGCGGCTGGCACTGGGCACCACCGATACCCGCCTCGCGCGCGCGATCCGTAACCCCCGTGTCGGGAAGGCGCTGGCCACTATCAACGACCGATTCTCCGAGCAGTGGACTGTATCGTCCCTCGCGGCGCATTCGGGCGTCTCCGCTTCGACCCTCGCCCGCGAATTCGTTACGGCCATCGAAACTACTCCTGCGGCCTATCTACGAGCCCGGAGGATTCTCGAAGCTAGACGACTTCTGTCTGAGAGCGACCGTCCGCTTGAGTACATTGCCACCGCGGTCGGTTACACGAGCACGGTAGGGTTCCATCAGGCATTCGTCCGCGAGTGTGGTGAAACGCCAGGGGCGTTCCGCAGCCGACGATAGATGTGCGCGCGTATCGTCGACCCAGGTTTGGGCCGCTGCTCACTCTCCACAGCGCCGTGGGACAACCCCAGCACGGTCGGACAAGCTCCGCTGGATCCGCCAACAATTCGACGAGCGATCCGCATCGCCGGTGTACAAACGGCTGATCCTCAGTCTTCACAAGCACTTCAACGAACGAGACTTCCTCGTCGACGACCGCACGAAGTCCAGTGAGCCAGAGTCGGGCCCTCGGGCTCCTCGCCGGCGGTGGACAGGTTCGGGCAGTGCCCATCCACTGAGCCGATGTGGTCGTGGCGGTCGCAGTCGCAGAGGTCAGGCATCCGGTGATCGTGCCATGCGGGAGTGACAGGTGGCTCCGGGTTTTCGCCGTACCCTTCGACCTCGCGCCGGATCGCCTCGGCTTCCACCTCCGGGGTGAGGGCGCCGCCGTTGCGGAGGACGGCCCAGAACGCGCGCCGGTTGGCGAGCTCGGCTTCGACCCAGGCGGGGAGGGCGCGGGGTTCGGGTTCGGGGGCACCTCGCGGTGAGGGCAGCCGGTGTCCGGTCCGCCCAGACCAGGAACTGCCCAAGCAGTCGGTCACGCTCGATACTCTCACCGCATGACACCGACCGTATTGGAAGGCCCGACAACCTCCGCTCTATGAGCAGGGAGTTCCCGGTCGCAGCATTTGGTTCGATCAGGGGACAGTGCCGGCGTTGCCGGGGAAAGTAGCGGCCTGAGTGCTCGCCGGTGCACTGATCATGGAACTACTCTGCTTCGACATGCAGCATCAGTGGAACAATCGCGTCAGGCGACGACGCGATGATTCCTTCACGGGTGCTTCGCACCCGACTGTTGACGACGACCGTCTTTCGGTCACGAGCCCACTGCCACGCCTCATCGAGGACCTTCGGGGATACGTTCACACGTAGGTTCGCAGGCCGGCGGTTGCGTACGATCTCAACGGTGACGGAACCCGTGTCCGCGTCGTGATCGCGCTGGACGCCGCGAATCGGCCCGACGAACTCCTCCTCGACACGAGGAGGAGTTCGCGTCTTCAATCGCCGTGCCACGGTGGCGACCCGTTCGCTCGCCGCAGCAGGGATCGACACGGAGGTGTTTACCTGCGGCGCACGGCCTCCGGCTGGTGACCAGTCGAAGTGAGCGCTGAACTCATTCACTGCCTCCTGAGTCAGTATCCGGTGCAGCGCCGAGGCGAACTGGCTACTAACGCCTGCGCGGACAAGCTCGGCGTCAATGCTAGCCCGGGGTTCGCGCTCCGGCTGTATCGCAGCCGCGTCGAGCGTGGCAAGGGCCTCCGCGAAGGTCCGCATCACGCGCCGTTCCGGCGGCTCGGCTGGGTCGCTTATCTCCATGCCTGTGATCGTCTCGCCGTTCGACTCGGGGACAGGTTCCGAAATGGGCATCAAGATGGGGATAATGAACGAACCGCGCCGCGTGTGCGCCATTCGAGCTGACGCCGCGAGGTCGTCACCCACGACGCTGTAGTTGCGGATCAGTGCGCGTTGGCCCATCGCGGTTGTCGCGGACGACCGAAGCATGATCCAGCTCGACTGCACCAGGGTGACTCCAGCCCAGTAGGGGATCGTGTCCCGAATCACGATGTCGTTGGCCGCACGGAGGTTGGCGACGTCAACTGACTGCTGCTCGATCGTGCGCATCACATCGCCGACTGTCGACCCCTCGACGATAGAGATCCTGTCGAGGATGAGTTGCCAGTCAACACCGTCTGTAGACAGATCGTTCGGTACCGGCAGGATGAGTTCAGACCCCGGATGTCGCCAGAGGCCACCAAGCTCACCAACCTCTGCTGGTGGCAACCACCCGGTCGCAGCGAGGTAGCGCACGGTGCGGTCGTGCAAAGTTGTCGTCACGCTCCCGCCGCCCTTCCCCATGCAGTTGCAGTTGCTTCGAACTCGCTCGCCCAAGCGTCGAAGGTCTCCGCGGTGAGCCTATTGTGTGCTGGGAGTCTGACACTCTTTCCGTCAACGGAGTTCACGCGCATCCACAGAGCCCGAGCGTGAACCACGGTGTGTACATCTTCGTGGTCAATCCAGTCCGCCGGCGGGGCCTTCTCCAATCGGACATAAACGACGTACACGGGGAGCACCGAAGCCGCCCACCGCCGCTTCCACGCCTCTGTGACCGCCACGGAGATGCTGCCGTCCTTGTTGCAGCGCTTCGTTCCGGTCTTGACTTGTACGCGGGCGGTGCCGCTCGCGAAATTGACGTTCAGGTCGACAGCGAGGTGATCCTCTCCGCTGTCCGTCTCGTTGTGCGCGACGCCGGCCTGCGCAAGGAGCGACCGCAGGTACATGACACCCAGTCGTCCGGTCCTGTCGGTAGACGCGATGGAGGCGGCTTCGGCCATCCTGACAGATTAGGGAAGTGCGAGGCACCGATCGGCGCTGACCCAGAAATTGTGATGCGCCCTACACCTGGTGTCACAGGGTGTTTAGGTCAATGCTCAAGCCCTGACTGTTCAACTCCTTCGCGAGCTGCACCTTTGCGTCGTCCACGGTGTCCTTGTAGGGGATGTACATGAGACCGTCTATGTCAGACGGTCGCTCCATCACCCCCGACGACAACGTTGGGATCAGAATCGCGACCTGCTCTCGACCGAGCCCTCGAAGCATCATGCCGAGTTCAAGAACAACGTTCTGGCGTGCGCGAAACTTCTTTTCGTCCGAGCGCTCGCGAGGGTGGCCTTCATCATCCGGGGTGACGAGGACCACAGCGAAGACCGCCTCGTCCATTGCCCGTTCGAGCTTCTCGATCAGAGTCGCACCTTCGTTAGTGAGCTGATCGAGAAGGATTGGTTCAAGACTCCATCGCCGCAGCAGCGCTTCCAACTGCGTTCGCGCGGCGCTGTCGTGCCCATACACGACAAACACCTTCCGACTCTTCGTCGCTGCTCCGTCGGTACAACTGACGAGGCGAGCGGATAGGTCACCCAGAACCTTCGAGTTGGCTCCGCCGACCACGACTTTTCCGGTTTCGTACACCACGACCTTCTGGCCCTGGTCCATCACCAGCTGGACTCCATGTTGCACGGCCCTCTCTTCGGCCAGCGTCAGCCCGTAATGAGTCGTGAGCAGTCTGATGACCTCTTGCTTCGTCGCCATCCGTTGAGAGTACTGGCAGGCTGGCGAATTCGGACACAGCTGCAACTTCTACTCCGGGCTGGTGTCGCCTGAGCGCTGGAGAGCAGCTCCGTCGCCCGTCAGATATCCGCATCCCACCGCGGGCTGTCTGCTCGTAACGTTTCGCGCTCGCGATTCGGTTCCACCTCCCCACGCACGTCGCCCGCCCGGGTTCACGCGGGCCCCTCCTAAATGGGGGACTGCAGTCGCTCGCGGCGTGCTGCATCTTGCTGCGGAACGAGGCATGTGACAGCTACTAGCTACAGCAACAGAATCTCGGGGCGTCGCAGCCGTCTGAGATGCGACCGGGCACCGGGGGCTACTACGTAGGCCCCCGGCGCACCGGCGCACTCGACTGGCGGCGCTCCGTTTGCCCAGGTGAGGAGGGGTAAATCGACTGCGCCGTCGACTGCGCCGCGACCCTCCTGAATCGGTATCCGGCGGCGCAGTCGATTCTGGCAGAGAATCCGCAGGTAGAGGGCTATTTTCCACCCGCCGAGACGGTGAAGCTGCCGAAGCTCCCCGGCGCAGTCGATCGAGTGCGCGGCGCAGTCGATTCTGACCCCGGCGCAGTCGGTTCCAGGACGCTGTTGTCGCAGGTAGGCGGGGCTTTCGACTGCGCCGCAACCTGTGCGTTGCATGTTCTCGGGGTGTCGTGGCTCTGCGCAGCCGTGGCGGCTGATCGGCATCCGCCCTGGTAGACATACAGAAATCGACTGCGCCAAGGCGCGGCGCAGTCGATTCTGTTCGAGCGAGGGAGGGTGATTCAGTCGAGGTCGACGGGATCGAGGCGGCCGTCGGTGATGCCGCCCGCGACGCGGTACCGAACGCCCGGAGTCGACCCCCAATTCGCCTGATACTCGACCAGGTCCTTGCCGGTCATGCTCCGGATCACGGCACGCACGTCACTCTTGCGGCCTCCGAGCTTGTTGTCCTTGAGCTCGTCCCACGCCGCGTCCTCGATGCCCCGCGCCGACAGCGGCGGGGCGGGCTTGGTGCCGGCGGCCTTGGCCTGCTCCGCGGTGACCGCATTGCGGGCGGCCGTGTCCACGAGACGGCGGATCACCCTGCGTGCCTCCATGGCGAACGCCTTCCCGTTGTCGCTGTCGCGACGTTCCGATGCAGCCGCGATAACGCTCTGCGGGGCGAAATCCACCGAGGCCGCGTTCACCGAGTCGTCGAACGAGACGCTGATCATTCCCAGGACCGGGAGCGAGCTCCGGTCACCCGGATCGCGGTTGATCCGCCTGATGCCGCCGAATCGGTCTTTGGTCGAGTGGATCTTGCCCACGGCCACCGCGTGCGGGTTCCGCTCCGGGTCGAGCGAGATCGCCTCGACGGAATGGACCACATGCGAGGCGTCCTTCTTCGCACCGGAGCCCTTCGGCCGCGTCTGATCGCCGTGGCCGGTGTGGTCCAGCACGATCAAGCAGGAGACGCGGGCGAGGTCGTTGAACATCCCCAGCACCGCGGTGATCGCATCGCCATTGTCGGAGTCCGCGCCGATGTCGGAGGTGATCCTGGTCAGAGAGTCCACGACGACCACCTTCGGCGGAGCCTCCAGCAGTCCCTCCAGGATCGAGCGCAGCAGCGCGACCGTTCCGGCGCCCCGTTCAGCGGCCTCAGCAGAGACATCCATGAGCTCGAGGTTCCGGTTGAGGAGGTCCTCCTCACGTACTCCGAGCCAACCGGCACGCTGGTAGAGTTCATTGCCGTTCTGATCCAGGTCCAGGTACACGGCGTAGGGGCCGCGGTGCCCGGGGACCGGGACAGCCGGAATCACCGCCTTGCACGCCGCGAGGGCGATCCAGGTTTTGCCGATGCCGCCGCTACCGGCGAGAAGGTGGATGCTGGTGTCGTAGAAGAGCTGCATGATGGTCGGCACGCGCGGTGAGCCGTTCATCCTCGCGCGCAGTTGATCCTTGGTGAACGGCACGAGCTCCTCGATGCTCCACTGCCCGGCCGCACCTTCACGGAGTCGGAGCCATGCGCGCGTCGACCCCTTTGCGCTGGGCACCAGATCGGCGAGGCGCAGCCCCAGGCGATGGAGACGGCCGGCCTTCGCCGCCTCGACGGCCTCCGAGCGCTCCGCCAAGGTCATCGCCATGAGCGCTCCGACCTCGCGGCCAGCGTCATCGGCGGGGAGCATGGACAGGTACGCCTCAAGCTCGAGCTGGAGATGCGCGGCCTCCACCGCGCGCTCGCGCAGGGCCTCCGCCAGCGTCGCCTGCTCCGCGGAAAGGGGCGCTGCCTGGGCGACCGGCGGGAGCGGTGCGGCGGTTGCGTGCGGCGTGGCTGCGCCCGGCGCCGGCGGGACCGTGAACGGCGCGGCCGGCGGAACCGACGCGGTGCTGGTGGCGGCGGGGAGCGCTGCCACCTCCGCGCGCAGCCGGGACAGCACCTCGTCGGGATCGCTCACGTCGAGGTCGTCGAACATGCGGTCGTAGTCCTCGACCGTCATCCGCCGGCGGAGGGTCTCGAAGAGGTACTCGGCCTCGCTCTCGACCTCCTCTCGTTCGGCCTCGTCGCGGTCGAACTCGGCGCGCACGGCCGGGTCAGTGAGGTAGGCCTTGACGTTCGCAGCCCGCACCTCGAGCTCCTCCGGCGTCTGGTCGCGCTGGAGCACGGCGACGAACTCACGGTCTTCGGCCTCCCAGAGCATCACGTCGGCGAGGCCGGACGTCGTGATAGCGCGCAGGGCAGCTCCGAGGGTGATGGCATCTACGAGCTCGTTGGTAACGAGGTCGTAATCCGCACAGGTGGCCTCGTCGTACGGTTGCGCCTTCCCCGAGGCCCCCTGCGCGCAGCCCTCCGTGTGCAACACGATGCCGACGACGGAGGGGCAAGTGCAGTGACCGCCGGGAGCAGGCGAGCCCGTGGGGTCCAGATGCTCGGGGATGTACGGCAGCCACGTCTCGAGCGAGGTCGGAGTCGGCAGGTTCCACGGTTCGACAGGAGCGGTAGCGAGAGCGGCGATCTCCGCGTCGGCCTCGTCGGCCTGCTGACGCAGCCACTCGAGCTCGTCGTCGGCGCATTCGCCCGACGCCACCGCGCCGAGGTAGTCCATGCGCGCCGCGGTGATCGGGATCGGCGTGTCGTGCGGGGTTGCGAGATCAGTGGGGTGTGCCATTATGACGGTGTCCTCTCGTTCAGTGAAGCGTTCGGGTTGGGCGGATAACGAGAAGCGAGGCCCGGCGTCGGAAGCGCCGGGTTTCCTCGTTTCGGGGGTCTCGGTCAGACGGCGGCAGGGATGCGCGCGCGGGCGAGCATCTCGTCGATCTCGGCCTCGCTGACGTAGATCCGGCCGCCGAGGCGGTAGCCGGCGATCAGGCCGCGGTCGATCCAGCGGCTGACCGTGGGAGCGCTGACACCGACGCGTCGCGCGGCGACGGTGCGCCCGATGCGATCCGCGGGGAGCGTGACAGTCATGAGTGTTCCTTTCTGTGCGGGGTGTTCGTTTCGTGCGGCAGCAGTGTGCACCTAAGCGGTCGAATCCCTTGCATCAGCCTCCCCCCGCAGGTGGGACGGCGTGTCGTCCTGACCGCCCTGATCCACCCCGCATGCCTCTGACCAGGTGATACGCCACCGCGACCGATTGCTTCCGACTTCTAACCGGTGTCACTTCCCCCGAGCCCGACACCACGCCTGACCTGCGACTTCCTCGATCCAGCGCCCGCCGAGGCAGCGCTCAACACGAGCTGACACGCGGAGCACCGGAGCCTGCTGCCGCTCAAGCCGATACGGGCACCTCCGCCCGCGTCCGCCGCCGGCGCGGATCACGACCCCGTGCCACCCATCCGCGAGTCCGCCTGCCGCTCAAGCGCAGCCGTCGCCGCCGCACCTGAACCCGCAGCCCTCCAGTCGCTTCCACCATCGCAACCCACCCGATTCGACGTGATGCTCATCACATTTTCGCTTCTCTAAAGCAGAGACAACACAGGCCAGACGGGGCAGCCGAACCGTTATCTTCTTGAGCGCCTTGAGGATCCACGTTGCGCACGGTCCGCACCTGGAGAGACCGTTGCGTCATGCAAAGCCTCATCCGCACCTCCACCGCGACCGCCAGCATCGTCGCGATGCTCGCCCTCACCGCACCCGGCACCGCGTCCGCCGCGCCCGATCCGGACTGCGCGGGCCTGTCCGAGAACCTGCGTCGTGCGTGCGAGGCGGCCGGCGGCGTCGAAGATGCATGGCGCAAGGGAGCCGAATCCTCGGGCGGCTCTGGCGGGTTCAGCCTCAGCGCGTTCGTCAGCGACAACGCCGGCCTGCTCGTGATCGCGTTCCTCGCCGTGATGGGGGGTTGGATCGCCATCGCGCTCATGCGCGAATCCGCCGACGAGAAGGCAAAGAAGGCCGCCGCCGAGGCCTCCCGCGGCCGCGCCCTCGCCGCAGCGGATCACGAGCACCGCCTGCGCGAGGCGGAACAGGCCGCGCAGGCGCCGGCGAGGGAGTCGTACGACCCGCTCGGCATCGGCCTGCCCGCCCCCGCCGTGCACGTCCCGCAGGTCGCCGCCGTGCCGAGCGATCCCGAGGATCTCGCGAGGTACGCCGCGCTCGGCGGCGTGGTCCCTTGGACTCCCGGGACAGCCCTCGCCACCGTGATGACGCGGTCGGGTGACATCGCCGCGGGGCGGCGCGCGTTCGCCGAGGCGTGCGAGCTCGGCCGGCTCGGCGAGACCGACCCGGAGAGCGGCGTTTTCAGGCCCGCCGCCTCCGTGGTGCGGGTCGAGCCCACCGCAGATGAGGGCGACGCCGCGCTCGTGATCCGGCCCTCCTCCGTGATGACCGGCGGCGAGCAGATCGATCGGATCCGCACCCTGCTCGAGCGGACGGCGCGGGTGCGTCACGCTGGTCCAGCGGCTCGGATCCATGCCACCGGCGAATGGATCGTCGTGGTGAGCAACCGCGATCTCGCTGCGCTGGAGCAGGCCGACGCACCCGGCGTGGCGGTCGACAGCGACGACGTCGACGAGGACTGGTGATCGCTGTGTCCGAGTCCGCATACGAGATGCTGTTCGGCGGGGAGGCCGCCGAGTCCGAGACCGACACGGCGCAGACCGACGTCGCCGCGCAGGCCGCCGCTGCCGAGGCGCAGGAGGCCGCACTGCAGGCCGAGGTCGACCGCTACGTCCGCCTGCTGCCCGAGATCGAGGCCGCGACACCGCTGCCCGCGCAGGCCGGTGGACAGCAGGCTCCGGCCGAGCGCCTCAGCGGCGCAGCATGGATCGAGGATCGACTGCAGCGGGTGCTCGATCCGGTCTCCGCCGGTGCGACCGTGACGGTCGGTACGGTTGGTGCGACGGTCGCCGCGTCAGTGATCCCACCCGCCGGAGTGAAGGGCAAGCCACTCGCCGAGACGATGCTCGCGGCGATCGCGGAGGCCGGGAACCTCGGCGCGTTCGACGTCGTGCGCGCAGGTGGTTCGGCGTTTACCCTGCGCCGAGACGGCGTCGGCGCGGTCGTCGATGCGTGGGCCCGACACGGCCAGAAGGCTGCGCAGTTCCACGACGATCCCGAGTACCGCGTGACGGTCTGGGACGCGGCCGGGCTCAGCGTGCCGAGCCCGAAGAAGGGCAAGAAGCGGCGGCCGAGGTGTGCGGAGTTCTCGGAGGATTCTCGCGGGGGCAGCGTCACGCTGGAGCTGCCCGGAGGGCTCACCATCGAGCATGTGCGCAAGGCTCGAGCTTCACTGCGGCAGAGCCTTCGTGCGCCCGATCTTGAGGTCAGCGAGCGCGGCGTCCATCCGGTGCTGCACCTGAACACGAAGAGGGTCACTGGCTTCGAGCACATCGACGTCACCCTCCGCCCCGAGCTGTTCGTGAGGCCTCGGACCCTCGCTGAGCGGCATGTCGCCGCCCCTGACTTCGTGCTGCCACTCGGGGTCCGCGCCGACGGTTCGCCGATCCTCATCTCGCAGGCGGTGGCACCGTCGATGGGCATCTTCGCCGCGGCGGGGATGGGCAAGACCATCCTCCTGGAGCAGATGGTGCGCGCCGCCGTGTTGCAGGGGGCCGGAGTGATTCTGGTGGACGCGAAGAGCGGCAAGGACTTCCTGCGGATCGCCCGCGAGAACCTCCCCGGCGTGACCCACTACGCGGCCGGCTCCGAGGCGGCGCTGCATCGAGCAGTGCTCCACGTGCGGGACACGTTCGAGCTCCGGAAGCGGCTCGCGTCCCGGCTGCAGCGGGAGGGCATCGAGTACCGTCCCGTGCCCTTGCTCCTGGTGTTCGATGAGGCGCCGGCATGGCTGGACGACGCGATCAGCGGCACCGACAAGGAGGCTCGCAAGGCCGCCGAGCAGACCATCGCGAACCTCTCCTGGATCTGCTCGCAGGCCCGGGAGCAGAAGTGCTTCGTCCTGACCGCCGGCCAGTATGCGTACCAGAGCGCGTTCGCCGGTCGTTGGAAGGCGAACACGAACACCCTAGTGGTGCTCGGCCCTCCGTCGGAGATCAACCGGCAGGCCCTGTTCGGTGCCGGCGAGCAACGTGACCGCGCCCGTGAACTCGGCGCGCAGCTGACGAAGAGCGCCAAGGGCCGCGGCCTTTACGTCGACGTGGAAACCGGAGCCGTGGAGATGTTCCAGGGTTTCTACAACGCGCCGGGAAGCGCAGCGGCGCAGCGGTTCCACACCGAGGTGATGAAGGCGCCTCGCCTGCGCCGATTCGCGTGGCGCTTCCCACGCGGCTCGGACCCCGGCGGCGACGGCAGCTGGCAGGAGTGGACGCCGACCAGCGACCCGTCGAGCGACGACCTGCCGCTCCTGTACCTCGACGACGAGGCCGGGCGACCGATCAGCGAGGTCGACCGCTTCAACCCGTTCTCAACCCACTACGACCCCGGTGCGCGCCCCCTGCGCCCCGCTGCGATCCCCGGCAACTGACCCCCACTAGGAGCCCTAATGTCCTTCCCCATGTACCTCAAGCGCAAGGCCAGCGGCAGCAATCAGCGCATGTCGCAGGAGCTCGCCCCGCTCCGAGCTGCAGAGGCGATCCGCGCCATCGGCACCGCGGCCGAGGCCCTGCACGCGCTGAGCAAGGCGGCCGCCCCGACCCCGGAGCAGACCTTGAGCGCGGTGCTGACGTGGCGCGCCGGTCAGCAGGAGATCCAGCGCCTGGAGCGGGAGCTGCTCGGCGCCGCGGTCCTCGGTGGGCAGTCGGTCTCCACGACCGCGGCGAAGCTGTCGGTGCGTCCGCAGACCCTCTCCAGCTGGCTCGCCGGCACCGTCGCCCGCTGGCGCGGGCAGGAGATGCGCCGGGTCGAGAAGGGCAAGTGGGAGCCCCTGAACGCCGCTGACCAGCACGTTTCCGGGGCGGAGACCGCGAACTACGCGAGTGATGACGCGCCGTCTACTCCCACTGACGCTCTGTCCATGTCGGCACCTGCGGCTGGTGCAGGCCGAGACACGGTCGGTACGGGCGCAGATGCGGCCGGTGCGGTCGGCCTCAGTGATGCCGACCGCGCCGAGCTGCAGCGCCTGGGCATCGACATGCGCGAGGTCGAGCGCGAGGCCCTGGGCGGTGATCGCTGATGGCGTTCCGCCCCGTCACCGAGACCTTCGCCGCCGATCGTGCCGTCGACGCCTCTAAGCACGCGCGATCCCTCAGCAAGCGCCACGCCGAGGGGGTCACCGACCTGCTCAAGGCAGCCGGGACAGAGAACCCGACCGACGCGAACACCCACCTCGCCGCGATCAAGACCTGGCGCGCCGGCGCCGACGAGCGCGCCCTGTACTGGCGTCACGCCGCGCTATTGCAGATCGGCTCCGGTGACCGCCCGGACGACGTCTGCAGCGACATGGGCTTCGGTCGCACCGCCCTTCAGCAGGCGATCCGCACGGAGGGCTCCAAGCTCAGCGTGTTCACCGAGTTACTGTACACCGCCCGCCCCAAGCGGAAGGAGGCCAGCTGATGGCCCGCTACCGCCGCCCGACCCCGAGCAACGTGACCGCTGCCCGCGACATCCGCCAGCAGGTTCTGCAGCGGATCGCCGCGCTGTCCGCGACTGTCACCGCGCAGCTTGAGGCCGCTGCCAACCCGGAGCTCGACGTCGAGACCCGACGCGCCCACCTGGTCGCTGCCCGTGCCGCTGAGCGCGACATCGACACCGCGGTGGTCGAGCTGGCCGGCGCCGCCGTGCTCGGGGGCATGAGCGCGGCTGATGTGGCCCGCCGCAGCGGGATCAGCACGGCCACCCTCACCCGACGCGTGCCGCCGTACCTCCGCGGCCTCCGCGGCGAGCATCTGGTGCAGGACCCCGACGCCCCGTACGGCTGGAGGCCCACGGGCACAGTTTCGCGAGGCCGTGACCAGGGGTTTAGTGCCGGATCGGAGCGCCTCGCCCCTAATTCGTCACGAAGCCGATCCAGCAGCCGGGAATGGATCGACGAGCCGATCTAGCAGCCGATCACCTGGTCGGCATCCGATCCACCAGCCGATCCGCCAGCCACCACCAGCACACGTAGCCGATCCCGTAGCCGATCAGGCAGCCACCCCAAGGAGAGACAATGACCACCTCGACCTCAGGTACTCGCACTGCCTACCGCTACGCCCGAGGACTCCTCGCAGTCAGCGTCTTGCTGTCGCTCGGCTGCAACGCGGCGCACGCGTACCTGACCGCAGGCACTGCTCCGCTCTGGCTCACGATGGGAGTGGGCTCGATCCCCCCTCTAATCCTGGCGCTGTCGGTAGAGGCAGTGGTGTTCTGCTCCCGCCACGCACGCTGGGCCTGGGGCTGGGCTGCGGTGCTCTTCGCAGCGACCGCCGGACTCGTGACCGGGTTCTCGATGAGCTTCGCGGCGATCTCCGATCTCGGCCGGATCGCGCGGATGAGCTGGTGGACCGCGCCCATGTTGCCGGTCGGGATCGACGCGCTGGTGATCACCGGCCTCGGCATGGTGGCCCTGTTCCGCCCGCGGCACCTCGGCGAGGAGGAGGTGGCGCGGGACGCAGCGCCGCGCGTGCCGCAGCAGCTCCGTCACGCAGTTGCTCGGGTGCTCGGCCGAGACGCCGCGCAGTCGAAGCAGCCCGTCTCGCCCCGCGATACGGAGGCCGCTCTCGTGGCAGCTCGGGACGCGGAACAGACGGCAGTAGCCCGGGATGTGCCGACCTCCGACACCGTCGCGGAACAGCGCGGGGCAGAACTCGCGGAACAGACCGTGACCAGCGGCGTTCCGCGCAGCACAGACGTCGCGCCGACCGAGCCGATCGCTGTGCCGCACCCCATCGAGGTCGTGGAACGGCCCGTCGCGTCCCGCGAGACGCAGCCGGCCGAGACCGTGGAACGCGGCGACGTGTCCCGCGATACGGAAGCTCTCGACGTGGCGGAACGGGACGCCGAATTCGCGCGTATCGCGACACACCTCGTTGACGCGGGACGCACTCAGGCCTCGACCGAGGCCGTGCTGATCGTGCTCCGTGGCGCCGCGCAGGGCATTCCCGTGCGCGAGCTCGCGAAGGCTGCGGGCATCTCCACCGGGGCCGTGTCCCGCATCACGAAGGCGGCGAGTGAGGTGCCCACCATGCCCGAGCCGGCCCTCGCATAGACCTCCGCTCACCGCCCACCACCGACTCCCCTCTCCCGTCCGCGAAAGGACACAGCACATGGACAAGAACAAGCTCATCCCCGTCGCAGCCGCCCTCGCCGCGGCGACCATCCTCACCGCGTGCGACACCACCACCAGCGGCGAGCCCGTCGCCACGCCGAGCACCCCTGCCTCGGCCGCGCCGAGCAGCACCACCTTCGCCAACGCGGCGGACGCCGCAGACGCGGACCGGGCCGCTCGCGCCCGGGCCGGGCTGCCCAACAGCGGCGGGCTCACGCTCGAGGACGCCGAGACTGCGGCCCGCCGCGGCCTCCCGTTCGTCTTCGGCATGGGCACCTGCAGCTGGCTCCGGCTGCCGGATACCTCGCTGTGGGCGCTCCACGACACCACCGCCCGCACGGGTAACGCGGCTCTCGTCCGCGACCATGGGATCGAAGCCGCATGGAAGTCCGACCCGGACTATGAGCCGGGCCGTTGCCGGGCCGCGACCGGCATCCCGACCGCGGACGACCCTGGCGAGCCGGAGCCGTACCGCTGGACCGGCGCATACGACACCACGTTCCTGCGCTGGAACGGGAAGGTCTTCATCGTTCCGGGCACGGTCGGCGTCGGCCTCGCACTCAAGCCCACCAACTGACAGGAGAACCCTCGTGAACAAGAACCACTCCATCGCCGTCGCTGCGCTCGTCGCGGCCACCGTCGCGCTCACCGGCTGCACGTCGACCGGGACCGATCCGGTCTCGGCGGCGAGAGTCGGGGAGACGATCCCGGGCGTCGACGGTGCCCCGTTCCCGGCGCCCGTCATCGTCACCGACCGCGTGACCATCGGCGGTGAGTGTGTCCGAGTCCTACGGGTCGACGGGAGGCTCTACACGCTGCCCGACCGCGACGGTGACGGCGCGCTCCAGCTCGCTCCCGACGAGGCGAGCAAGGCCGTGACCGGCTGCCGTATCGACCCGAGTCGCTGACCCGACGAGCGGGGCTGTTCCACGGACCGAGTTCCGTGGGGCGGCCGGTCCGCCGGACCAGAACAAGGAGAGACGTACGATGACCGATCACCACAACACCAGCAACGATCAGCCGCGCGAGTGGCCGCCTACCACCTGGCCCGACGGCAGCTCCATCACCGCAGAGCAGCGTCTCGCGATCGACGCGGCGAAGGCGCGGATCCAGATCGAGGACCTGTAGCTGACCGGCCGCCAGGGTGCGGCATCCGCCACGCGTGGGTGTCGCGCCCCGACCGCCGGAGCCAGCCACATCGGTTCGCCACTTTCGGCGTGTCGTGCTGGCTCAGTTGCTTCTCCGATTTCCGCTGGCAACGTCGTCCGCATGTCCATGCGCGCAGTCACAGATGGGGAAGGGCCCGTGCTCTCCCCCGCTGCGCTGCGCACCCTCGCTGAGCTGATGGCACCGACGATTGCCGAGGCAGTCGCAACGACACTCGCACAGCCGATATGGCTCACGCCAGCGGAGGCCGCCGCGGTGCTCTCCGTCCCGACTGCGACGCTGGCGCAATGGCGATACCGGGGCGAAGGACCGGTGTACAGCAAGGTAGGCAGCATCGTGCGTTACCGCCGCGATGCCCTCGACGCGTGGTTGACCGCCGCCGAGGTGCAGCCGCGCTCGGCATGACCGCCGCGTAGATTCAGCTCGTGGCGTCGATCGATTCGTACGAGACTTCCGCTGGGGTTCGGTATCGAGTTCGATACCGCACGCCGGAGGGCAAGCAGACCGCGAAGCGCGGCTTCGTCCGCAAGCGAGACGCGACCGAGTTCCTGCAGGAACTGGAGGTCAGGAAGCGCGCCGGGGAGTTCGTCTCGCACTCCGCGAGCAAGATCACGATCTCTGACGTGCATGCCCGGTGGTGGGCCCGCTCCGAGGTGCTGGGACTCAAGGCCTCCTACCGGCGCCGGCAGGAGCTGGCGTGGAGAGTGCACGTTGAGCCGCGATGGGGCTCCGTCGCGGTGGCAAGGATCAGCGTCCCCGACCTTCGCGACTGGATAGCGACGCTCACTGCGCGTGGCTTGTCCGCGAGCAGCGTCCGTAGCACGGTGTCCGTGCTGAGTCTCATCATCGATGAGGCGGTCGACGAGGGCATCGTGTCGACGAACGCGACTCGAGCTGTGAAGCTGCCGAAGCCAGTCCCCAAGGATCCGGCGTTTCTCACCCATGAGCAGGTTCGAGCCCTCGCAACGGAAGTCACCAGGCACTCCGAGATCGTTTGGCTGCTCGCGTACAGCGGCCTGCGGTGGGGCGAGATGGCAGCGCTCCGCCCGGTCGACGTCGACCTCGACACGGCGCGGATTCGAGTGGCTCGCTCGGCGGTGAGGGGTGTGATCAGCACTCCAAAGGCCGGGCGGGGGCGCACCGTTGCAGTTCCTGTAGAGGTCGCGGAGATCCTCCGACCGGTTGTCACAGCCGTAGCGGACAGTAGTCTGATCTGGTCGCGCGCCGACGGCTCTCCCCTAGTTCCCCCCTCACGCCCGCACTGGCTGCTCGCGGCCGTGGATCGACTGCATGAGGCGGACCCGGCGTTCCCCATCATCACTGCGCACGACCTGCGGCACACTGCCGCGTCCTTGATGATCGCTGCGGGTGCCTCCGTAAAGGCAATCCAGTCGCAGCTGGGCCACGCCACCGCGACGATGACTCTCGACAGGTACGGGCACCTGATGCCTGACGACCTCGATCTGCTCGCGGCGGGGATGTCCGCGGGGTTCAAGGCGGCAGCGCCGGAATCCTAGCTGGACACCAACGGAGCGTTCACGGACACGCACCGGGGAGCGATGTGTCCACGATGTGTCCGTGAGCAAAGCCGAAAGCTCGCCATCTTCGTTCGGCAAGCCGTCTACCTGCGGCGATGTGGTGCCCCCGGTGAGACTCGAACTCACACTGGACGGGTTTTGAATCCGTTGCCTC
>JBEBXD010000035.1:0-40533 GCA_040391845.1 Tsukamurella paurometabola | reverse complement strand
GCGGGCGCTGGTGACGGCGGCCGTGATCAACCGGTTCGATCACCGGGCGCTCGCCGCCGAGGTGGCCGCCGAGACCGGGGTGGAGGTGCTCGTCGTGGACGACGCGCCGCTCGCCACCGTCGCCGGGGACGGCGCCGGGGACGGGGCACCGGCCACCGTCGAACCGGAGAGCCTTGCGTTCCTGCAACTCTCGGGCGGCACGACGGGCGTGCCGAAGCTGATCCCGCGCACCCACGCCGACTACCTGTACTCGGTGCGCGAGTCCGCACGGATCTGCGAGCTGGGGCCCGGAACCAGGTTCCTGGTGGTGCTGCCGGTGGCGCACAACTTCCCGATGAGCAGCCCCGGCATCCTCGGGGTGCTGTGGGCAGGCGGCACCGTGGTGCTCGGCACCGACCCGGCACCGCCCCGGGCCTTCCCCCTGATCGAGGCGGAGAAGGTGACCATGACGTCCCTCGTGCCGCCGCTCGCGATGCTGTGGCTGCAGGCCGTCCCGGCCTCGACCCACGACCTGTCCAGCCTGGACGTGCTGCAGGTGGGCGGCGCGAAGTTCCCGCCCGAGGCGGCGCGGCGGGTGGGCCCGGAGCTGGGTTGCCGCCTGCAGCAGGTGTTCGGCATGGCCGAGGGGCTCGTGAACTACACGCGTGCGGACGATCCCGAGGAGCTCGTGGTGGGCACCCAGGGGCGGGCCATCTCGCCGGACGACGAGGTGCGGGTCCTCGACGACGAGGGCGCGCCCGTGGCCCCCGGCGAGCCCGGCCACCTGCACACCCGCGGCCCGTACACGATCCGCGGCTACCTGGGCGGCGTCGACGCCGAGTCCTTCGACGCCGAGGGCTTCTACCGGACCGGCGACATCGTCCGGCGGCTGACCAGCGGGCACCTGGTGGTCGAGGGCCGCGCAAAGGACCAGATCAACCGCGGCGGCGAGAAGATCGCCGCCGAGGAGGTGGAGAACCACCTGATCGCGCATCCGTCCGTCATCGACGCGGCCGTGGTCGCCGTGGCCGACGAGTTCCTCGGCGAGCGGACGTGCGCAGTGATCCTGACCGAGCCGGACGGCGGGGCCGCGCGGCCCACCGCCGCGGAGCTGAAGAAGTTCGTGCGGTCCCGCGGGATCGCCGAGTACAAGGTGCCGGACCGGGTGGAGTTCGTGGACGCGTTCCCCACCACGGGTGTCGGCAAGATCAGTCGCCGCGAACTGCGGCGCGCGCTGGCGGACCTCGTCGGGCGCAGGTGAAGGAGGAACCAGTGGCACTGCCGAGAACGGTCGTCTACGACCTGCCCGCGATCGAACGCCCCGACACCGTCGACTGGACGGTGGAGCCGGGCCGCGCCGTCCTGCTGATCCACGACATGCAGGAGCACTTCGTGCGGCCCTTCGAGCGCGACGCCGAGCCGCTGCGCACCGTGGTGCCGAACATCGTGGCGCTGCGGGCCGCCGCCCGGGCGGCGGGCGTGCCCGTGGTCTACACCGCCCAGCCGGGGGACCAGGACCCGGAGGAGCGCGCGCTGCTCACCGATTTCTGGGGGCCCGGCCTGACCGCCGCGAACGAGGACATCATCGGCGAGCTGACCCCCGACGACGACGACGTGCTGCTCACCAAGTGGCGGTACAGCGCCTTCGCGAAGTCCGACCTGGCCGAGCGGATGCGCAGGTGGGAGCGCGATCAGTTGGTGATCGCCGGGATCTACGCCCACATCGGGATCATGACCACGGCGCTCGACGCCTTCATGCGGGACGTGCAGCCCTACGTGGTGGGCGACGCCGTCGCGGACTTCTCCGCGAACGATCATGCGAACGCGCTCACCTACGTGGCCACCCGATGCGGCAGAGTGGAGAGTACGACCACGGTTCTGGAGGCCATGCGATGAACTCCACCGCAGCGAACGAGGGCGATCGCCCGCACTTCCTGCTGACCGCAGCCGGCCAGCGGCTCGGCGCGCACGGCGCCGCCGCGACCTTCACCGACCCGCGCGCCGCGGCCGCCGCGCTGCACGCCGGCGCCGCCCGCGCGGTCGTGGGCGCGCTGCCCTTCGACCTGACGGACCCCGCGGCGCTGACGGTGCCCGAGCGGTTCGGCCCGCAGGCCGGAGACGGTGCCGGCGGTGCCGCCGCTCTGCCGAGCCTCACGCAGGTCGCGCAGCACCCCGACCCGGCGGCGCACGTCGACCGGGTGCGCCGCGCCGTGTCCCTGATCGAGGACTCCGAGCTGCGGAAGGTGGTGCTCGCCCGTGCGGTCGACTTCACCGCCGCCGCGCCGCTGGACCCGCTCGCCGTGGCCGCGGCCCTGGAGCAGCGGGACCTGGAGGGCAACGCCTTCGCCGTGGACCTCGGCGCCGCCGGCGACGAGTACCGGGGCCGGTGGCTCGTCGGGTCCAGCCCGGAGATCCTGGTCGGGCGGATGGGCGGCACCGTGTTCTGCCACCCGTTCGCGGGGACCGCGACCTCGCCCGAGGGGCTGCTGGACTCGGAGAAGGACCGCGAGGAGCACGCCTACGTGGTGGACGAGATCGCCTCGGCACTCGCGCCGCTCTGCGCCGAGCTCGAGGTGCCCACCGCACCGTCGGTGACCCGGGCCGGGCCCGTCTGGCACCTGGGCACCAAGATCGAGGGCCGGCTGGCCGACCCCGGGACCACAGCGCTGGACCTGGCGCTGGCGCTGCACCCCACCCCCGCCGTGTGCGGCTTCCCGCGGCGCACCGCCGCCCGCGCGATCGCCGAGATCGAGGGGGAGCGGGGCTTCTACGCCGGGGCCGTGGGGTGGACCTCCGCCGACGGTGACGGGCACTGGCGGGTCAGCATCCGGTGCGCCGAGCTCGACGGTGCGCGACTGCGCGCGTACGCCGGTGGCGGTATCGTGGGCGCCTCCGATCCACAGGCCGAGCTGGCCGAGACCCGCAACAAGCTGCGCACCGTACTGGGGCCCTTCCGGATCGCACAGACGGTGCCCGAGTAACCGACTTCGACGCCGAAAGGACACGCCATGGCTGAAACGCAGTCCCCCGGAACACGTTTCGACACCGTGCTGGAGATGCACGAGCTGCAGCCGCGACTGGTGGAGGTGGTATCGGCCCGGCCGGTGACGCCGGAGCTGCGGCGGCTGGAGCTCCGCGCCGAGCACGCCGATACCTTCCCCTTCCGCGTTCTCGCCCCGGACGATCACGTGAAGTTGTTCTTCCCCACTGCCGCGGGAGAGCTGATCGCACCCGTGATGGGCCCCGGCTTCGCCGCGCCCGGCGCCGTGGAACGCCCCGAGTACCGGGACTACACGGTGCGCGGCTTCGATCGCGAATCGGGACTCGTCACCATCGATTTCGTGCTGCACGACCACGGCGTCGCGGGCCGCTGGGCCGGGGCCGCACAGCCGGGGGACCGGCTGTGGATGCTGGGGCCCCGCGGCTCGCACATCTACTCCGCGGAGTTCGACTGGTACCTGCTCGCCGCCGACGAGACCTCGATCCCCGCGCTCAGCCGGTGGCTCGAGGAGCTGCCGGCGCACAAGCGCGTGATCGCGTTCGTCGAGGTCGCCGGTCCCGGCAGCGAGCCGCCGCTCCCCGAGCGCCCGGACACCCGGGTGGTCTTCCTGCACCGGGACGGGCGTGAGCCGGGCGATCTTCCCCTGCTCGACGAGGCGGTGCGCGCGCTGGAGCGGCCCGAGGGCGAGTTCTTCGCGTGGATCGCGGGCGAGTCCGCGACGATCAAGCCGGTGCGCCGGTTCCTGCGCCGCGAGCTCGGACTGCCCAAGGAGCGGGTGAAGGTGGACGGGTACTGGCGCCGGGGCGTCGTGAACCTGGATCACCATGAGGAGGAAGAGGACTGAGCGCCTGAGCGTGTCGCCCTGCGCGCGTACGATGACGCAATCCGCGCCGCCGGGACGGTGCCCGCTGATCTAGCGTTGACTGGTCCGGGAAACCGACCAGAGGATGTGGTGAACGATGAGGCGCGGCGTGGTGGGGCTGCTCGTCCTGGTGCTGACCTACGTGGGGGTGATCGCCTGCGGCACACCGTCGGAGGGGCCCGCGGCCAGCAGCAGCGCATCCGCGGCCGGTGAGGGCGCGGTGAGCTACCCCCTGACGCTGCGGTCGGAGTTCGGCGAGACGGTTCTGCGCCAGCGCCCGCAGCGGATCGCGGTCGTCACCGCGAACACCGTGGACACCGATGCGCTGGTGGCGCTCGGGGTCACGCCGGTGCTGGCGCCCGCGACGGTCTCCCGCAATCCCTGGCTGCCCGCGGATACCGTGGCGAAGATCCCCCAGGTGTGGAAGGCGCCGCAGGCGGGCGCCGACGTACCGCTGGAAACGGTGGCCGCCGCGCGGCCCGATCTCATCCTGGCGCTCTCCGCCCCGCGGTCGTTCACCAAGGACCGCTTCGACAAGCTGGCCGCGATCGCGCCGGTGCTGTTCGCCAAGCAGGGCGATCTCAGCTGGCAGGACGTGACCGACCGCGTGGGCGAGGCGCTCGACCTGAAGACCGCCGCCCGCGAGCGGATCGACGCGGTGACCGCGGGGGTCGCGAAGGTCGCCGCCGAGCACCCGCAGTTCCGGGGCAGGAGCGCCGCGCACCTGATCGTGTACGCGCAGCAGTTCGGCGCGCAGTACGTGAGCCAGCCCGACCGGGATTCCGCCCGCCTGTTCACGATGCTCGGCTTCACCGTTCCCGCGGACGCGGACCGCTACCCGAAGGGGACGGCGGTCAGCTCCGAGGAGATCGGGAACCTGCAGGCGGACTTCCTGCTCGTCAACCTCACCCGCCCGCAGGACGAGGTGTCGTACTTCCTGGACTCCTCTGCGTACAAGTCGATTCCGGCGGTCCGTGAGGGCCATGCCGTGGTCAACCCGCCGGATCCGAAGACCGGCTCCAACAACTTCGCGTGGGGGCTCTCGCAGCAGAGCGTGCTGGCGGTGCCGTGGCTGATCGACTCCCTCGCCGAGCAGGCCGCCTCGGTTCTGGGCTGATCAGTGCCCGTTGCAGTCGAACTCACTGGGACTGCTTCCGTGGAACTCCCGGAAGGCGCGCGCGAAGCTGGTGGGGCTCTCGTATCCGACCCGCCGGCTCACCGCGCCCACCGCGGAGCCGGAGCGGAGCAGCTGCGCCGCCGCGTGCATGCGGCGCTGCAGGCGCCATTCGCCCAGGGTCCGGCCGGTCTCGGTGCGGAACGCCCGCTCCAGGGTGCGGCTGCTGGTGTGGACCGCGGCCGCCCACTCCGACACGGTCCGGTCGTCCCCGGGATTGAGCAGCAGCGCCTCCGCCACCGCGAGCGCGGCCGGATTGACCGGCAGGGGAAGGTGATCCGCCGAGAGGGTTCGACGTTCGAGGATCGCGAGTACCTGTCTGCGGAGGTCGGCGCGCGGCTGGATCAGCGAGTTCTGCGACTGGTAGAGGGCGAGCAGGTAGATGGTGTCCTGCTCCTGGACGCGGGCGCGCGTGACCTCGGTGAGCACGGTGGCGATGTCGCCGTCGGGGAAGCGGAACGGGAACAGTACCGAGTCCGGTGCGACGCGCACCGAGTGCTGCACCCCGCTCGGCACCCACAGCACGTCGTCGGTGTGGAGATCGAGTATCCGCCCCGCGCAGGTGAAGGCGGACGAGCCGCGGACCTGCCAGAACGCCCGGTGCTCGCTGGGGTGCCGCTGCCCGTCGACGGTGGCCGCGGGAATGCGCAGGGCGTACTCGACGGTGCCCGACGCGGAGCCGGGCGGGGACCGATCCATGAGATTAGGTTAACCTAAACAATTGGGCCGAGGTGGTGCGGGCGTTCGACGAGAGGAAGACATGGCCGATTGGACGGGAAGTCGCCTACCGGTGTTCTTCGAGGCCTCCGAGCAGCAGCCGGAGCACCGGCCGATCGCGGTGGACGACGGGACGACGCCGCGCACGCTGGTGCTGCGCACGATGTTCGCCGACCCCGCCCGGACGCTCCCGGCGGGCCTGCTGATCATCGGGCACCAGGTCGGTGAGGCGCTGGTGCCGGTGGTCATGGGCCTCGCGATCGACCGCGCCGTCGCGCCCGGCGACTGGGGCTCCACCGCGCGCTGGGTGCTGGTGCTCGCGCTGCTGTTCGGGTTCCTCTCCTTCAGCTTCCGGTTCGGCTCCCGGATCGGCTTCCTCGGCATGAACTCCGTGCAGCACCGGCTGCGCACGCAGGTCACGGACCGGATCCTGGACCCGCGCGGGCTGGGCGGTGGGCACGCCCCGGGCGTGCTCCTGTCGATCGCGACCTCCGACGTGCAGCGCCTGGCGATGACGGTGGCCCTCGGCCTCTACCCGGTGGGCGAGCTCGCGGCGGTGATCTTCTGCGGGGCGGTGCTCCTGTCGATCTCCTGGGAACTGGGCCTGCTCGTGCTGCTCGGCGCCCCGGCGATGCTGTGGTGCATGGACAAGGCGGGCGCCTCCCTGCGCGCCCGGAGCGAGGCGGAGCAGCGGGCCGCGGGGGAGGCCGCCGGGGCCGCCGCGGATCTGGTGACCGGGCTGAGGGTGATCAAGGGGATGCACGCGGAGCGGGAGGCGGACCGCCGGTACCGCTTCGCGAGCGCGCGCGCCCTCGCGGCGGTGATCCGGGCCCGCCGCACCGAGGGCGCCTACGTCGGCGCGATGGAGGCCGTGGCATCGGTGTTCGTGGTGCTGGTCGGCGTCCTCGCGGGGATCAAGGCGGTGGGCGGCGAGCTCTCGGTGGGCCAGCTGATCACCGTCGTGGGCCTCACCCAGGTGGTGATGGCGCCGCTGCAGGCCATGGGGACCAACTTCGGCAAGTTCTGGGTGGCGGGCAACGCGTCCGCCAAGCGTGTGCTCATGGTGCTGCAGGCCCCGTTCGCCCGGCAGGGCGGCACGGTCGGCGCACCGTCCGGGGACGTCGTGCCCGTGCGCATCGCGGGCCTGCCGGTCGCCGACGGCACCGTCGACCTCGAGCTCCCGCCCACCGGGCTCACGGTGGTCGTCACCGACGCCGGGACCACCGCGGCGGTGACGGCGCTGCTCGCCCGGACCGCGGCGCCGTCGGCGGAGGTCACCGTCGGCGGGGAGGACCTGTACCACCTCGCGGAATCCGCCGCGCTGCAAGCGGTCCGCGTGGCTCCGCACGCGACGACGCTGTTCGAGGGGACGGTGGCCGAGAATGTCGATGCCGGCGGGGCGGGTGACAGGGTGGACGCCGCGCTGCTCGCCGCCGCTTGCGACGACGTGCTGCAGGTGCTGCCCGAGGGGCTGGACACGCCGGTCGGCGAGGCCGGTCGGCTGCTCTCGGGCGGCCAGCGGCAGCGGGTCGCGCTCGCCCGGGCGCTGGCCACCGAGACCCGCACGCTCGTGCTGGTCGACCCGACGAGCGCCGTCGACTCCGTCACCGAGGCGGTGATCGCGGACCGCCTCGGCGCCGTCCGGGAGGGCCTCGCGACCGTGGTGTTCACCGCCTCGCCCACCCTCATCGCCGCGGCCGACGCGGTGCTCAACCTGACCCGGGACGGCCGGGTGACCAACGGATCCGAGGTGCGCGCATGACCGCCGTGACCACCGACGCCGCCCCGACCCTGCCGGTCGCCGACGGCCGCACCACCTTCCGCTTCGCGCGCGGCCTGCTGCGGGGCGAACGCACCGCGCTGGCCGTGGTGTTCGTGGTGCTCCTCGTCGGCGCCGCGCTCGGCCTCGCGGTCCCGTGGGGGTTCGGCGCGATGGTCGACATCGCGATCGACGACCGCGGCATGACCGATGTGCTGCGCGTGGGCGGGCTGCTGGTGCTGGCGTCGGTCGCCGCGTCCGCCCTCACGGGAATCGGGATCGCGTTGAGCGCCAAGCTGTTCGAAACGGCTCTTGCGCGGCTGCGCGAGTCGATGGTGGGCGCGGCCTTCCGGCTCTCGCAGGCCCGGGTCGAGGACGCGGGATCGGGGGACCTGGTCTCGCGCGCCACGGACGATGTGAGCGTGGTGAGCCAGGCGATCTCGCGCGGCGTCCCGGCGCTGGCCCGGTCCGGATTCACCGTGGCCGTCACCGTTTTCGGGTTCGCGGCCCTCGACTGGCGGTTCCTCCTCGTGGTGCTGGTGGTGCTGCCCGTGTACGCGCTCGGCGCGCGCATGTACGTGCGGATCGCCCCGCCCGTGTACCGGTCCGAACGGGCGGCGATGGCCGGCCGCGCGCACCACATGCTGGGCGCGATCCGGGGCCTGCCGACGGTGCACGCCTACGACCTGATGGAGCGGTCGAGCCGCCGCGTGGGCGCAGGTTCCTGGGCGGTGGTGCGGTGGACCATGCGCGCGCGAATCGTGCAGAACCGCCTGTTCGGGCGCGTCAACCTGGCCGAGTTCGCGGGTATGGCGACGATCCTGCTGCTCGGCTGCCTGCTGGTGGACCGCGAGCTCGCGACCGTGGGCGCCGTGACCACCGCGATGCTGCTGTTCCTGCGGGTGTTCGGCCCGGTCGGGGCGCTGCTCATGGTGATGGACGACATCCAGTCCGCTGGAGCCTCGCTGGCGCGCATGGGGGGCGTGATCACCCTGGCCGAGGACGCGCCCGATCCGGCGGCGGCGCCGGCGCGCGGCGACGGTCCCCCCGGGGTCGAGGTGGACACCGTCGCCTTCGCGTACGGCGCGGGCGGTGAGCACGCGCCACGCCCGGGGCAGCGGCGTGTACTGGACGGCGTGAGCGTGGTCCTCGAACCGGGGGAGACGGTGGCGGTGGTCGGCACGTCCGGCGCGGGCAAGTCGACCCTCGCGACGCTCATCGCCGGGGTCCACCGGCCGCAGGCGGGCGCGATCCGCATCGGCGGCACCGACCTCGACGATCTTCCCGCCGCGGCGGCGCCCGTGCTGCTCACCCAGGACGGCCACGTCTTCGCCGGCACCCTGGCCGAGGACCTGCGGATCGCGGCACCGTCGGCGAGCGACGACGAGCTGCGGGCCGCGCTCGAGCGGGTGGGCGCGTGGGAGTGGGTCGCGCTCCTGAGCGAGGGGCTCGACACCGTCGTCGGTGCGGGCGGCCAGGCGCTCACCCCCATGCGGGAACAGCAACTCGCGCTGGCCCGCCTGGTCCTGCTGGACCCGCCGGTCGTGATCCTCGACGAGGCGACCGCCGACGCCGACAGTGCCGATGCCGATGCCCTCGAGGACGCGGCGCAGGCGGCGCTCGCGGGGCGTACCGCGATGGTCGTGGCGCACCGGCTCAGTCAGGCGGCACGGGCGGACCGGATCCTGGTGATGGAGTCCGGCGCGATCGTGGAACACGGCACGCACGACGAACTGCGCCGCGCGGGCGGCCGGTACGCCGTGCTCTGGGAGGCCTGGAGCCGGCATCGCTAGCGCCGGAACCGGACTCGGGGAGCTGCTGAGCCCGGCCCGGTACCTCGTGCTCGCGGCGGCCGCCCTGCAGGTGGCCTGCGGCGCGCTGATGGTGGGCGCGCTCGTCGGCGTCGCTGCCGTCCTGACCACGCTGGTCGACGGTGCTAGCCCCTCCCCGTGGGCGGTGGCCGGCGCGGTGGCGGCCCTGCTCGCGGCCCCGCTGGTGCATGCGGTGTCGTTCGCGCTCAGCTTCACCGCGGCCCGCCGGGTGGAACGGGGCCTGCGGGGGCGCGTCGCCGCACACCTGGCACGGCTGCCGCTCGGCTGGTTCACCGACGGGACCGCGATCGCGCGGCTGCGCAAGGGGCTCGGCCCCGATATGACGGCGATCGGCGGGGTGGTCGGCGAGGTCCTACCGATGACCGTGCGGTACGCGACGGTGAGCGCGGGCGCCCTCGTGGTGCTCTTCGTCGCCTCGCCGGCACTGGCCGCGCCCCTGCTGATCGTGGTGGCGGCCGCCTCCGCCGTGGAGGTGCGCCGGATGGGGGGACGCACCGACGCGGACGTGGCGCACGAGGAGGCCGCGACGATCCTGAACGCCCGCGCGACCGAACTCGGGCAGGGCATCGCCGTGGCCAAGATCTACGGCCCGGCGGGAAGCGGAGCGAGCGGGACGGGCGGCGCCGGAGAGCGGTTCGGCGCAGCCGCGGACGAGTACGCGCGCACCTACATCGCCCGCGAGCGGGACCAGCAGCGGCGCAGCCTCGTGACCTCGGTGCTCTCCTCGTGGAACTCGGTCCTCGCGATCGTCGTCGTCGCGGGCACCGCCCTGATCGGCACCGGCCGGATGGAGCCGGGGCGGCTGGTGCTGTTCCTGCTCCTGGCGTGGGCGGTGTCGCGCAGCGTGTACGCGCTGCCCACCGCCCTGGCGGTGTGGCGCCGGCTCGGCCTCACCCTCCGGGCGCTGGGCGCCGTGCTCGCGGAACCCGAGCTGGCCGTCCCCGGTCGCCCGGCGCCGGCGCCGGCGGGGCCGGTCTCCGTGGAACTGGACGGTGTGCGGTTCGGCTACGGACGCGGCGATGCCGTGCTGCGGGACGTCTCCCTCAGCCTCCCCGCGGGGACCACCACCGCCCTCGTCGGCGCCTCGGGATCCGGGAAGTCGAGTCTGGTGCGGCTCCTGCCGCGCTTCTTCGACCCGTCCTCCGGCGCCGTCCGGTTGGGCGGCGTCGACGTCCGCGATCTCGCTCCCGCGGACCTGTACCGGACGGTGGCCTTCGTGTTCCAGGACGTGCAACTGCTGCGCCGCAGCATCGCGGACAACATCCGCCTCGGCCGCCCGGACGCCACCGCGGAGGAGGTGGCGGCCGCCGCGCTGGCCGCCCGCATCCACGAACGGATCACCGAGCTCCCGCGCGGCTACGACTCCGTGGTGGGTGAGGACGCGCAACTCTCCGGCGGTGAGGCGCAACGGGTCTCGATCGCCCGGGCACTGCTCACCGACGCCCCGGTGGTGGTGCTCGACGAGCCGACCTCCGCCGCGGACCCCGAGTCGGAGGCGGAGATCCTGCGGGCCCTCGCGAGCCTGACGGCCGACCGCACCGTGGTCACCGTCGCCCATCGCCTCGCGACCATCGCGGACGCCGACCGGATCGTCGTGCTGGACGCCGGCGAGGTGGCCGAGTCCGGAACGCACGCAGAGCTTCTCGCCCGGGGCGGCCGGTACGCACGGCTGTGGGCGTTGCAGGCCGCGGACGGCGAGGAGAGGACGGAGCCGTGCTGAGGGCGCTGGTGCCGGTGGCGGGCGCGGAACGGGTCGCGGGACTGCGCGGGGCGCTGCGGCTCGTGGCCGCCGCGGCGATCGGCGAGGCGTGCTGCTTCGCCCTGCTCGCACCGGTCCTCGCCGACGCCCTCGCGGACCGCTTCCCCCGCGCGCTGTGGTGGGCCGCCGGGTTCGCCGTGGCCGCATGCCTCGCGTTCGTCGCGGACCGCTGGTCGATGGCGCGGCTCCGGGCGCGCACGACCGAGGTGGTCGCGGGCCTGCAGCACCGGATCGGCGATCATGCGACCGCGCTGCCCCTGGGCTGGTTCACGCCCGCCGCGCAGGACCGGCTCACGCGACTGCTGGGCGGTGCGAGCTCCTCGCTCGCGATGATCCTCGGCGGCATCATCGCCGTGAACGTCCGTGCCGCCGTCCTCGGCGTCGCGATCGTCGTGGTGACGGCGTGCATCGACCCCGTCAGCGGGGTCGTCGCGCTGGCGGGGCTCGCCCTGCTCGGCGGGCTGTACCGGCTCGCGACCCGGATCCTGCGGGGCGGCAACGTCGAATCGACCGCGGCAGCGCAGGCGGTGACCGCGGAGGTCCTGGAGTTCGCGCAGAAGCAGTCGGTGCTCCGGGCGAGTGGACGGTTGGAGGAGGCGGACAGCGACCTGCACCGGGCCATGGACCGCGCCCGGTCGGCCGCGAAGCGCTACTTCCGCGGCGCGATCGCCGGCGCCACCCTGTTCGCCCTCGGCTCCGCGGGGCTGCTGTCCGCCGTCCTGGTGGCGGCGGTGCTCCGGGCCGACGCGGGGGCGATCACGCCGGCGGCCGCCGTGACCGTGGTGGTGTACGCGGCGCTCGTCGTGGACGCCGTGGCCGCACTGGGACGCACCGGCAGCGTCATCTGGGCGGCCGAGGCGGACGTCGCCGCGATGGCGGAGCTGCTCGCCACGGCCCCGCTGCCGGAGCCTGAGCGGTCCGCGGCGATCGCCGACTCGTCCGTGCGGTTCGAGGACGTGCGGTTCGGGTACGGCGCCGAGCCCGTGCTCGACGGTGTGAGGCTCACGGTGCCTCCGGGTGGCACCTGCGCGGTGGTCGGGCCGTCCGGATCGGGGAAGACGACGCTGGTGCGGCTGGCCGCGCGCTTCTTCGACGTGACCGGCGGCGCGGTACGGATCGGTGGGGCCGACGTCCGCGACCTGCGCTCGGAGGATCTGGCCGCGCAGCTCGCCGTCGTGTTCCAGGACGTGTACCTGTTCGACGGCACGATCGAGGAGAACGTGCGGATGGGCCGGCCCGGGGTCACCGGCGAGCGCCTCGCGGACGTGGCGCGGCGGGCGCGCCTCGACGAGCTGATCGAGCGGCTGCCCGAAGGCTGGGCGACGCGCGTCGGCGACCGCGGGACGGCGCTGTCCGGCGGTGAGCGCCAGCGCGTCTCGATCGCGCGGGCGCTGCTCAAGGACGCGCCGGTGGTGCTGCTCGACGAGGCGACGTCCGCGCTGGACCCGGAGAACGAGCGCGCGGTGCGCGCGGCGCTCGGCGAGCTCGGCGAGGGGAGGACCCGGCTGGTGGTGGCGCACCGTCTGGCCACCGTCGCGGACGCCGACGTGATCGTCTTCCTCGAGGGGGGACGCGCCGCCGAGACCGGCACGCACGCAGAGCTGCTCGCCCGCGGCGGGCGGTACGCCCGGTTCTGGGCGGTGCAGGGTCAGGCGCCGAGGAACGCCCGGTACATCGCGGAGCCGTAGAACGATCCGATCCGCTCCGCGTCGCCGCGCCAGGTGGCGGGCGCGTCGTCGGGGCGGTCGGCGAGCATGGACCGCACGGCCGCCTCGCAGGCGGAGACGAACAGCTCCATCAGCATCGGCAGCTTCTCGTCGAGGCCGCCCATGCTCCACCAGCGGGTGAGGGCGGGCCGGATCCACGCCTCGGCCTGCGCCGTGATGGTGGCCCGCGCGGCCCGCACCCGGTGGATCACCTCGGGATCCGTGGCCCCGCCGAACAGCAGCTGCCAGGTGTCGGGGCGCTCGTTCACCGCCGCGAGCAGGCCGCGGAAGCCGATGATGAACGCCGTCTCCGGGTCCTCGCCGTGCGCGCTGTGCAGCGACGTGAGGACGTAGGTCATCATCGTCTCGGTCTCGCGGTTGAGCAGCTCCGTGATGAGCGCGACGCGGTCCGGGAAGCAGGAGTAGATCACCGGCCGGGTCACGTGCAGCCGGTCGGCGACGGTGCCGATCGTGACGGCGGCCAGCCCGTCGCGCGCGGCGATCTCCAGTGCGGCGTCGAGGACCTGGGGGCGGCGGCGCTCCGGCCCGAGGTGCTCGGCCCGGCGGCGGCCGCGGTTGGCGGTGGTCGGCATTCCGCACAGTTTACCGCTGCCTGGGCACCGCGCGTTCACGTGACGTTCACCGCCCGGTCCGCGCCCGCCCGTAGCCTTCCCCGGGTGATGGATCTCGACCTGCCGGTGGGCATCGACTTGAGCGCGGTCAGCGGCCGCGAGGCGCTGCAGAGGATCGTCGACCTGCGGGCGACGGAGGGCTTCTCCGTGAACGACGACGATGACGACGATCCGGTGCTGCTCACCCCGGAGCGGCACGTCGTGGACACCTGGCGCGAGGGCTACCCGTACTCGGAGCGGATGGCCCGGTCGGAGTACGAGCGCGACAAGCGCCTGCTGCAGATCGAGCTGCTGAAGCTGCAGCGGTGGGTCAAGGACACGGGGCAGCGGCTGGTGATCGTGTTCGAGGGCCGCGACGCCGCGGGCAAGGGCGGCACCATCAAGCGGTTCACGGAGCACATGAACCCGCGCGGCGCGCACGTGGTGGCGCTGGTCAAGCCCACCGAGCGGGAGGCCGGCGAGTGGTACTTCCAGCGGTACATCGACCACTTCCCCACGCGGGGCGAGATCGTGCTGTTCGACCGCTCCTGGTACAACCGCGGCGGCGTCGAGCGGGTCATGGGGTTCTGCTCCGACGAGCAGCACGAGCGGTGGATGCAGCAGGTGCCGCTGTTCGAGAAGATGTTGGTGGAGGACGGCATCGACGTGACCAAGTTCTGGTTCTCGGTGACCGCCCTCGAGCAGCGCACCCGCTTCGCGATCCGGCAGATCGACCCCGTCCGGCAGTGGAAGCTCTCGCCGATGGACCTCGCCTCGCTGGACAAGTGGGACGCCTACACCGCGGCGAAGGAAGAGATGTTCGCGGCCACCGACACCGACTACGCGCCATGGACCGTGGTGAAGAGCAACGACAAGAAGCGTGCCCGCCTCAACGCCATGCGTTACATCCTCGACAAGTTCGACTACGACAACAAGGACACCGAGCTCCTGGCGTCGGGCCCGGACCCGCTGATCGTGGGGCGGGGCCGGGACCTGATCGGGGACTGACGGTAGCGTTGTCGCCGTGCGTTCCCTGACGGCCTTCCTCCTCGTGATCGTGGCGATCGCCGCGACGTTCGTGGCGGTGCCCGCGGTGTGGGCCAAGCACACGGTGCTCGACCGCGCCCAGTTCATGAAGCTGATGGAGCCGCTGGGGCACGACCGCGGTGTGCAGGACGCGATGGCGCAGGAGATCGCCCAGCAGGTGCAGCGTCTCCTCACCGAGCAGGGCGATTTCCGCCCGCCGCTGGATGCGATCACCCCGTACGTCTCGACGTACGTGCACGGCCCGCAGTTCCCGGGCGCGTTCACCGAGGCGGTGGGCCAGGTGCACACCTGGCTGCTGGTGCGGCCGACGGCGGAGCAGCGGCTGCGGGGAGCGACCACCGCGGAGATCGACCTCGCGCCGATGATCCGGGACGTGGCGGCCGCGAACAACGTGAAGGTGACGGTGCCGGAGCGGGTGACGATCGACCTGTCCGGGACGGGCGCGAACCGGGACCTGTTCCGGGCCGGACGGTACGCGTCCGTCGCCGACACCATCCGGCAGGCGGCGTGGATCGCGCCGCTGACGGCGATCGTCGCCGCTCTGCTCGCGCTGCTCGCCGCGCACCGCCGCGGGTTCATGATCTTCTACCTGGGGCTCGGGATCGCGGTCGCCGCGGGCGTGACCTGGATGCTGTGCGTGGCGGCACCGTCGTACGTGACCGGCCGCGCCGGGACCGGCGGGTTGAGCCCCACGGTTCTCGACGCCGCGCTCGGCCAGGTGACCCACAGCCTCACCCCGTGGATCGCCGCCGAGGCCGCGGTGGGCGGCGGGCTCGCGCTGCTGGGCCTGATCTTCGGCGGGCTGGGCGCCGTGGCCGCCCGGCGTGCGGAACGGCGCGCGTGGTGACGGATCCCGTCGCACGCAGAGCCTCTCGCCTCACGGAAGACCATCACTCGGAGTTCTTCGACTGTGGTGTTCCCTCCTTGAACGACTGGCTGACCAAGCAGGCTCTGGCGCAGCAACGCCAAGGTCGCTCGGCGACGAGGGTGTGGTCGGACGACGGCGGAACGGTGACCGCGTACTTCACGCTGTTGGCGACGACGATCACGGAGGAGCCGCGACGCCTTTCGCGGCTGCGTCCCACCGGATTCCCTCGCAACCTGGCGATCCCAGGGATTCTGCTGGGCAAGCTGGCCCTGGATCAGGGATTGCACGGGAGAGGCAAGGGAATCGAGCTCCTCGCGGATGCGGTTGCGTCGGCGGTCGAAGCCGCGCAACTCCTGGGTGGAGTGGTGCTGGCGACGGATGCGAGGACCGAGGCACGGTCGTTGTACGAGCGGTTCGGCTTCGCGGGCTTGGACGGCAGCGACAGGTTGTACTTCGGTCTGCTGCAGTTCCTGAAGGAGTAGCGAGTGCAGAGCGCCTATCGGCCTACTTCTGCAGGCGCTATGCTCGAGACGAGTGTTTTCGGGTAGCGAGCCGCGCCGGCGCACGGAGGTGATATCGATGGCAGCAGTGGAAGCAGAGGCCGACACGGCCGATCATGTCGTCGTGGTGCGGCGAGGCCAGGTGGAGGAGCTGACCAAACTGCAGGGGCGGCCTACTCCTGAGGCGCGTGCCGCGGTCGAGCGGGCACTCGCGGTGCGCCGGCGCTGAGACCGGGGTCTTTCCACCCGTTCGCCTTCAGATCGGCGGCATAGGTGCTGGGCGAGGCGACGGCCCTGAGCTGCACCTGACCGAGGTGGAAATCGGTCGTTCGAAGGAACTCCGGCGTGAGGTTGACGCCTGTCAAGCGTCCGAGAAGCGCGAGCGAGCAGACGATGGAGTCGAAGTCGTAGTCGTCCGGACCGGCGGGATAGCCGATGTCGTGGAGGATCTGATCCAGGTCGTGCGGAGTGAGGCCATCGGGTTCGACCGGATACTCGAAGGCTGTGCGGAGGGTTCCGTCGTGCCACCACTGGAATCGGTAGATGCCGAGAACGGGCATGTTCCAGCACGCGGTAACGGTCCTCCCCTCCGAGAGTGGACCCAGGACCTCCCAGGTGTCGCCAACCGCACCGCCGACCTCGGCGATGAGGGACCAGCCGTCGCCGGCGGGAGCGACTCCGATCAGCCAAGGCCAGTCGACGGTAGTGGTGTCGGTCAGTTCGAGCGTCCTGTCGGCGAGTTCATTCATGCCGCGAGAAACGGAATCGAGAGGAACCGTCGCGACGGAGGCGAGTAGGTCGTCCGCAGAGATGTCGCTCACCATCGTGAACGTGGCTCCGGTCATCGACCAGTCCGGGAACGCTTCCCGCCACCACGCGAAGTCGGCAGCTGTCGGAGACGGAACACTCGGATCGTTCGCGGACGCCGTGGCCATGGTCGAACCGTACCCGGACGCTAGGCTTGATGAATGACATCGATTCGCGACCTGCTCGGCACGCCGTGAGATCGACCGCCCGGCCGACGGTCGCGACATTGACCTACAAGGACGGGACCACGAATCCGGTGCGGATCTTCCGCGGCCCGGACCCCGCCGCGCCCGTGCTGATGATCTGGCCCGGGGTGAACGTGCCCGCCGGCTATTTCGACGACTTCGGGCGCGCGCTGATCGACGCGGGTTTCAACGCGGTGGTCTCGGAGCTGCGGGGGCAGGGTGACTCCCGTCCGCGTGGCGCCGTGGGCGGGCACGGCTTCCAGGACGTCGTGGTGGAGGACTACCCGGCCGTGTCCGCGCTGGCGCGGCAGAAGTTCCCCGGCGCGCCGCGGATCCTGCTGGGACACAGCCTGGGTGGGTTGATGGGGGCCATGTACGCCGCGCGGGCCCGCCGCAACCTCGCAGGCGTGATCCTGATCGCGTGCGGCACGGGCTATTACAAGCTGGACGGGCTCTCGGGCACGGCTCGCCGGATCGGCACCTCGGTGGCCGCCCGCGCCGCTGCCCGGCGGGGTCACTGGTCCGGGCCGGACGGTCTCGGCGAGGTGCCGAAGGGCATCGTCCGCGACTTCGACCACCTGGTGCAGACGGGCGACTTCAACGTCGACGGCGCGGACATCGACTACGAGGCGCGGATCGCCGGAACCCGGACGCCGGTGCTGACGGTGGCGATCGCGGGAGACGAGATGGTGAGCGAGAAGCAGTCCCGGTTCGTGGGCGAGAAGTTCCCGGAGTCCGAGCACCTGCGGATCCCGGAACCGTTGGGGCACAACCAGTGGATCCTCTCGCCGGATGCGGTTGTGCCGGCGCTGTCGGGATGGATCACGCAGCGCGTGTAGCCGCTCCGGGTGGATCCCCTCGGCGAGAACATCTTTCGAAGCGTTCTGCGATCGCTGTGGCGATTCTCGTCGCAGAACGCTTGGAAAGATGCGCTAGCCCGCGAGGCCGGTGACCAGAACCGGGTTGTGGGCGGGCGCCAGCCATTTCAGCAGCGTGATCATGCCGTCGCGGCTGATCGCCACGCACCCGAGCGTCGGGTTGCCGTCGGTCACGTGCAGGAACATGGCTCCGCCCTTGCCCGGCGTGTGGCTCGGGTTGTTGTCGAAGTGCACGGCGTAGTCGTAGACGGGGCCGGAGTCGTAGAGGTTCTCGCTCTCGGGGCCGGGGCTGGCGGCCTGGACGACCATCCGGTCGTAGGTGGGGGAGTTGACGTTCCCGTCCCACCAGTGCTGATTCGTCACCTTCGTGTACGGCAGGGCGGTGCCGGGATTGTCCTGACGGCCGAATGCCTGATCGAGGCGGAAGACGCCGAACGGCGTGCGGGGCACCCCGTCCTTCCCCTCGCCGATGCCCTGCTGCCCGACCTTGCCCGGGACCGGCCCGTAGACCTTGGTCCAGCCCTGTTCGAGCTGTGCCCACGCCGAGACCTGCACGTCGGTCGAGGAGAACGACGGTGCCGCCACCGTGATGATCTCCTTCGCCGTCGGTGCCGCGGCCACTGCGGCGTCGAGCAGCGCCTTATCCGCGTCCGCCGCGGCGGCGTGCGGGACCGCCAGCGACGAGGCGATGGCCGCGGCCGGGAGCGCAGCCAACCCCACCAGCACCTGGCGTCTCTTGAGCAACATGCGTCACAGTATGGCACGATCTGGGGTTTCACGTGAAGCTGACGCCGCCGCGGTGGACGACCTCGTCGAACTGCCGCTGCGCCTCGTCGTCGAGGGGAAGGTAGACGGTGAGGAAGGCGCCGTCGAACCGGTCGAGGAGGTAGCGTGCGCTGCCGAACCGGATCCACCCGACAGGCGGGCAGTGGAAGCGATGCTCGCCGGGGGCATGGCCGACCTCCTGCGACTTCCACGCCGCTGCGATGACGGGGCTGCTACCCGTGATCTCGGCGATGAACCGCTCCCAGTCGGGATCGCCGACGTGCCTGCCGTACGCATGGCGGACCTGGGTGACCATCGCGGCGAGATAGTCGGGATCGGTTACGGGGTGCCGCGTGTCGGTGGCGCGGCCCATCTTGTAGAGCGCGTTCCGGCCCAGCCCGGTGTTGCCGTCGATGCCGCGGAACAGCAGGTGGAACCCCGCGCTCGCCGCGATCAGGTCGTACCGCTCGCTGAAGACCGCGGCGGGGGTCGTGCCGAACCCGTCGAGCAGCCTGCGGGTGACGGCGTCGAGCTCTGCAGGAGCGGGCGAGCTCCGCGCACTCCGGGCAGCGGGGACACCGGCGACGCGGTAAAGGTAGTCGTGCTCCTCGTTGCTGAGCCGGAACAGGCGCGCGAGTGCGTCGAGGACCTGCGTCGAAACCGAGATCCTCCGGCCCTGTTCGAGCCACGTGTACCAGGTGAGGCCAACGCCGGCCAACGCCGCGACCTCCTCTCGGCGAAGGCCGGGGACTCGGCGAGGGCCGCTGCGGGGGAGTCCGACATCCTCGGGGGTAAGCGCGTCGCGCCGAGCGCGCAGGAAGGCGCCGAGCTCGCCACTCCGTACGCCACTCACTCGAACAGCATTCACCGGATCGGCACGAATGTCATGGCACCGGGCGGTGCGTGGGTGGTACTGGCGGTACCAGTATGACCAGCCTCCTGGTGCCGCATGGCCGCACTACGGAGAGTGGTCGGTGTGAACCGCACTGCCACACAGGAATCGGATACCGCCCCGTCCTCGTCGGGAGGCACGGCGAAACTGCTCGCGCTCCTGGGCTTCTCCACGATGCCGATGATCGACGCGACTATCGTCAATGTCGCGGCGCCTTCGATCGCACGGGGCCTGCCCGCGACGCCGACGCAACTACAGTTCGTGGTGAGCGGCTACCTGCTCGCCTACGGATCTCTCCTCATCACCGGCGCCCGGTGCGGTGCGCGGTACGGCCCCGTCCGCACCCTGCGTGCGGCGGCGCTGGGCTTCGTCGTCGCTTCCCTTGCCTGCGGCTTCGCGCCGAATGCGGCGGTTCTCATCGCGGCGCGTGTGGTCCAGGGTGCCACTGCGGCCGCGGTCATGCCGCAGGTGATGAGCGTCATCCAGCGCACCTACGCCGGCCCGGCCCTGGCCCGCGCCCTATCGATGTTCAGCCTCACGACCGCGGGCGGATTCATCCTCGGCCAGGTCGGAGGTGGTGTACTCATCGCGCTGGACCTCGCCCACCTCGGATGGAGACTCGTGTTCCTGGTGAACCTCCCCGTCGGGTTCCTCCTCCTGATAGCGCTGCGCAGGTTCTTCGCCGTGGACGCAGGAGATCCCTCCATCCGGATGGACACCGCCGGCGTAGCGACGGGTGCGACGGCGCTGGCACTGCTCATCGCGCCGCTCACCATCGGCCGCAGCTATGGATGGGCGCCGTGGGTCGTCGTGCTTCTTCTCCTCGCGGCGCCGGCGTTCGTCGCGTTCGCGAGGGTGGAACGCGCGGTCGGACGGAGCGGCGGCAGCGGACGGCCCCTGATCTCCGCCGGACTCATCCGGTCCCCCGGCTTCTCCGGGGCCATCGCTGTTGTGCTGCTGGTGTTCGCGAACTACGCGGGATTCCTGTTCGCGACAACGCTGTTCCTGCAGGAGGAACATCACTTCAGTCCGCTCCAGTCCGGACTGTGGTTCCTGATATTCACCCCGGGCTTCCTCGGCGTCACGGTCGGGTGGAAGCGGCTGCCGCCGAGGCTGCTCGGGCCGCTCGTCGCAGCCGGCGCTGTCGCGATCGTCGGCGGCGACCTGCTGCTCTGGCGCGCCGCGCAGCCACCCGCCGTCGGGATCGGATTCGCTCTCGCCCTCCTCGTGCTCGGGACAGGCACCGGAGCGATGTTCGGACCGATACTGACCCTGGCATTGCGCTCCGTGCCACCGCCTCACGTCCCCGAAGCGAGTGGTGTGGTCACGACGATGTTTCAAGTGGGCAGTGCGATCGGAGTGGCATCGATCGGGTCCGTCTACTTCGCAACGGGCGGCCTGGCGGCGGCGGCGTTGTGCGCGGCGGCAGTGGCCGCTCTGGCGGGTCTCCTCGTCGTCGCCGCCGCAGCCCGGCGTCGGCCATGATCCGCGCCGCGCGGGCCGGCGGGCGGGGGTGCTGCCGTCGCCTCACTCGCGCAGGCGCTGCTCCACGCGGTCGACCTTCGCGGCGAGCTCGCCGGTGCGGCCGGGGCGGATGTCGCACTTCACCACGAGGGAGACGCGGGGCGCGGTCTCGGCGAGGCGGTCGACGCACGCCTTGATCACGCCCATCACCTCGTCCCACTCGCCCTCGAGGGTGGTGAACATCGACGTCGTCTCGTTCGGCAGGCCGGAGGCGCGGACGATCGCGACGGCCTCCGCCACCGCATCGGCGACGCCCCCGTCGGCGCTCTGGTCCCCGCCCATGGGGCTGATCGAGAATGCAGCGAGCACGATGCTCCTTTCAGGCCCTGCCCGGACCGGTGGTGATGGATGCGGCGATGCGGAGGAAGACCGCGCCGTAGGTGAGTGTGCAGACCGCGAGTGCGGCCGCGGCGATGGCGTGCCCGCAGTCCCGCCCGACCACGCCGGCCGCCGTCAGTGCGATCGCCGCGGCAGCGCCCGCGGTGCCGACGGTGCCGGTGGCGATGTGCAGGGCGGAACCCGGCTGATCGACCAGGAAGACGAAGAAGTGCAGCGCCACGACCAGCGCGATCACGGGCATGATGTACTCCGGATGCGCGGCTCGATTGAGCGCGACGATCGCCACCAGAGCGCCGGCGACCTCCAGCGCGACCGCGACCCGGAACACGGTGCGGGCCCTGCGTTCGCGCTCCACGGGCACGGGCCCCGACGGCGGCCGGGATCCCCGTCGAACGGTCAGGAGCGCACCGGCGACGATCGCCGCACCCAGCGCCGCGCCGATCAGCCCGGCCACCGGATACGGGCGAAGGCCCATCGCGGACCAGAGCACCGTCATCAGGCCCATGAAGACCGCGAGTGACCGAGCGGTGCGGACCGGCATCAGGACTCCGCGGATCCCAGCTCGCGCCACAGGAACTCGTACGCGAGGGCCGACTTGAAGGCCGCCTGCTTGTTGTCCGCCGCGCCGCCGTGGCCGCCCTCGATGTTCTCGTAGTAGTCCACCTCGATACCGCGGTCGCGCAGCGCGGCGACGAACTTGCGGGCGTGGCCCGGATGCACCCGGTCGTCCCGGGTCGACGTGGTCACCAGGAGCGCGGGCAGGTCCGCGTCCGGGTCCGGCAGGTTCTGGTACGGCGAGTACTCGCCGATGTAGCTCCACTGCGCCGGATCGTCCGGGTCGCCGTACTCCGCCATCCACGACGCCCCGGCCAGCAGCAGGTGGTAGCGCCGCATGTCCAGCAGCGGAACCTGGCACACGATGGCGCCGAACAGCTCCGGGTACCGCGTGTACATCACGCCCATGAGCAGTCCGCCGTTCGAGCCGCCCTGGGCGCCCAGCTGCTCGCGCGTGGTGATGCCGCGGGCCACGAGATCCCTCGCCACCGCGGCGAAGTCCTCGTACGCGCGCAGCCGGTTCTCCTTCAACGCGGCTGTGTGCCAGTCGGGGCCGTACTCGCCGCCGCCGCGGATGTTCGCCAGCACGTACACGCCGCCGCGCTCGATCCACGACGTCCCGGACACCGCGGTGTAATCCGGCGTGAGGGAGACCTCGAAACCGCCGTAGCCGTAGAGCAGTGTCGGCTTCGGAGCGACAGGGCCCGTCGGGCCTCGTTTGCCCACCACGAAGTAGGGCACCTGCGTGCCGTCGTCGCTGGTCGCGAAGAACTGTTCGGCGGTCACGCCCTCGGCGTCGTAGAACGCGGGGGCGGACTTCAGCGGCTCCACCGACTCCCCGGCCGTGCCGTGCAGCAGCGTGGGCGGCAGCGTGAAACCGCTGGCCGTGGCGAAGATCTCGTCGCCCTCCCGCGGATCGGTGTAGTACACGCCGATCTCCGCCAGCTCCGGGAACCCGCGCGTCTCCCGCCGCTCCCACGTGCCCGGCTCCAGGGTGTGCAGCTCCGAGCGCACGTCCCGCATCGTCGAGAGCATCAGGTACGACCTGGTCCACGCGTACCCGGCCAGGGCGGTGTGCGCGTCCGGGGTGAAGACGGTGCTGTACTCGCGCGATCCCGCCCGGTACGCGTCGAAGTCGAAGGCCACCAAACCACCCGGCGGGACGGTGCCGGTAGGTAGCTCCCACGCCGACTTCGGCCGCACCAGCAGGCGGGACTCGTGGACGTCCGCATCCGCGTCCGTCGGCACATCGATCCGCTCCAGCGCCAGCGTCTCCGGGTCGAGCAGGTAGATCTCGCTGTTGTAGAAGTCGATCGCGCGGGTGACGAAGTGCCGCTCGTAGCCCGGGGTGTCGTCGTAGCCCGCGCCGATCGACACGTCCGAATGATGCCCCTCGTAGACCAGGTCCGCATGCCCCAGCGGCGTGCCGCGCCGCCACCGCTTCACCACCCGCGGATACCCGGAATCGGTGAGCGAGCCCGGCCCGAAATCGGTGGCCACGTACACGGTGTCGGCGTCGATCCAGGAGATCCGGCTCTTGGCCTCCGGCAGGGAGAAGCCGCCGCCCGCACCGTCGACCCACGCGCGGCGCGAGATCGAGAACTCCCGCACCACCGTCGCGTCGGCGCCGCCGCGCGAGAGGGAGACGAGCGCGCGGTCGTACCGCGCACCGTCGGGCGAGGGCCCCCGCAGCACGGCGGCCCCGCCCCACACCCAGTTCTCACCCTCGGCCTCGCGGAGGGCGTCGACGTCGATCACGACGTCCCACTCCGGGCTCTCGGTGCGGAACGAGTCGAGCGTGGTGCGGCGCCACAGGCCGTACGGGTGCTCGGCGTCGCGCCAGAAGTTCCACAGGTACTCGCCGCGGCGCACCGGGTAGGGGATGCGCTGATCGGTGTCGAGGATGGCGAGGACACCCGATTCGAGTTCGGAGAACCTCGGCCCCGCCAGCCGGGCGGTGGAGGCCGCGTTCCGTTCCCGCGCCCAATCCAGGGCAGTGGCGGATTCCACGTCTTCGAGCCATGCGTACCGGTCCATGGACTCCACACTAGGGCTACGCTGAATGCCGTGGCTGATCACTTTGACACTGTTGTTCTCGGCGCCGGCCCAGGAGGCTACGTCGCCGCAATTCGCGCCGCCCAACTCGGGCAGAAGGTCGCGGTCATCGAGGAGAAGTACTGGGGCGGTGTGTGCCTGAACGTGGGCTGCATCCCCTCGAAGGCGCTCCTGAAGAACGCCGAGCTGGCGCACACGTTCACGCACAAGGCGCAGCTGTTCGGCATCTCCGGCGACGTCTCGTTCGACTTCGGGGCGGCGTTCGACCGCAGCCGCAAGGTCAGCGAGGGGATCGTCAAGGGCGTTCACTTCCTGATGAAGAAGAACAAGATCACCGAGATCAACGGCTATGGCACCTTCGTCGACGCGCACACGATCCAGGTGGGCGATCAGACGGTGACGGGCGACAACATCATCATCGACACGGGTTCGACGGTGCGCCTGCTCCCCGGCGTCACGCTGTCGGACAACGTGGTCACCTACGAGGAGCAGATCCTCACCCGCGAGCTGCCCGAGTCGATCGCCATCGTCGGCGCCGGCGCCATCGGCATGGAGTTCGCGTACGTCCTCAAGAACTACGGCGTGGACGTCACCATCATCGAGTTCCTGGACCGCGCGCTGCCCAACGAGGACGCCGACGTCTCCAAGGAGATCGCCAAGCAGTACAAGAAGCTGGGCGTGAACATCCTGACCTCCACCAAGGTCGAGTCGGTCGACGATCAGGGTTCGCAGGTCGTCGTGAAGTACACCGGTCCCAAGGGCCCGGGCGAGATCACCGTCTCCAAGGTGCTCATGTCGATCGGCTTCGCGCCGCGCGTCGAGGGCTTCGGCCTGGAGAAGACGGGCGTGGAGCTCACCGAGCGCGGCGCCATCGCCATCGACGACCACATGCGCACCAACGTCCCCGGCGTGTACGCGATCGGCGACGTGACCGCCAAGCTGCAGCTCGCCCACGTCGCGGAGGCGCAGGGCGTGGTCGCCGCCGAGACCATCGCCGGCGCCGAGACCCAGACGCTGGGCGACTACCGCATGATGCCGCGGGCCACCTTCTGCCAGCCGCAGGTCGCCTCGTTCGGCCTCACCGAACAGCAGGCGCGCGACGAGGGCTACGACGTCAAGACCGCGACCTTCCCGTTCTCCGCGAACGGCAAGGCGCAGGGCCTCGGCGACGCCGTCGGGTTCGTCAAGCTGGTCTCAGACACGAAGTACGGCGAACTGCTCGGCGGCCACCTCATCGGCCCCGACGTCTCCGAGCTGCTGCCCGAGCTGACGCTGGCGCAGAAGTGGGACCTCACCGTGAACGAGCTGGCCCGCAACGTGCACACGCACCCCACGCTGTCCGAGGCGCTGCAGGAGTCGATCCACGGCCTCGCCGGCCACATGATCAACCTATAACCAGCGCTCTCTCAGCGGCCCGGCACCGGTGCGACGGTGTCGGGCCGCTGTGCGTTCCGATGCGAATTGGACAGTCGTGCCCGACCCTGGCATGGTCGGGGACGCGGCGTGGCGATGTCACGGCGCCGGGTCGAGAAAGGGGCATCGGTCACCGTCTTCCCGTCCGCGCCGCGAGGCACGCAGTGCACGCACACTGCCCGGACGGAAGGAATCGATGAACCACGCAGCGACTCTCACCGACCACTACCCGACGCGCGTCGAGCACAGCGAGATCCACGACCGGCCCGACCCCGTCGTCTGGCCCGGTAGGTCCGGACCGTGGGCGGGGGCGGAGGTCGACGAGTTCGCCGCCCGCGGCTTCCGGAGCGTCGAGGGCGTACTCCCGGCGGAGGACATCCAGCGGGTCCGCGACGAGATAGATTCCGTGACAACGCTGCTCGGCGACGATGAGCGGGTGATCCGCGAAACCTCGGACGGCAGCGTCCGCTCCGTCTTCGCCGTGCACGAGCTCAGCGACCGCATCGCCGCGATCATCGCCCGCGAGGAGATCGCGGGCGTGGCGCGGCAACTCCTCGGCGACGACGTGTACGTGCACCAGAGCAGGGTGAACCTCAAGCCCGGCTTCGCGGGCGGCCCCTTCTACTGGCACAGCGACTTCGAGACCTGGCACGCCGAGGACGGCATGCCCACGCCGCGCGCGGTGAGCGTCTCCCTCGCCCTCACCCCGAACACGCCGTTCAACGGTTCGCTGATGATCATGCCGGGATCGCACCGCACGTTCGTCTCCTGCGTGGGCAGCACCCCGGGCGACTACCACCGTCAGTCGCTCAAGTCCTACCGGCCGCCGTTCGGCACGCCCGAGGAGCGCGACATCGCGACGATGGCCGACCGGTTCGGGATCGAGCAGGTCACGGGCGATGCGGGCAGTGCCCTCTACTTCGACTGCAACTGCCTGCACGCGTCGGCGGGCAACATCTCGCCGTACCCGCGGTCCAACCTGTTCGTGGTGTTCAACGCGGTGTCCAACGGCCTGGAGGAGCCGTTCGGCGCGCCGGAGCACCGGCCGGAGTACCTCGCGGCCCGGTAGCTCAGGATGTCGGGTTCCGCGGTGTCACACGTGCCCGGTGCACGCGCGAACCCGCAGAACCCGACATCGTGAGCGGTCAGTGCGGGTGGCCCACCACGTTGACCACCGTGCCGTCCGGGGCGCGGACGAAGAACCGGCGCGGCCCCCACTCCTCGCTCGTGAGCGGGTGCACGATCTCGTAACCGGCGCGCTGCGCCTCCGCGTACGCAGCCTCGACGTCCTCGGTCATCACCGACAGGTCCGAATCGACCGGGGCCGTCCGGTCGCCGGTCACGAGCTGCACCGCGGCGCCGTGGTCGGGCGAGGAGAACCGCGCCACCCAGCCGAGGTTGAACTCCTCGTCCGAGAGCCCGAGGAAATCGGCGTAGAACCCGCGGGCGGAGGCGATGTCGTCCACCGCGATGTTCGGGATCACCTTGTGCACCCGCATGATCAGCGCCGTTCCGGCTGGATTCCCAGCACGTCGATGGTGGTGGCCAGGCCGTCGTAATTGGTTGCCAGCAGCACGATCTCGACCAGCTTGCGTTCGTCGTAGAACGCGGCGAGCCGGTTCCACGCCTCGTCCGAGACGGACTTGTCCTCCACCAGCTCGGTGACCACGTCCAGCAGGGCGGCGCTGCGCTCGTCCCAGCCGCTCCCGTCGAAGATCCGCTCGAACTGCGTGTCCGTGAGCCCCGCCTGCGCGCCGATCCGGCGGTGGTGGCCGAGCTCGTACGCGTTCTCCCGCAGGTGGGCGACGCGCACGATCACGGTCTCCGACTCCGATCGCTTCAGCGCGCCGAACGGCATCAGCATGCTGGAGTAGCCGAGCCATCCGAGGAACAGGCGCTTGCTGCGCCCCAGTGTGGAGAACAGGTGCATGTCGTCGGCGCGGATGGCCTTCGCGCCGATCCGGGCGATGGCGAAGTTGATCGGTCCGAGCCGGCGCAGGTCGCCGGGGCTCACACGGGGGTTGTCAGTCATGGCGGTGATCTCCGATCGTGCGGGCGAGGAGTGCTTCGAGTTCGGCGTAGTGCCGCTCGGCACCGGCCTCCTGGTACGACGAGGTGTCGGCCATCGTATAGCCGTGCGGCGCGCCGGGATAGATCGTGTTGGTGTGTCTCAGGCCGGCGGCGGCGAGCGCGTCGCCGAGACGCTGCACCGCCTCCGGCGGCATGGATCGGTCGTGATCGGCGTGGCCGTAGACGAATTCGGCCCGCGCCGAGGGGAGTCCGAGATGGATGCTGTCGGGCTCGTCGGTCGCGAGCCGCCCGCCGTGGAAGCCGCCGCACGCGGCGACCGTCTCCGGGTGGTCGATCGCGGCGCGGGTCGCGAGGCGAGCGCCCATGCAGTAGCCGGTGACGCCGATCGGCCCGTGCACGCCCGGCTGCGCGAGCAGTGCCTCGATGTACGCGCCGGTGTCCGGGCCGGACAGCTCCGGCGTCAGCCGCCCGACGCGCCCCATGGCGGCGCCCATGAACCGCTCCCGAGCCTCGGGCGTGTCCAGCGGCCCGTCCGGCGACGTGGCCGCGGCATCGCCGTCGCGGTAGAACACGTTGGGCGCGAGGACGGCGTACCCCCAGGAGGCGATCCGGTCCGCCATCGTCTCGATCTGCGGGCGCAGCCCGATCGCGTCGATGAACAGCAGGACCCCGGGAACGCGGTCGGGTCCGTCCGGACGGGCGAAGTAGGCGTCGGCGATCCCCGACGGCGTCTCGATCTCCACGCCCGCCGAGGCTACTCCCACCCGCGGGAGGCGGGGCACCGTCGCAGGAGTGGGCGCCGGCGGCCTACCGGACCAGGTAGGGCGACACCGTCGAACGGTGCTCGTCGATGTCGAGGCTCTTGCCGATGGCGGGGAAGGCGCGTTGCGGGCAGCCGGCGCGCTCGCACACCCGGCAGCCGGCGCCGATGGGGGTGGCGTTGGCGTCCGTGAGGTCCAGCCCGCGGGCGTAGACGAGGCGGTGCGCGTGCCGCAGCTCGCAGCCGATGCCGATGGCGAAGGTCTTGCCGGGCTGGCCGTACCGCGCCGCCCGGCGCTCGACGGTGCGCGCCACCCACAGGTAGTTCCTGCCGTCCGGCATCTCCACGATCTGCGTGATGATCTTGCCCGGCCACGCGAACGTCTCGTACACGTTCCACAGCGGGCAGGTGCCGCCGGACGCCGAGAAGTGGAAGCCGGTGGAGCTCTGCCGCTTGCTCATGTTCCCCGCGCGGTCGACCCGGACGAACGAGAGCGGCACGCCGCGCAGGTTGGGGCGCTGCAGCGTGGAGAGGCGGTGCGCGATCGTTTCGTAGCTCACCGAGAAGAACGCCGAGAGCCGCTCGATGTCGTACTCGAACTCCTCGGCGGCGCCGTGGAACTGCGTGTACGGCAGCACGACGGCCGCCGCGTAGTAGTTGGCCAGGCCGAGGCGCGCGAGCGACCGGGCCTCGTCCGAGCCGAAGACGCCGCCGTCGATCAGCGCGTCGATCTCCCGGCCGCACTCGAGGTAGGCCAGCTCGGCGGCCATCTTGAACACCTGCTGCCCGGCCGAGAGGTGGCGGTTGATCTCCAGCACCCGGGTGCGCGGGTCGTAGCGGTGCAGCACCGTCTCCCCGAGGTCGACGCGCATGCGGATGGACACGTTGTGCACGGCCTCGAGCCGGGTGACGATCTCCGCCCGCACCTCGGCGTTGTGCATGCGCATGCGGGCGGTGAGCTCCTCCGCGGCGGTGTCGAGCTCGTGGAAGTAGTTCTGCCGCTGGTAGAAGAAGTCCCGCACCTCCTCGTGCGGATTGGGGATCGCGCCGCGGGAGCCGGGGTCGTTGCGGCCGTCGGTCACCTGCGCCAGCTGATCGGCGGCGCCGAGGTAGCGGCGGTGCAGCGCCACCATCGCGCGGGCGAAGCCGGGATGATCGCGGGCCAGCTCGGAGAGCTCGTCGGTGCTGGTGGGCGCGTCGACGTCCATGGTGACCTCGCGCAGCTCCGCGATCAGCCGCGTCTGGTCCTGGGAGTTGAAGAAGGAGGTGTCCACGCCGAAGACGTCCGTGATCTTCAGCAGCACCGGCACGCTCAGCGGCCGCACGTCGTGCTCGATCTGATTCAGGTACGACGGCGAGATCTCCAAGGCCTCCGCGAGCGACGCCTGCGACAGCCCGCGCTCCTTGCGCAGACCGCGCAGCCGCGCACCGACGAACGTCTTGGACATGCAGCGAATATTAGTCGCGGAGGCGCAGCTACCGTCGGGTTCGGGCGGTTCGGGGCCGCCTTCGCAGTGAGGTGCGTCACAACCGTTCGGAGACGGTGCGCGGTCGGGGACGGCGGACCGTCGAGCATGGGGGCGGGACGGGCCCGCGGACCCGACCCGCAAACTCGCAGTACGGGCGTACTTTTTCTTCGAGGCGCGGATGCGAACCTTCGCAGGCTTAGCAGGATCTCGGTGAATTCATGGCTTGCTTTGGCATCGCCGACCGTCTTGGCCTGGGACTTTAGGTGTGGCACAGTGGGTGAAGGCGCAACGCCGGGACTGCGAATCGGGTTAGCGATGACCCACCGCTCAGCCGCCCGGTGGCCGATCAGATCCACTATCGACGCAAACGAAGAACGGGGAGCCAATTGAGCACCGTCGGACAGCCGAGGACCGCCGCCGAGATCCAGCAGGATTGGGACACCAACCCGCGCTGGAAGGGCATCAAGCGTGAGTACACCGCCGCCCAGGTGGAGGAGCTCCAGGGCACCGTCGTCGAGGACCACACCCTCGCGCGCCGCGGTGCCGAGATCCTGTGGGAGGGCGTGACCAAGGGCGATGACAGCTACATCAACGCCCTCGGCGCCCTCACCGGCAACATGGCCGTGCAGCAGGTGCGCGCCGGCCTGAAGGCCATCTACCTCTCCGGCTGGCAGGTCGCCGGTGACGCGAACCTCTCGGGCCACACCTACCCCGACCAGTCGCTGTACCCGGCCAACTCGGTGCCGGCCGTCGTGCGTCGCATCAACAACGCGCTGCTGCGCGCCGACGAGATCTCCCGCGTCGAGGGCGACACCTCGATCGACAACTGGCTCGTCCCGATCGTCGCGGACGGCGAGGCCGGCTTCGGCGGCGCGCTCAACGTGTACGAGCTGCAGAAGGCCATGATCGCCGCGGGTGCCGCCGGTACCCACTGGGAGGATCAGCTCGCCTCGGAGAAGAAGTGCGGCCACCTCGGCGGCAAGGTGCTCATCCCCACCCAGCAGCACATCCGCACGCTGACCTCGGCCCGCCTGGCCGCGGACGTCGCGAACACCCCCACCGTGGTCATCGCGCGCACCGACGCCGAGGCCGCCACCCTGATCACCTCCGACGTGGACGACCGCGACAAGCCGTTCGTCACCGGTGAGCGCACCGCCGAGGGCTTCTACAACGTCAAGAACGGCATCGAGCCCTGCATCGCCCGCGCCAAGGCCTACGCCCCGTACGCGGACCTGATCTGGATGGAGACCGGCACCCCCGATCTCGAGCTCGCCAAGAAGTTCGCCGAGTCGGTCAAGGCCGAGTTCCCGGACCAGCTGCTGGCCTACAACTGCTCGCCGTCCTTCAACTGGAAGCAGCACCTGGACGACGCGACCATCGCGAAGTTCCAGAACGAGCTGGGCGCCATGGGCTTCAAGTTCCAGTTCATCACCCTCGCCGGCTTCCACGCCCTCAACTACTCGATGTTCGACCTGGCCTACGGCTACGCCCGCAACCAGATGTCGGCCTACGTCGAGCTGCAGGAGCGCGAGTTCGCGTCGGAGGCCCGTGGCTACACCGCCACCAAGCACCAGCGCGAGGTCGGCGCCGGCTACTTCGACCGCATCGCCACCACCGTCGACCCGGAGAGCTCGACCACCGCGCTCAAGGGCTCGACCGAAGAGGGCCAGTTCCACTAGGAACTGGCAGGCCCGCCTCCCCGGGTATCTAGCCGATCGCAGGCGGTCCGTGACTTTCGTCGCGGGCCGCCTGCGGCGTAGGTGGGTACGTTCTGGGCGTACCCCTGCAGAGTTACCCTCACCTCGCCTCGAGCGGTTGTCACGTTAGGAAAGTCATATGAGTCAAGATGTTTCGCGGGTCGGCGTCGTCGGCGCGGGCCAGATGGGCGGCGGCATCGCCGAGGTCTCCGCGCGTGCGGGTGCCGACGTTCTGGTCTGGGAGGCCACCGAGGAGCTCGCGGCCGCCGGCCGCGCCCGCATCCTCAAGTCGCTGGACCGCGCCGTCTCCAGCGGCAAGATCACCGAACGGGAGCGCGATCAGGCCGCCGAGCGCCTGACGTTCACCACCGATCTCGCCGACTTCGCCGACCGCCAGCTGGTGGTCGAGGCGATCGTGGAGAACGAGGCGGTCAAGGCCGAGGTCTTCGGCAAGCTCGACGAGGTGGTCACCGACCTCGACGCCGTGCTCGCCTCCAACACCTCGTCGCTGCCGATCCAGCGCATCGCGGGCGCCACGAAGAACCCGGGCCGCGTGCTCGGCCTGCACTTCTTCAACCCGGTGCCGGTGCTGCCCCTGGTGGAGGTCATCTCCTCCCTCTCCACATCGAGCAGTGCCGTCGCCCGCGCCGAGCAGTTCGCCTCCGAGGTGCTGGGCAAGCAGGTCGTGCGCGCCACGGACCGGTCCGGGTTCATCGTCAACGCGCTGCTCGTGCCGTACCTGCTCTCGGCGATCCGCATGTACGAGTCGGGCTTCGCGACCGCCGAGGACATCGACAAGGGCATGGTGCTCGGGTGCGCGCACCCGATGGGCCCGCTCAAGCTGGCCGACCTCGTGGGCCTCGACACGGTGAAGTTCATCGCCGACGCGATGTACGCCGAGTACAAGGAGCCCACATACGCCGCTCCGCCGCTGCTGCTGCGCCTCGTGGAGGCCGGCTACGTCGGCAAGAAGTCCGGCCGCGGGATCTACGAGTACCCCGCGAAGTAGGCTCCGGCCGCGACGTTTGCTGAACCGGCAAGGAAACTTGCCGGTTCAGCCGTCTGTGGCGCACGGTGGATCCATGAACGAGACGCAGATCCTGGACACCGTCATCATCGGCGGCGGGGCCGCCGGCCTCACCGCCGCGCAGGTCCTCGGCCGGGCGCGACGGGCGGTCACCGTCGTCGACGCGGGCGCGCCCCGCAACGCCCCGGCCGAGCACATGCACGGCTACCTCGGCCACGACGGGCTGGGCCCCGCCGAGCTGCTCGCCATCGGACGCCGCGAGGCGCAGGCCTACGGGGTGCGGGTCCTCGCCGGCGCCGCGACGGACGTGCGCCGCGACGGCGCGCTCCTCGAGGTCACCGCCGGCGGCGAGGTGCTGCGCGCCCGCTCCCTGCTGATCGCCACCGGCCTGACCGACGTGCTGCCCGAGATCCCCGGCGTCGCCGAGCGATTCGGCCGCGACGCGATCCACTGCCCGTTCTGCCACGGCTACGAGGTGCGCGACCGGCCGCTGGCGGTCATCGGCGGCGCGAACGCAGCCGTGTCCCTGCACCAGGCGCTGCTCATCCCGCAGTGGTCGCGCGACATGGTGTTCTTCACCAACGGCCTGGAGTTCGGCGACGCCGACCGCCGCCGGATCACCGCGCGCGGGGTCCGCATCGTCGACGGCGACGTCGCGGGCCTCGTGGTCGACGGTGACGCGCTGCGCGCCGTCCGGCTCGCCGACGGCACCGAGATCGAGCGGGAGGCGGTGTTCGTGGCGCCGCGGTTCGTGCCGCAGGACGAGCTGCTCCTGCAGCTGGGCGCCGAGCGCGGCGAAAACGGCTTCGTCCCCGTCGACCCGATGGGCGGCGCGCTGCCCGGCGTCTGGGCCGCCGGCAACGTGGTGAACCCGATGGTGCAGGTCATCGTCGCCGCCGGGGCGGGATCGACCGCCGCCGCCGCGATCAGCGCGTACCTGCTCGAGCGCGACATCGAGACGGAGCTCGACGCCGCACGCTAGCGTGAGTGGATGACCAGCGCGCTCGACGCCGCGGAGGCACTGCTCGACCCTGCCCGGCTGGGCCGGGAGCCGGACCGCAGCCACGGCTACCTCGACGTCCTCGCCCCCGAGGGCGCCAAGCCCACCGGCCTGAGCAACGCGCTGATGCACAATCCCGCGCTCGCGGCGGTGTACGAGAAGGCCTGGCGTCCCGCGTTCACCCGCCTGTTCAGCCTGGGCGGCACCGGCACGCTCAGCCGGCAGGACGTGCTGCTCGAGGAGCTCACCGGCCGGGGCGATCAGAAGCTGCTCGACGTGGCGTGCGGGCCCGGCCTGTACACCAAGCCGCTCGCGCGGCGGCTCGGTCCCGGCGGGCTCGCGGTGGGCCTCGACGTCTCCGCCGCGATGCTGCAGCGCGCGGTGCGCGACAACTCCGCCGAGCGGGTGGCCTACGTGCGCGGCAGCGCGGGCGAATTGCCCTTCCCGGACGGCACTTTCGACTCCGTGGTGTGCCTCGCGGCGCTGTACCTGATCCCGGCGCCCCGGCTCGCGGTCCGGGAGATCTGCCGCGTGGTCACACCCGGGGGCCGGGTCGCGCTGTTCACCTCACTGCAGACCCCGCTCACCTCGGTCCTCGGATCGTCCGCGGCCGAACGGGTCTCGGGTTTCCGCTGGTTCGGCAAGGACGAGATCACGGGCTGGCTCCGGGACAACGGCCTCGTGGACGTCAAGCAGACGGTCAGCGGGCAGGGCCAGTTCGTGACCGCACGCAAGCCCGCCTGACTGCGCGAGGATGCGGCCGACGACGACTTCGTGAAGGTGATCGTCTTGAGGGTCATCAACTGAGGGACACGGCTCAGGACGGCGGATAGGCCGCCAGTAGTCGCGCGCGGACCGGATCGGTGGTGTGCGGGAGCCACAGGGCCTGCACCGGCACCTGCGGGGCGTCGGCGAGCGGGAGTACCCGCACCCGGCCCCCGAACCGGTCGCCGGCGGGACCGGTCACGAACGCCGCCGCGTGCGGCGTGGTGAGCACCGCCGTCGCCGGCGGCGTCCCCTGCACGCGGTTCACCACCAGCTCGGGCTCGAAACCCGCACGGCGGCACTGCGCTACGAGGAAGTCCGTGTAGAACGAGCTGTGCGGCGGGGCCCAGACCACGATCGGGACGGCCGCGAGATCGGGCATCGCGACCGACGAGCGATCCGCCAGCTCGTGCTCGTGGTGCAGCGCCACCCGCAGCGGGTGGTACGCGAGGGTGGCGCCGGCCAGATGGTCGGGCAGGGCAGCGCCGCGGCGCAGCACCAGATCGACGGTGCCCTGCAACAGTTCGTCCGCCATCGCCGCGGGGAACAACTCCCGCACCGTGATCGAGGCGGCGGCGTCGTGCTCGATGAGCGGCTCGAGCAACTCGTACGCCTCGTCCGCGGTGACCGCGGGGCTGCGGCCCACCACGAACGGCTCCGGCCGCGGCGAACCCGCTTCGCGGGCGCGCACGGCGAGCAGCCGGGCACCGGACAGGACGGCGGGCGCACCGTCGTACAGCGCCCGGGCCGCGGCGGTGGGCGCGAGGCGGCGCCCGGACCGGGTGAACAGCGGCGTGCCGATCTCGCGTTCGAGCTGGCGCAGCGCGGCGGACAGCGCCTGCTGGCTCAGGTGCAGCCGGGCGGCCGCCGCCGCCAGCGAGGGCTCTTCCATCGCGGCGACGAACTGTTCCAGGCGGCGCAGGTCGGGGGTGGTCACCGGCCCATCATTGCACAAGCACTACTTGTGAATAGTCCGAGATGTTTCGATTGTCGATTGACTATCCGCTGCTTACGTTGGGAACCGACCAACCCCGATACGAGGAGATGTGCATGACGAAGCTCGCAGGTAAGTCCGCAGTGGTGGCCGGTGGCGGCAAGAACCTGGGCGGCCTGGTGAGCCGGCACCTCGCCGGCCTCGGCGCGAACGTGGCCGTGCACTACAACAGCCCGTCGTCCGAGGCGGAGGCGCGCGAGACGGCGGCGGCGGTCGAGGCCGCCGGCGCGAAGGCGGTCCTGTTCCAGGGCGATCTGACCGTGCCCGCCACCGTCACCGAGCTGTTCGACACGGCCGAGGAGGCGTTCGGCGGCATCGACGTGGCCGTGAACACCGTGGGCAAGGTGCTGCGCAAGCCGATCCTGGAGACCAGCGAGGAGGAGTACGACTCCATGCTGGGCATCAACGCGAAGGCCGCCTACTTCTTCATCAAGGAGGCGGGCCGGACCCTGAACGACGACGGCACGCTGATCACCATCGTGACCGCGCTGCTCGGCGCGTTCACCGACGGCTACTCCACCTACGCGGGCGGTAAGTCGCCGGTCGAGCACTTCGACCGCGCCGCCGCCAAGGAGTTCGCGGCCCGCGGGATCACCGTGAACGCGATCGCCCCCGGCCCGATGGACACGCCGTTCTTCTACGGCCAGGAGACGCCGGAGCGCGTCGAGTTCCACAAGTCGCAGGGCATGGGCGGCCGGCTCACGAAAATCGAGGACATCGCGCCGATCATCGACTTCCTGGCCACCGAGGGACGGTGGATCACGGGGCAGACGCTGTTCGCCAACGGTGGTTACACCACGCGGTGACGCGGTAGGCCGTCCTACGATGGTCGGCGTTCGGATCGTCAGGAGGAGGGCCACCACGTGGCGTCGGGGAGTGCACTGAGCGGACGGCAGCGCCGGCTCATCAGGATGAACGGCCGGGACCCGGAGGAGGAGGGCCGCACCTCCACCACTCTGGAGCTCTTCTTCGACCTCACCTTCGTGGTGGTGTTCTCGATCGCGGGCGTCCAGCTGGCCGACGCCGTGGCCGAGGCCCACTACGTGCAGGCGTTCGTGGGCTTCGGCTTCTGCTCGTTCGCCGCGATCTGGGCGTGGATCAACTTCACCTGGATGGCGTCGGCCTTCGACACCGACGACTGGCTGTTCCGCATCGTCACCATGCTGCAGATGGTCGGCGTGTGCGTGATGGGCCTCGGTGTGGAGCCGTTCTTCGCCTCGCTCAAGGACGGCCACGCCCCCGACAACTCGGTGATCGTGCTCGGCTACGTGATCATGCGCGTCGCGCTGCTCGCCCAGTGGACCCGGGTCGCGGTCTCCTCCCCGAAGTACCGGCGCGCCGCGGTGATCTACATCGCCGCGATCGCGCTCGCCCAGGTGGGATGGATCATCACCTCTCAGGTGTCCATGTCGCTCGGCGCGCTGGTCGCCCTCGGGGTGGTGCTCTACCTGGTGGAGCTCGGAGGGCCGGTGATCGCCGAGCGCAGGCAGCCCACGCCGTGGAACCCCGAGCACATCGCGGAGCGGTACGGGCTGCTCACCATCATCACCCTCGGCGAGGGCGTGGTCGGCACCGTCGTCGCGCTGCAGGCCCTGGTCAAGGCCCAGGGCTGGCACGCCGACGTCGCCGTCCTCGGAGGCGCCGCGATGGTGCTCAACCTGGCGATCTGGTGGATCTACTTCTCCATCCCCGTGGGCGATGCGCTGCGCAGGGCCCCGCAGAAGTGCTTCCCGTGGGGCTACGGCCACACGGTGATCTTCATGGCGGTCGCCGCCTTCGGCGCCGGCCTGCACGTCGAGGCGCTGGGCATCTCCCACGAGGCGCACGTGAGCAACCTGGTGGTCGCGTGGGCGTTCGTCGGGCCGCTGGCGATCGCCGTCCTGGGGATCGGGGTCATGGACGCCTACCTCACCGGGCTCGACGGTCCGCGGCTGCTCACCGTGGGCGTCACTCTCGCCCTGCTCGCCGCCGGCCCGGCGGCCGTGGCCGCCGGCGCCACCCCGCTCGCCGCGATGGTGTGGAGCGCGATCGCGCTCGTCATCCAGATCGTGGTCGAGGAGCTGTGGGCCGGCAGGCGGCGGGCCGAGCGCCTGGCGTGAGCCGGGCGCGCACCGTCGGGCGCGGGCGGCGCGCCGCACCGTCCGGCCCGGGGCGGGGCTACGACTGCGCGAGCCGCGCCTTCTCGTGCTCGATGTCGAAATCGGCGGGCGGCCAGTCCAGGCCGAGTCCCTCGAGCGCCTCGATGAGCAGCTCGGTGATCGCGAGCCGGCTGAACCACTTGCGGTCCGCGGGGATCACGTGCCACGGCGCGCGATCGGTGCTGGTGCGGTCCAGCATCGCCTGGTAAGCCTCCTGGTACTGGGGCCAGAAGGCGCGCTCGTCGATATCGCCCGGGTTGTACTTCCAGTACTTGTCGGGGCGGTCGAGCCGCTCGGCCAGGCGGCTGCGTTGCTCGTCGAGCGAGACGAACATGGCGCACTTGACGATCGTGGTGCCCGAGGCGATCAGGTTCTCCTCGAACCGGTTGATGATGTCGTAGCGGGGCTCCCACACGGCCTCGGGGACCAGCTCGTGGACGCGGACCACCAGCACGTCCTCGTAGTGCGAGCGGTCGAAGACACCGATCTGGCCGCCCCGCGGCGTCTGCTTCTCGATGCGCCACAGGAAGTCGTGCGCGAGCTCCTCCTCCGTGGGCTTGCCGAACGACGCCGCCTTCACGCCCTGCGGATCGACCATGCCGATCACGTGCCGCACGATGCCGCCCTTGCCGGCCGTGTCCATGCCCTGCAGAACGAGCAGCACCGATCGGTGGTCGCCGGATCGGCCGTTGGCGTAGAGCAGCTCCTGCAGTTCGGAGAGCCGCTCTCCGCGCTCGGCGAGCAGGTCCTCGCCGAACGACTTCCCGCCCCCGAATCCCGGCTTGCCGGAGGTGTCGATGTCCTGCACCAGGGAGCCCGGGCTCCAGCGCAGCGCCTCGGATGCGGAACCGGACCAACCTTTGTCCTTCGCCATGGCGCCACCCTATCGGCCACCTGTTCGGCGCGGGGCGGTGATCTTCGTGCAAGATCGACTCGTGACGGTGTCAGTTCCCGCGGGATCCCCGCAGTCGTCCGGGGCGAGCTCCTCGCCCCGGGTCCCGACGAGCCCGTTCGGAGGCGTGCCCGACGCGCAGAAGCAGCGCGACCTGCGCCGGATGAAGGCGCTCGCCCTCTCCTTCCTCATCGGCGCGGCCATCATCTACCTGTTCTGCGAGTACCTGGACACCAAGGGGTCCGGCCTCGCCATCGCGGGCGCGTGGGTGGGGTACGTCAAGGCGGCGGCCGAGGCGGGCATGGTCGGCGGGCTCGCCGACTGGTTCGCGGTGACCGCCCTGTTCCGGCATCCCCTCGGGCTGCCGATCCCGCACACGGCGATCATCAAGCGCAAGAAGGATCAGCTGGGTGATGCGCTCGGCGGCTTCGTGGAGAGCAACTTCCTCACCCCCGAGGTGATCGCGGAGAAGGTGGGCTCGCTCGACCTGAGCGGCCGGGTCGCGAACTGGATGGCCGACCCGGACAACTCGAGCAGGCTCGGCGCCGAGGCGGCGAAGCTGGTCAAGGTGATGAGCGAGGTGCTGCGCGACGAGGACGTGGAGGCGGTGCTCAACTCCACCATCATCAAGCGGCTCGCGGAGCCGGAGTGGGGGCCGCCCGTCGGCCGGCTCGTGGAGACCCTGCTGCAGGAGCAGCGTCAGCTGCCCCTGATCAACCTGCTGGCCGAGCGCGCCCATCACTGGGCCCTGGGCAGCCAGGGCGTCATCGACAAGATCGTGGACACCGACGGTCCGCAGTGGTCGCCCAAGTTCGTCAACTCGCTGCTGGGGGAGCGGATCTACCGCGAGCTCGTGGAGTTCACCTGGAAGGTGCGCAGCGACCCCGATCACGAGGTCCGCCAGGCGATGAGCACCTTCCTGTGGGACTTCGCCTCGGACCTGCAGCACGATCCGCGCACCATCGCCAAGGTCGAGGACGTGAAGGCCGAGCTGATGGGCCGCGAGGAGGTGCGCACCGCGGCGCAGGCGGCGTGGCGGGCCGCCAAGCGGATGATCGAGGACTCCGTCGAGGATCCGGAGTCCACGCTGCGGGAGAAGTTCAGCGAATCGGCCGCCCGGCTGGGCGTGCGGCTGCGCGACGACGAGGCCCTGCGCGGCAAGGTCGACTTCTGGGTGGACCGGTCCGTGCGGCACCTCGTGGAGAACTATGCGAGCCAGATCACATCGATCATCACGGACACCGTCGCGCGCTGGGACGCGGACGAGGCCTCGGGCAAGATCGAGCTCGCGGTGGGGCGTGACCTGCAGTTCATCCGGATCAACGGCACGGTCGTGGGGTCGATCGCGGGCCTCGTGATCTACTCGGTCACGCAGATCTTCTTCTGATTACGATCACCTTGCTAGCTAACTGCTTGCAACAGCTAGCACCAACTGTTAGCGTGGAATCAGCCGCGCAGACGGGAGACCGGATATGACGAGCGACGAAGAGACTGTTGAGAATTCGGGATCTGATATCGGTGCGTTCATCCGGGCGCAGCGTCTCGCGGCGGAGGTGTCCATCCGGCAACTGGCCGAGCGGGCGGGTGTTTCCAATCCGTACCTCAGCCAGATCGAGCGGGGGCTCCGACGACCGTCGGCCGACGTGCTCGGGCAGATCGCCAAAGCACTGCGGCTCTCGGCCGAGGTGCTCTACGTGCAGGCCGGGATCCTCGAGGAGCGTCCGGAATCCCCGGTACGCGACGCGCTGATCGCGGACACGGCCATCAACGAGCGGCAGAAGCAGGCCCTACTCGACATCTACGAGAGCTTCTGCCGCGAGAACGAGACCGCACACAAGGAGAACGTGCCATGACCGAGCAGAACACCCGCGATGACCTGAAGACCCCCCTGTTCGCCGCTCTCGGCGCCGGTGACTACGCCTACGAGGCCGTCTCCGAGGTCGTCGAGAAGCTGCGCGCCGCCGCCACCGACGCGTCGAAGGACTTCCAGACCAAGGTCGACGAGGCTCAGGCCAAGGTCGAGGAGGCCCGCGGCAGTGCGCAGGCCAAGCTGACCGAGGCCAAGGACGGCCTGCCCAAGGACGTCGACGAGCTGCGCGCCAAGTTCACCCCCGAGGAGCTGCGCAAGGTGGCCGCCGCCTACATCCAGGTGGCGACCGACATCTACGAGTCGCTCGCCGAGCGCGGCGAGTCGGCCTACGAGCGCATCAAGTCGGGCTCCGTGATCGAGGACGCCACCGAGCAGGCCACCAAGGCCTACAACTCGGCCGTCGAGCTGACCGAGTCCTCGCTGGGCCAGGTCGCCACCGCCACCAAGCAGGTCGGCGAGCGCGCCGCCAAGCTGGTCGGCCGTGCGGGCGACGAGGCCGAGGCCGCCGCCGACAAGGCCGAGGCCACCGTCAAGGAGGCCACCGAGAAGGCGACCGCCACGGTGAAGAAGGCCACCTCGAAGGCCGCGTCCAAGAAGACCGGCGCCTGATCCACATCCCCTGAGCTCCATCCGGGCGGCCGGCGGCGCCGGCGCCGCGGGGC
>JBEBXD010000034.1:0-40987 GCA_040391845.1 Tsukamurella paurometabola | reverse complement strand
CGGCCTCGGCCGCCGACGCCCCGGACCCCGCCGAGGAAGCCGAGCGCCGCCCGGAGCCCGAGGGTCCGGAACAGCCGCGGCCCGAGCAGGGCACCGGCGAGCAGGCCCCGCGGGCCTGACAGCAGCAGCGCGGCGATCATGCCGCGGAGCTCCCAGTGCGCGTACAGCCCTGTGATGGCCGCGCCGCCCGGGCCGTCCGCGACCGTGTAGCGCAGGTGCATCGGGATGTGCAGCGTGACACCGGTGCTCATGGTGGTGTGCACCGTGAGATCGCGGACCATGAGCGACGAGTCGCCGCCCGGAACGATGATGTCGTGCTCGACCTCGAACACGATCATGTTGGGCGCGATGAACATGTCGTAGAACCTGGCGATCGCCGCGGGCGTGGTCTGCGGCGGCGGGCCCACCGGATCGTGCACGGTGCCGTCGGGCGCGAACAGCGAAGTCCACGCGGCCTTGTCGTGCGCCGCGACCGCGCGCGGCGACGCCTCCACGACGGCCCGGACGGACTCGGGCGGTACCGGCGTCACAGCTTCAGCGCGTGGGTCGCCGTGGCCCCGCCGTCGGCCACGAACTCGGCGCCGGTGCTGTAGCTCGCCTCGTCGGACGCGACGAACAGGACGAGCGCGGCGATCTCCTCGGCGCTGCCCTGCCGCCCGATGGGCAGCCGCTGCTTGAGCCAGTCCGTGGGCGGTTCGTTGCCGCCCAGCGCGTCGGCCACCATGGCGGTGTCGATCATGCCGGGGTGCACCGAGTTCACCCGGATCCCGTACTGCCCCAGCTCCATCGCCGCCGATTTCGTCATCCCGCGGATGGCGAACTTGCTGGCGGTGTACGCGGTCAGGTAGGGCATGCCGCCGAGGCCTTCGACCGAGGACGTGTTGACGATCGCGCCGCCGCCGGCGGCCTTCATCGGCTCCACCGCGGCCCGCATCCCGAGGAAGCAGCCGAACTGGTTGATCCGGATCACCCGCTCGTAGTCGGCGAGCGCGGTCTGCTCCAGCGCCGAGAAGAACAGCACGCCGGCGTTGTTGACGAGGATGTCGAGACCGCCGAAGCGCTCCTGGGCCTGCGTGACCGCGCCGGCCCAGTCGTCCTCGCTCGTGACGTCGAGGTGCCGGTACACGGCGGCGTCCCCGAGCTCGGCCGCGAGCGCCTCGCCCGGCTCGTCGAGCACGTCGCCGAGCAGCACCTGCGCGCCCTCCGCCACGAACCGGCGGGCCACGGCGGCCCCCTGCCCACGGGCGGCGCCGGTGACGATGGCCCTCTTACCCTGCAGTCGTGCCATGCGAATCTCCTAGTCCTCCAACTGTGCTGCCACGAACATGCGGTCGTCGCGGCCCGAGAAGTACCCGCCGACCGCGGCGGCCAGGCCGGCCTCGTCCCACTGCCCGCCCTCGGCGTCGAACCGGGCCTCGAGGCTCGGCGGAGCCATCAGCGCCACCATGCCGCCGTGCACCACGAACACCTGCCCGTTGATCCGGGCGGACTCGGGTCCGGCGAGGAAGCGCACGAACCGCGCGACGTGGTCCACCGAGAGGGGGTCGACGGTGCCGTCGGGCGCGTCCCCGAACACGCCCTCCGTCATCGCGGTGCGGGCGCGCGGGCAGATCGCGTTGGCCCGCACCCCGTACCGGCCGACGCCGCGGGCGGTGGCGATGGTCAGCGCGGCGATGCCCGCCTTCGCGGCCGCGTAGTTCGGCTGGCCGACGGAGCCGAACAGGAAGGCCTCGGACGAGGTGTTGATCACCCGGCCGTAGACCTCGCCGCCCGACGCCTTCGCGGCGTCCCGCCAGTACGCGGCGGCGTTGCGGGAGAGCAGGAAGTGCCCGCGCAGGTGCACCCGGACCACGGAGTCGAACTCCTCGTCGGTCATCGAGAAGATCATCTTGTCGCGGCAGAAGCCCGCGTTGTTGACCACGATGTGCGGCCCGCCCAGCCCCGTGGCCGCGGCCATCAGCGCGTCGGCGGTCTCCCGGTCGCCCGAGTCGCCGAGCACGAGCTCGGCGCGGCCACCGTCGGCCCGGATCGACGCGACGACCTCCTCGGCGGCGGGCGAGACGTCGCCCACGACCACGGCGGCGCCCCCGCGGGCCAGTGCCAGCGCCTCGGCACGCCCCAGGCCGGCGCCCGCGCCGGTCACGATCGCCACCTTGCCGTCGAGGCTCTCCACCTGCGCGTGCGTCATGTGCCACCCTTCGAATTCGAGAACCTGTTCACGGGCCGAGCTGTCGTCCCTACAGAAGCAAAATACTGCCGAGACCGCGGTTTCGTTCCGATTTTCTAGAACTTGTTCTACAGTGGCGCCATGCGGATCGACTATGCGCCGGAACAGCAGGAGCTGCGCGCCGAGCTGCGCTCGTACTTCGCCACGCTGATGACACCCGAGCGGCGGGAGGCGCTCCTCGGGGACGGCGGCGAGTACGGCGACGGCGAGGTGTACAAGGAGATCACCCGCACGCTCGGCAAGGACGGATGGCTCGCCATCGGCTGGCCGGAGGAGTTCGGCGGGCAGGCCCGGCCCATGCTGGACCAGCTGATCTTCACCGACGAGGCCGCCATCGCCGGGGTGCCCGTCCCGTTCCTCACCGTGAACACCGTGGGCCCCGCGATCATGGCGGGCGGCACCGCGGAGCAGAAGTCCGAGCTGCTCCCCGGCATCGCGGCGGGCGAGACCCACTTCTCCATCGGCTACTCGGAGCCGGAGGCGGGCACCGACCTCGCCGCGCTGCGCACCCGCGCCGTCCGCGACGGCGACGACTACGTGATCAACGGCCAGAAGATGTGGACCTCGCTCATCGAGTACGCCGACTACATCTGGCTGGCCGCCCGCACCGACCCGGAGGCGCAGCGGCACCGCGGCGTCTCCATCCTGGTGGTCCCCACCGATGCGGACGGCTTCTCCTGGACCAAGGTGCACACCGTCGCGGGCCCGGGCACCTCCGCCACCTACTACCAGGACGTGCGGGTGCCGGCCACCTCGGTCGTCGGGGAGCTGCACGGCGGCTGGAAGCTGATCACCAACCAGCTCAACCACGAGCGCGTCGCGCTGACCTCGGCGGCGCCGCTGCTCGACTCGGAGCGCCAGGTGCGGCACTGGGCGCAGAACACCCGGCTCGCCGACGGCTCCCGGGTGATCGACGCCGAGTGGGTACGCACCCACCTCGCGCGGGTCTACGCCCACGCCCAGTACCTCAAACTGCGGAACTGGAAGATCGCCTGGGCCGCCGACCACAGCGAGCTCGGCCCCGCAGACGCCTCCGCCACCAAGGTCTTCGGCACCGAGTTCGCCACCGAGGGCTACCGCCTGCTGATGGAGGTGCTCGGCACCGCCGCGATCGTGCGCGCGGGCTCACCCGGCGCGCTGCTGCGCGGCCGGATCGAGCGGCTGCACCGCAGCTCGCTCATCCTCACCTTCGGCGGCGGCACCAACGAGATCCAGCGCGACCTGATCGCCGGGGCCGGCCTGCACCTGCCGGTCACCCGCTAGGACGGACAAGGAGAGAAGACATGGACTTCACCGTCCCCGAAGCGCGGACCGATCTCGCCGAGTTGGCCCGCCGCATCGTCGAATCCTGGTGGGACAACACGCCCCGCCCCACCGACACCGGACTCGATCCCGAGCTGTGGTCCACCCTGGCCCGCTCCGGCGTGCTCGACGCCGCGCTGCCCACCGCGGTCGGCGGCGGCGGCCTCGGCGTGCTGGCGCACGCGGCCGTGCTCACCGAACTCGGCCGGGTCACCGCGCCCACGCCGTACCTCGACTCGATCCTGGTGGCCGCCGAGACCCTCGCCGCGTCGGGCTCGCCCGCGCAGCTCGAGCAGTGGCTGGTCCCCCTGGTCCGCGGCAGCGCGACGGCGGCGACCGCCTTCGGCGACGAGCTCACCGGGTTCACCGCCCGCCGCTCGGCCGACGGGTGGCGGGTCGACGGTGCGCAGACCGCCGTCGCCTCCGCCTCCTTCGCCGACCTGCTGGTGCTCGAGGCGCAGACCCCGGACGGGCCCGCCCTGTTCCTCGCCCCGCGCGACACCCCCGGCGTCACCGTGACCGGCCAGCGGGTCGGCAACGGGACCGATGCGGCGCTCGTGGAGGCGGACGCCGCGACTCTGCCCGCGGCGGCGCTGATCGGCGACCCCGCCGCCCCCACGCGGGCCCGCCGCCTCGCCACCCTCGGCTGGTGCGCCCTGCAGGCCGGAATCACCGAGCGCGCACTCGAGCTGACCGCCGAATACGCCCGCACCCGTGAGCAGTTCGGCAAGGCGATCGGCTCCTTCCAGGCGGTGCGCCAGCGCCTCGCGGACGCCTACATCGACGTCGAGGCCGTCCGCCTGACGGTGCTCGAGGCCGCCTGGCGCGAATCGGAGGGCCTCGACTCCGACGCGGAGATCGCGACCGCCAAGTTCTGGGCCGCCGAAGCCGGACATCGCCTGGCACACACCGCCGTGCACGTGCACGGCGGTGTGGGCATCGACACCGACCACCCCGTCCATCGCTACTTCGTGGCGGCCAAACGCGCCGAGTTCGCGCTCGGCGGCGCGACGGCCCACCTCCGCGCCCTGGGCGCGACCCTCGCCGGAAGGAACCCCGCATGATCCGCAAGCCGTACAAGACCGCGACCACCCCCCTCACCGCGAACGAGGCCGTCGACTACATCGTGGTCGGCTCCGGCAGTGCGGGTTCCGTGATCGCGAGCCGCCTCGCCGACACCGGCGCCACCGTCGCCCTGCTCGAGGCCGGACGATCGGACAACACCCGGATGACGCAGGTCCCGGGCATGATCACCATGGTGCACACGGTGCCGCAGATGAAGTCCCGCGTCACGTGGAAGCAGTACTCCACGCCGCAGAAGTTCGCCAACGACCGCCGCATCCCGATGACGCACGGGAAGGTCCTGGGCGGATCCAGCTCGGTCAACGGCATGCTGTTCGTCCGCGGCAACCGCGCCAACTACGACTCCTGGGCCGCCGAGGGCGCCACCGGATGGGACTACGAGGGAGTGCTTCCCGCGTTCAAGCGGCTCGAGAACTGGGAGGGCGGCGCCAGCGACCTGCGCGGCACCGGCGGCCCCATCGAGGTCACCCGGCAGCGGGACCTCACCGCCGCCACGCAGGCCTACATGCAGGCCCTCTCCGGCACGCTCGACGCCCCGATGATCGAGGACTACAACGGCGAGAGCCAGGAGGGCGTGAGCGTCTTCCAGCAGAGCGCCGCGAACGGCACCCGCTACAGCTCCGCCCAGGGATACCTGCGGCGGCCCCGCTCCAACCTGCGGATCCACGTAGGCGCGCAGGTGCGGCGCGTGGTGATCGAGGGCGGGCGCGCCACCGGCGTGGAGGTGCTCGACGGCAAGTCGGTCACCACCATCCGCGCCAACCGCGAGGTCATCGTGTCCGGCGGCGCGATGGGCAGCCCGCAGATCCTCATGCTCTCCGGCATCGGCCCCGCCGCGCACCTGCGGGAGCTGGGGATCGACGTGAACGCCGATCTGCCCGTGGGACAGAACCTGCACGACCACCTGTTCGTGCCGATGACCTTCCTGATGAAGGACGCCAAGCACAAGGGCACCCCGGCCTACTTCGCCAAGGGCCTCGCGAACGAGTACCGCAACCCGGGCACCACGTGGATGGCCCGCACCGTCTTCGACGCCGTGGGCTTCGTCCGCACCTCGTTCGCCAAGGACATCCCCGATCTGCAGGTGCACTGCCTGCCGTGGAACTACCCGGTGCCCAACCAGGACGCCGACAAGCTGCACATGGTCGATCCCCGTCCGGGCCTGACCATCTGCCCCACCCTGATCTACCCGCGCAGCGGCGGCGAGCTGCGCCTGAACTCCGCCGATCCCCTGGACTCCCCGGTGATCGACCCCGGCTACCTCAGTGACCCGCAGGACACCGAGGTACTGATGGAGGGCATCGGCATGATCCGCGAGGTCATGACGCACCCCGCCGTGCGCGACCACGTGAGCGCCGAGTTCAGCCCCGGCCCTTCGCTTTCCAGCGATGCGGCGATGCGCGCCGAGCTCCCGAACCGGGTGCACTCGGTGTACCACCAGGTGGGCACGTGCCGGATGGGCGTCGACGAGCGCGCCGTCGTCGATCCGCAGCTGCGCGTGCGCGGCATCGAGGGCCTGCGGGTCGCGGACGCGTCGATCATGCCGTCGGTCACGGGCGGCAACACGAACGCACCGTCGTACATGATCGGCGAGATGTGCGCCCAGTTCCTGGGGGCCTGAACGCCGGCACCGTCGCGGACCTGCTCCGCGCCCGCGCCGGCGACCACGGCGCGGGACTGCGCGCGGGCGAGCGCACCTGGACGTGGGCCGAGCACATCGCGGAGTCCGCGGTCCGCGCGTCCGCCCTGCGGACCCTCCTGCCGGGCGGCGCGCCGCCGCACGTCGGCGTGCTCGCCGACAACGTGCCCGAGTTCTCGTTGCTGCTGGGCGCCGCGGGCCTCTCCGGTTCGGTGATCGTGGGCCTGAACCCGATGCGCCGCGGCGCCGCCCTCGCCCGGGACGTGGCCGTCGCGGACTGTGCGGTGGTGCTCACCCAGGGGCGGCACGCCGCCCTGCTGGACGGACTCGACCTCGGCGTCCCCGTCATCGACCTCGACGGTCCGCGGTGGGCCGCGCTGCTCGCGGACCATGCGGGCGCGCCGCTGCCGGACGCCGCGGTGACGCCCGAGACGCTGCTGGCGCTGGTGTTCACCTCGGGGACCAGCGGCGAGCCCAAGGCGGTGCAGGCCACCCACGCCAAGTTCGCCGGCGCCGGAACCATGCTGGCACAGCGCTTCCGGCTCGGCGGCGCGGACACCGTGTACGTCGCGATGCCGCTGTTCCACTCCAACGCGCTGCTCGCGGGCTGGGCGGTGGCGCTGGCCGCCGGGGCGACCATCGCACTCGCGGAACGGTTCTCGGCCTCGCGGTTCCTCGAGGACGTGCGCCGGTACGGCGCGAGCTACGCGAACTACGTCGGGACGCCGCTGTCCTACATCCTCGCCACCCCCGAACGCGAGGACGACGCCGACAATCCGCTACGCGTCATGTACGGCAACGAGGGCCGCGCCGACGACATCGCCGCGTTCGCCCGGCGATTCGGCTGCCACGTGCAGGACGGCTACGGCTCGTCGGAGAACGGCGTCGCCATCGCCCGGACCCCCGATACCCCGGCCGATGCGCTGGGCCCCCTGCCCGAGGGCGTGGCCGTGTGGCGGCCCGGCAGCACGCAGGAGTGCCCGCGGGGCCGGTTCGGTGCGGACGGCACCCTCACCAATCCCGACGAGGCCGTCGGCGAGCTGGTGAACACCGCGAGCACCGGCGGCTTCTCCGGCTACTACAACGATCCCGACGCCGACGCCGCCCGCTCCGCCGGCGGCGTGTACCGCACCGGCGACCTCGCCTTCGTCGACGAGGCGGGGTACGTGCACTTCGCCGGGCGCACCGGCGACTGGATGCGGGTGGGCGGCGAGAACCTGGGGGTCGCGCCGATCGAGCGGGCCCTGCTCCGGCATCCCGCCGTCGCCGAGGCCGCCGTGTACGGGCTGCCGGACCGCGTGGGCGATCAGGTGGCCGCCGCGCTGGTGCTGGTGCCGGGCGCGGACCTGCCGCCGCACGAGCTGGCCGCGTTCCTCGCCGCGCGGCCGGACCTGAGCCCGCGCCAGCACCCGCGGCGGATCCGGATCGTCGATGAACTGCCCCGCACCCCGTCGTTCAAGGTGCTGCGGCGCGCCCTCGTCGAGGACGGGATCGACGCCACCGTCGAACTGGGGTAGCGGCGCGGACCGATCGCGCTACCCGCCCGGGAGGAGGGCGCGCACCGCGTCGATCGAATCCGCCTGCGCCGCCGTCTTGTCCGGCCGGTACCGCACCACCCGCGCGAACCGCAGCGCGACACCGCCCGGGTAGCGGCGGGAGACCTGCACCCCGTCCAGCGCGATCTCGACCACGATCTCCGGCCGCAGGTACACGGCCCCTCGATCGCGGGCGCGCTCGTGCCGCGGGAACTCCTCCGTCTGCCAGCGCAGCAGCGAATCGGTGAGCCCCTTGAAGGTCTTGCCCACCATGATCGGCTCCCCGCCGTCCGGGTCGCGCGCGCCCAGGTGCAGGTTCGAGAGCATGCCCGTGCGCCGGCCGTAGCCCCACTCGGCGGCCAGCACCACCAGGTCCAGCGTGTGGGTCTGCTTCACCTTCTGCCACGCCCGGCCGCGCCGGCCGGCGGCGTAGGGCGCGTCGAGCGCCTTGACCATCACGCCCTCGTGCCCCGCGGCGAGCGCCGCGGCGTAGTGCTCCGCGGCGCGTTCCGCGGTGGGCCGGGCGAGCGCCGGGATGCGCAGCTTCCCGGCCACCCGCTCGAGCGCCGCCAGGCGCGTCTCGAGCGGCTCGTCCAGCAGGTCCCGCCCGTCCAGGTGCAGGCAGTCGAAGAAGTAGGGGCGCAGCCCCGACTGCCCGGCCTCGCCGCCGTCCGCGGAACCGAACCTGCTCATCGTCTCCTGGAACGGCCGCGGGCGGCCCGAATCGGTGAGCGCGAGGGACTCCCCGTCGAGGACCACGGACCGGCACGGCAGCTCCCGGGCGAGCGCCACGATCTCGGGCACCCCGTCGGTGATGTCGCGGAGCGTGCGGGTGTACACGCGCACCTCGTCCCCGAGGCGGTGCACCTGGATCCGGGCACCGTCGAGCTTGAACTCGACGCTCACGTCCGGCCCCAGGTCGGCCAGCGCCGAATCCACGTCCTTCGCCGGGGAGGCGAGCATCGGCGAGACGCCGCGCAGCACCTCGAGGCCGAACCCGGCGAGCTCCTCCGCGCCGCCGCGCAGGGCCGCGGCGGCGGTCTCCGGGAGCGAGCCGGAGAGCATCACGGCGCGGCGCACCGCATCGAGCGGGACCCCCGCGGCGCGGGCCACCGCGTCCGTGACCACCCCGGCGAGCGCGCCCTGGCGCAGCTCGCCGGTGATGAGGCCGATCAGGAACCGCTGCTCCGCGACCGTCGCGCGCCCGAACAGCCCGGTGAGGACGGCGTCCCGTCGGGCCACCGATCCCGCGCCCGCGGTGCCGGCGAGCTCGTCCAGCGCGGCCGTGACCTCGCCGACCGTGAGCGCCGGCGCCGCGGCGGGCTCGAGCGCATCGACGGTCCGCGCGAGGGTGCGCCACCCGGTGCCGAGCCTGCCCTGCAGCAGTTCCCCCGACAGCCAGGAGACCACGGGACGGACGTCCCCGGCCCCCGCGGAGCGGACGACCCCCGCCAGGGCGGCGATCTTGGCGGTGCGCGAGCGGGTGGCCGCGACCTCGGCGGAGACGGCGACGACCTCGGCGAACAGCATGCCGCCATTGTGGCGCACACCCCCGACACCCGGCGCGCGAGCGCCGCGACAGACGGTGTCAGCCGCGCGACAGGGCCACGACAGCGGCGCGCTGCATCGTGATCGGCATGACCATCACAGAGACGAGGACGGGCATCGGCCCCTCCTCCACCACCGACCTCGCGATCGACGCCCACGGACTCGTGAAGCACTTCGGCGCGACCCGCGCCGTGAACGGCGTGGATCTGCAGGTGCCCACCGGAACGGTGTACGGCGTGCTCGGCCCCAACGGCGCGGGCAAGACGACCACCATCAGCATGCTGGCGACGCTGCTGCGGCCCGACGCCGGCAGCGCGAAGATCTTCGGCCACGACGTGGTGACGCAGTCCACCGTCGTGCGCTCGCTGATCGGCGTGACCGGGCAGTACGCGTCCGTCGACGAGGACCTCACCGCCCGGCAGAACCTGAAGCTGTTCGCCCGCCTGCTCGGCAAGAGCCGCGCGCAGTCCGCGTCCCGGGCCGACGAGCTCCTCGAGTCCTTCGGGCTCCAGGAGGCCGCGGACCGGCCGCTCAAGGAGTTCTCCGGCGGCATGCGGCGCCGGCTCGACCTGGCGGCCAGCCTGATCGACACCCCGCCGCTGCTGTTCCTGGACGAGCCCACCACCGGCCTCGACCCGCGGACCCGGGCACAGATGTGGGACACCATCCGCTCCCTGGTCGCGCAGGGGTCGACAGTGCTGCTCACCACGCAGTACCTCGACGAGGCCGATCAGCTGGCCGACCGGATCGCGGTGATCGACCGCGGCATCGTCATCGCCGACGGCCCCGCCGACGAGCTCAAGCAGTCGGTCGGCTCGGCCACACTGCAGCTGACCCCCGCCGACCGCGCCGACGCGCCCGCCGTGGCCCGCGCCGTCGAGTCCGTGCTCGCGGAACCGGCGTCCTTCAGCCCGGAGGCCGCCCGCGTCACCGCGAGCCTGCACCGCCCCGACCTCGTGCCGGACGTGCTGATCACCCTGCGCGAGCAGGGAATCGCCATCGAGGAGATCACCGTGCAGAAGCCGAGCCTCGACGAGGTCTTCTTCACCCTCACCGGCCGCACCGACGACACCGACGACGCGGCCGACACCGACACCGACACCGCCCAGGAGGCATCATGACCACCACCCTCACCCAGCGCACGCCCGCAGTGCGGTCCAACCGGATCGGACTGGCGGACACGGTGCGGCAGTCCTTCTCCATGGGCTACCGCGGCCTGCTCAAGGTGCGGCACAACCCCGAGCAGCTCTTCGACGTGGTGCTGCAGCCCATCATCTTCACGCTGATGTTCACCTACATCTTCGGCGGCGCGATCAGCGGCGACGTGCACCACTACCTGCCGGTGATCATCCCCGGCATCCTGGTGCAGACCGTGATCACCACGTCGATGGTCACCGGCACGCAGCTGCGTGAGGACATGGACAAGGGCGTCTTCGACCGGTTCCGGTCCCTGCCCATCGCGCGGATCAGCCCGCTCGCGGGCGCGCTGCTCGCCGACGTCATCCGGTACGTCATCGCCACCACCATCACCTTCGCCGTCGGCTTCGCGATGGGCTGGCGCCCGGACGCCGCCGGCGTCCTCGCGTCGGTGCTGCTGGTCCTGTTCTGCGCGTTCTCCGTCTCCTGGATCTTCGCGCTCATGGGTTGCGTGATGAAGAAGGCGTCTGCGGTGCAGGGCATCTCGATGCTGGTGTTGTTCCCGCTGACCTTCATGTCGAACGCCTTCGTCCCGGTGGAGACGATGCCCGGCTGGCTGCAGGGCTTCGTCAAGGTGAACCCGGTGAGCCACCTGGTCACCGCGGTCCGCGAGCTGTGCAACACCGGCCACGCCGGCATCCACGTGCTGTGGAGCGTCCTGGGCGCCGCGGTGATCATGGCGATCTTCGCGCCGCTCGCGGTGCGCGCCTACATCCGCAACGCCCGCTGACGCAGCTCCGCCGTCGTCGCGCGCAGCAGGCGGACCGCCTCGGACCGGGTCACCGTGTCCACGCGGTCCGCCGCCGCGCGCCGGGGGCCGGTATCGGCCCGCTGCTCGCGGAGCCGTGCAAGCGCGGTGTGCAGCACCGGATAGTCCTGGCGCGCACCGAGTCGCAGCGCGAGGCGGCGCAGCAGCTCCGCCTGCGGCGAGTCCGGGTCGCGTGCCGCCAGGTACTCGCCGACCGCCAGTGCCATCGTCGCGGCCTGCGGCAGGTCCCAGTACCCGACGGGGCCGAACATCGCCTCGTCGCTGGCGATGAGGGCCTCGACGAGCCGCTCCCCCTGCGCCGCCGCACCGCACTCCACCATCCCGAGCAGCGCCACCGAGACCAGCATCTCGCCGCCGGGATCCCTACTGCCCTCGGGGATCCGGCGCACGACGAGCTCGCCCGCGCGGCGGTAGAGGTCGGGCCGCGGGTCCCCCTCCAGGCGCGCGACCTCCGCGGCGGCCACCATCATCGAGGCCACCGCCTCCGGATTGCCCTCGGGGTCGGGGTCCTCGGGGGTCCACCCCTCGGCCAGCACCGCCAGCCGCCCCCGCGCCTCGTCGAGCCTGCCGAGGCAGCACAGCGATGCGATCAGGTACCCGGTGGCCTGCTTCGCCTCGTCCTCGGCGCCGACGGCCGCCATGCTGTCGGCGGCCAGCGCGAACCGCTCCGCGGCCTCCGCCCACCGGGCCTGCTGCCCGTAGATGCTGGCGGAGCTCATCGCCATCATGGCCTCCAGCCACACGTCGCCCGCCTGCACGACCCCGCTCATCGCGTTCGAATCCGCCAGTGCGCCGGCCAGATCGCCCCGGTTCTCCCGCAGGTTCATCCGCGCGGCGAGGGCGAGCATGCGCACTTCCCGATCGGACGCCTCCACGCCTCGGACCACGAGGCGCAGCACGCCGGTCACCGTGTGCTGCAGGAAGATCGCGCTGAGGAAGTCGCCCGGCCGGCGCAGCGTGTCGCCGGGACGGTGCAGCCGCCGGATCTGCGTCCGCCCGCGCGCCACCAGCCGCGACGTCGGGCCGATGGCGGGGTTGGCGCAGCACGCGAGCGCCGTCACCTGCCACAGCTCCCGCTCCTCGTCGCCGAGATCGCGCGGCGGCCGCGGCAGCGCCCCGAGGATCTGCGCGCCCCATTCCTGGACCTGGCCGTGCAGGCCCCGCATCGACCAGAGGCCGGCGATCAGGGGGAACACCCGGATCACGGTGGGGACTGCGGTGAGGTCACCGCCGGTCATCCGGTCGACGGTGCGCCGCAGCACGAAGACGAGGTTCTCGGCGTCGTCCGCGATCCGCTCCAGGACGGCGTGGCCTCCGGTGCCGCGGTACTCGCGCCACATCCGGGTGGCGAGCTCGGAAGCCCAGTCCGCCATGCCGCTCTCGATGGCGGCGTCCTCGCCGGGATCGCTCGCGGCGACCTTCTCCTCGCCGAACTCGCGGACCGTCTCGAGCATCCGGTACCGGCTGCGGCCCTCGCGCTCCGTGACGTGCAGCAGCGACTGGTTCGCGAGCGAGGTGAGAGCGTCGTCGAGGGCGATGCGGTCCATCCCCGTCACCCCGGCCGCGGCGCCCGCACCGAAGCCGGCGGGGAACCGGCACAGCCGGCGCAGCGCGGTCTGCGCGTCGGGATCGAGGAGGTCCCAGCTCCATTCGATCACGGCGTGCAGGGTCCGATGCCGGTCGGGCGTGGTGCGGTCGGCGGAGCGCAGCAGCGAGAACCGTTGCTGCAGCAGCCCGGCGATCTCCTCCACGGTCAGCGTCCGCACCCGGGCGGCGGCGAGCTCGATCGCGAGCGGCAGCCCGTCGAGGCGGCGGCACAGCTCGGCGACCGCATCGGCGGGGAGCAGCGCGTCGGGCCGGACCGCGCGGGCCCGCTGGGCGAACAGTTCCACGGCGGCGGAATCGGCGCCGACGGTGCCGAGCACCGGCAGGGGATGCACCCGTTCCGCACGGATCTGCAGCGGGGACCGGCTGGTGGCGAGCACCGTGACGGCGGGCGCGCCGGCGATGAGGTCGGCGACCATGGCGGCGCAGGCGTCCACCACCTGCTCGCAGTTGTCCAGGATCAGCACGCAGCGGCGGCCGCCGAGGGCGGAGAGCACCAGCGCGTCGAGGTCGCGGATCGCCCTGCGGGGCCGGCCGTCCGCCCCCAGCTCGGGCTCGGCCACGCCCAGCACGCGGGCCACCGCAGGCAGGACGTCGTCCGCCGACCGCACGGAGGCGAGCGGCACGTAGTACACGGCGGTCCCGGCGCGGGCGAGCGCGGTGCCCACGGCCTCCGCGATGCGGGTCTTCCCGACCCCTCCCGGCCCCACCACGGTGACCACCCGCGCCGCGCCCACCAGCTCGACGAGCGCGGCCACCTCGTCGTCGCGCCCGATGAGCGGCGTGGTCTCCGCGGGCAGGCCCACGGCGGGCGCCCGCGCCGGGGCCGGCGACGCGGGCGGAGCCGTCCCGGCCAGCAACTCCCGGTGCAGCCGGGTGGCCACGTCGCCGGGTTCCGTGCCGAGCTCGGTGACGGAGGTACGACGCAGGTCGGCGTAGGCGGCGAGCGCCTCGGCCGTGCGGCCCTCGCCGTGCAGCGCGCGCATGAGGAGGATCCGTGCGGGCTCGTCGAGCGGGTCGGCGGCGATGCGCCGCTCCGCGATCGCGCGTGCCGCCGGGAAGTCCCCCGCGTCGAGGGCGGCCGCCGCCGTCCGCGCCTCGAGCCGGTCGCAGGCGACGGCGGCGCGGCGAGCGAGCTCGTCGGCCGGCCCGCCCGCGCCGAGGTCGTCCCCGGGCACGCCGCGCCACAGGCGCAGCGCCTGCTCCCCCGTGCCCGGTGCGTCGAGCGCGGCCTCGGCCCGGGCCAGGTCCGTGTGCGCGTCCAGGCGGTAGCCGCCGGCGACCGCCTCGATCACCGCCGGGCGGATCACGGCGCGGACGCGGGAGATCTGGGTGTGCAGCGCGGCGTGCGGGGACTTGGGCGGCTCGTCGTCGCCCCACACCTCGTCGACGAGGCGGTCGGCGCTGACCGGCCGGCCGTCGGCGAGGACGAGTGCCACCAGGAGGCGGCGCGCCCGGACCCCGGGTACGGGTGATCCGCCGGCGAGGACCGGTCCGAGGACTCCGATCGTCACCGCGTCGTCGGGGACGCCGGCTTCGTGCACGTGGCCAGCGTAGTCGCGGCGCGCCGGTGCGGCCGCCGCAGCCGGGTCACCGGTCAGCGGATGCGGAGCCTGCGCATCCAGCGCAGCACCTGGACGGTCTGCTGCGCGTACTGGGCGTAGGTCTGCCCGGGCCGCAGGCCGTAGACCTGCTTCTTCAGCGTCGCCAGATTGGTGGTGTCCGTGTACTTCAGCAGCCCCGCGTCGCCGTGACGCACGCCGACCCCGGACGCCTTCCAGCCGCCGGACGGGGTGCCCTTGCTGGCGAACGACGCGGCGAAGCCGTCGTTGATGTTGACGTTGCCGGCCTCCAGTTGCGCGCCGATCCGCGCCGCGCGGCGCAGGTCCTTGCCCCACACGCTGGCGTAGAGGCCGTACCGGGTGTCGTTGGCGAGCGCGATCGCCTCCTCGTCGCTGGAGTAGCGGAAGAGGGCGACCACCGGCCCGAAGGTCTCCGCGGTGGCGAGCTGCATGTCCGGCGTGACCCCGGTGAGGACGGTGGGCGCGTAGAAGGCGGGCCCGACGTCGGTGCGCTCGCGGCCGCCGCACAGCACGGTGGCGCCCTTCACGCGGGCGTCCTCGACGTGCGCGGCGACGCGGCGCATCTGTTCGGGCGAGGCGAGCGAGCCCATGTCCGGCTCGTAGTCGTAGGTCGCGCCCAGCGTGAGTGCGCCCGCCGCGGCGACGAACCGGCGGGAGAATTCGTCGAAGACGCTGTCGTGGATGTACATCCGCTCGATGTGCATGCACGCCTGCCCGGCGTTGGCGAAGACCGCGAAGATCGCGGACGTGACGGCCTCGTCGAGGTCCACGTCGTCCAGCACGATCATCGGGTTCTTCCCGCCGAGTTCGAGGCTGCAGCCGATCAGGTTGCGGCCGGCCCGCTCGCCGACGGTGACGCCGGTGGCGCTGGACCCGGTGAACATCACGAAGTCCGACTCGTCGATGAGGGAGGGGCCCACGTCCGGCCCCTGGCCGCAGACCACCTGGAACAGCCCCTCGGGTGCGCCGGCGCGGCGCAGCAGCTCCACGCCGTACAGCGCGGCGAGCGCCGTCTTGTTGTCCGGCTTGAGCACCACGCCGTTACCGACCATGAGGGCGGGGATCGCATCGGAGAGGGCCATCGCGAACGGGAAGTTCCACGGCGCGATGACACCGATGACGCCCTTGGGCCGGTGCAGCTCCACGGAGTTGCTGAGCACCGGCACCGGCCCGCCGCGCCGCTGCGTGCGGAGCAGTCGCGGCGCCGCCTTGAGGTAGTGGCTGATCACCATGGGCACGTCGCAGGACTCCTCGAACGCCATCCGGCGGTTCTTGCCGGTGCCGCTCTGGATGAGATCGACCAGCAGCTCGTTGTTCTCGAGGATCAGCTCGTGCAGCCGCCGGAACACCGCGAGGCGCTCCTCCAGGGGCCGTGCCGCCCATTCCCGCTGGGCGTGGCGGGCCGTCGCGAAAGCCGCCACCACGTCCGACGGGGTGGACTGGCCGAGGGCGCCGATGGGGGCGCCCGTGAACACCTCGGTCATGGTGAACGGGTCGCGGGTGCCGTCGGACACCACGAGTCCGGTGAGGCGCCCGATCAGGTCTTCGGTGACGCGCGCGGGCAGGGTGTTCTCGATCCGTGTGGGCGAAGCCATACCGAACTGTAACCCAAAACATAGAACTTGTTCTAGATTCGGGGGATGGTGAATGATCTCAATCTGGGCATCAATCTCGGATACTGGACCCGTGGGCCGGAGGACCACACCGCCGCCGTGATCGCCGCCGACGAGCTGGGCTACGACTACGCCTTCACCGCGGAGGCCTACGGCTCCGACGCGTTCTCCACGCTGGCCTGGTACGGGTCCCGGACGAAACGGATCGGGCTGGGCACGGCCGTGGCGCAGATCCCCGCGCGGACGCCCACGGCGACGGCCATGCACGCGCTCACCATCGACGGGCTCTCCGGCGGGCGCATGGTGCTCGGGTTGGGCGCGTCCGGGCCGCAGGTGGCGGAGGGCTGGTACGGGAACCCGTTCCCGAGGCCGCTGGCCCGCACCCGCGAGTACGTCGACATCGTGCGCCAGGTGATCGCCCGCGAGGCCCCGGTGACCAGCGCGGGGCCCCACTATCCGCTGCCGTTGCCCGGCGGCTCCGGGCTGGGCAAGCCGCTCAAGTCCATCGCCCTGCCCGTGCGCCCGCGCATCCCGATCTTCCTCGGCGCGGAGGGCCCGAAGAACGTGGCGCTCTCCACCGAGATCGCCGACGGCTGGCTCCCGCTGTTCGTGGATCCGCAGCAGGTGGACGCCGTGTTCGGCGAGTCCCTCGCGGGCCGCTCCGCGGACTTCGAGATCGCCGCCACGGTCTCGGTGATCGTCTCCGACGACCTCGACGCCGCGCTCACGCAGGCGAAGATCCCGCTGGCGTTCTACATCGGCGGAATGGGGCACAAGTCCACCAACTTCCACCTCGACCTGATCGGCCGCCTCGGATTCGCCGACGCCGCCGTCGCGGTGCAGGAGAAGTTCCTCGCCGGGGACCGCGCGGGCGCGATCGCCGCGGTGCCGGACGAGCTCGCGGACTCGATCGGCCTGATCGGCCCCATCGACCGGATCGCCGAGCGCCTGGCCCTCTGGCGCGACTCCCCCGTGACGACGGTGCTGTTCTCCGGAGTGCGCGACGAGCCGACGCTGCGCGCACTGGCGGAGGCGGCCAGGGGGTGAGTCAGCGCCGGCCGAAGGTGAAGGCCAGGTCCCAGGGGTCGATGCCCCAGCGGGCGATCGCCTCGATCATCACGGTCGGGGCGGTCGCCACCGTCTCCGGAGTCCACGGCGCGCTGATCGTTCCGGTGCGGTCCCACTCGTCGACGTAGGGCGCCCAGAGCTCGGAATCGCGTGGCGCCGGGGCGGTCTCGATCACGGTGACGAACACGCCCGGCTCGGCACCCGCGGGCAGCACCACGAACAGGCAGAAGGGCTCGCGCTGCGCGTCGTGCGCGCCCCGTTCCACCACGAGGTACTCGTCGGTGCCGGCGCAGTGCTCCACGGCCCGGGCCAGCACCCGGCGGAAGTCGTCGAAAGCCGTTCCGGCGGGGCTGCTCCCGGGCGCGATCGGGACGGCGCGGGTCGCCATGGTCAGGCTCCCGTCCTCCCCGCGGAGCGGGACGCGCGGGCGCACGAGGAGCTCCCCGTCCCCGGACAGCTCGGCCGATTCGCGGTACCGGCCCTCCTTGCGGGAGACGCGGCCGATCCGCCCGGTGGCCTGAACCTCCTTCAGCCAGCCGTCGTCGGGCACCGTCCAGAGCGTGGAGGCACCGTCGTCCGTGGACCAGGTGCGGACGAGCCCGCCCACGCACGGGCTGAGCTCCACGGCACCGTGGGAGACCTCCTGGCGGGCATGCGATCCGGCCATCGTCGCCGCCTAGAGGAACGCCGCCGTGCTCCCGCCCACGGGCATCTCCGGCATGCCGAGCTTGCGGTGGTCCCAGCTGCGCACCCGGGCTCCGCGCAGCCGCACGGCCACCCGCTTGCGCATCATCTCGTCGATCGCCGGCTTGAGCTCCTGCGAGTACGGGCCGAAGTAGCGTTCGTAGACCTGCTCGCACACGGCGCGCACCGTCGCCTCGTCCTCGACGATCTCCCCGGTGCCCTCGATCGTGATGCCGCGCAGCTGATCGTAGGAGCGGCCCGCCTCGATCGACGCGCTCATCGCGGGGTTGCGGCGCAGGTTCACCACCTTCTGCGACTTGGCCTTGGTCTCGATCCACAGCTCGCCGTCGATCACGGCGTACCACATGGCCACGAGGTGGGGCGCGCCGCTCGCGCCGATGGTCGCGATGGTGGCCGTGCGGCTGCGCTCGAGGAACTCCCCGACCTCCGCCTCGGACATCTGGATCTGGCCGCGCTGATTGGTACCCATGGGGTTCAGCGTGCCAGGTTCAGGCGGTCCACGGCATCCTCGAACTCGCCGACCAGCTCCGCCATGATCTCGGCGACGGGCCGCACGGCGTTCATCCGGCCCACGATCTGCCCGACGGGCATCGCGACGACCGTCGGGTCGCCGGAGGCGCTGATCCGGCTGTGCGCCTCGCCCACCAGCAGGTTCTGCAGGGGCATGGGGAGGGCCGCCGGTGCGCCGGGCTCCTCCCAGGCCTGCGTCCACCGGGTCTTGAGCAGGCGCGCCGGCTTGCCGGAGAAGATCCGCGTGCGCACGGTGTCGGCGCTCGTCGCGGCGACCAGCGCGTCCTGCATGGTCCGCGACTTCGCGTGCGTCTCGAGGTACTCGGTGGTGGTGAGCCAGTACGAGCCCATCCACACGCCCTCGGCGCCGAGCGCGAGCGCCGCGGCGATCTGCCGCCCGGACCCGATACCGCCCGCCGCGACCACGGTCGCGTCGTCGCCGACCGCGTCGACGATCTCGGGCAGCAGCACCATCGAGGCGATCTCGCCGGTGTGGCCGCCGGCCTCGTAGCCCTGGGCGATCACGATGTCGACGCCGTTCTCGACGTGGGCGCGGGCGTGCTTGGCCCGGCCCGCGAGCGCCGCGACCTTGACCCCGTGCTCGTGCGCCGCATCGATGACGTCCGCCGGCGGCGACCCGAGTGCGTTGGCGATCAACGCGATCCGGTGCCCGAGCGCAACGTCGACGTGCGACCGCGCGACCGAGTGCAGCCACCCGAGCACGCCCGCGCCCGCGGCACCGTCGGGCAGCTCCGGCACCCCCAGATCGCGCAGGGTGCGCTCCACGAACGCCCTGTGTTCGGCGGGGATGAGCTCGGTGAGGTCGGCGGCCGTGCCCTCGGTGGGCACCTTGTTGGGCATGACCACGTCGACGCCGTAGGGGCGTCCGCCGGTGTTGGCGTCCATCCAGTCCAGGACGGCGTCGAGCTCGGCGGGGTCGTTGAACCGGACGCAGCCGAGCACACCGAGGCCGCCGGCGCGGGTGACCGCCGCGGCCACGTGTTCCGACGGGGTGAACGCGATGACCGGGTAATCGATGCCCAGGGTGTCGCACAGGGGTGTACGCATGAATCCTCCTGAAGGGTCCTTTCCTCCAAAGTAGAACCTGTTACTGTTCCGGGAAGCGTATTTCCGCAATTGCCGATCCGGATTTCGGTTCCGATCTTCGAACCAGGAGCTTTCGCCATGACCGCAGACTCCCCGCACGCCCTCGTCGAGCAGCGCGGACACACCCTGCTCATCACCATGAACCGGCCGGAGCGCAAGAACGCCCTCACCGGCGAGATGCTGCAGATCCTCAGCGACGCATGGGACCGGATCGACGACGATCCCGGGATCCGCAGCGCGGTGCTCACCGGGGCCGGCGGCGCCTTCTGCGCCGGAGCCGACCTGAAGAACATGGCGAAGTCGAACCCCGGCGAGGCCATGTCCGAGGGCGGCCGCTTCGACCCCGCGCGGATCCCCGGGCTCATCAAGGGGCGCCGGCCCGGCAAGCCGCTGATCGCCGCGGTCGAGGGCGCCGCGATCGCCGGCGGCACGGAGATCCTGCAGGGCACCGACATCCGCGTCGCCGGCGAGAGCGCGAGGTTCGGTGTCTCCGAAGCGAAGTGGAGCCTCTACCCGATGGGCGGCTCCGCCGTCCGGCTGCCGCGGCAGATCCCGTACACGGTGGCGGCGGACCTGCTGCTCACCGGCCGGCACATCAGCGCGGCGGAGGCCAAGGAGTACGGGCTGATCGGCCACGTGGTGCCCGACGGCGGCGCGCTCGACAAGGCCCTGGAGCTGGCCGAGCTGATCAACGCCAACGGCCCCCTCGCCGTGCAGGCGATGCTGCGCACCATGCGCGCCACCGAGGGCATGCACGAGGAGGAGGCCTTCGCCATCGACGCGAAGGAGGGCCTGCCCGTGTTCCTCTCGCGCGACGCGAAGGAGGGCCCGCGCGCCTTCGCCGAGAAGCGCACCCCCGTCTTCGAGGGCCGCTGACCCGAAGGGGCGGCTCAGGCGAATTGGGCGCGCAGCGCCTTCTTGTCCGGCTTGCCGAGCGGGCTCACGGGGATCGATTCGACGAACTCCACGGTCTTCGGCGTGTAGACGACGCCCTTGCGCTCGCGGACCAGCGCGCGCAGCTCCTCCACGTCCACGCTCGCCCCGGCGCGCGGCACCACGACGGCCTTCACCGCCTCGCCCCACTTCTCGTCGGGCACGCCGATCACGGCGACGGAGGCCACGGACGGGTGGGTGGAGATCACGTCCTCGACCTCGCGGGGGAACACGTTGAAGCCGCCCGTGACCACCATGTCCTTCTTCCGGTCCACGATGTACAGGTAGCCCTCGTCGTCGAACCGGCCCACGTCGCCGGTGTGCAGCCAGCCGTGCTCGGTGGCCTCGGCCGTCTGCTCGGGCTTGTTCAGGTAGCCCCGCATGACGAGGGGGCCGCGCACGCAGATCTCCCCCGGCTCCCCGGGCCCGACGGGGCGCCCGGCATCGTCGAGCAGGGCGACCTTCACCCACGGGACGGGCTTTCCGCAGCTCGCCAGCCGCTCGGGCTTGGCCGGGTCGTGGTCCGCCTTGCGCAGGACCGCGATCGTCATCGGGCACTCCGCCTGCCCGTAGAACTGGAAGAACTTGGGGCCGATCCGCTCGATGGCCTCGGTCAGCCTCGTGGGCGAGATGGCGGAGGCCCCGTAGAACACGGTCTCGAGGCTGGAGAGGTCGTAGTCGTCGAACTTCGGGTGGTCGAGCAGCGCGTAGATCATGGTGGGCACCAGCATGGTTGCGGTGATCCGGTACTTCTCGATGGCCGCGAGCACGGCCTCCGGCTCGAACCGCGGCAGCACCACCATCGAGCCCCCGGACATCGAGGTCGGGTTCCAGAAGGCGCCGCCCGCGTGGCTGAGCGGCGCGCACACCAGGAACCGGATCTCCTGCGGCCATTCCCATTCCGTGCGCTGGATGCGCAGGAGCGCGGCGCCGCCCGAGTAGCTGAGCATGACGCCCTTGCTCTTACCGGTGGTGCCGCCGGTGTAGGCGAGGCTCGCGGTCCCGGACGGGTCCGCGGTGTGCGCGACGAGCGGCGCGGGTTCGAAGCCCGCGGCGACCGCGGTCAGGTCGACGCCGGCCTCCGTGGGCCCCAGCGACAGCAGCGTTCGCAGGCCGGGGACCCGCTCGGCCAGTTCCGCGGCCCGCTGCTCGTAGAGCCGCGGATCGTAGATCAGGGTCTCGATCCCCGCGTCCTCCATGACGTAGACGTGATCGTCGAGCGAGCCCATCGGGTGCAGTGCGGCGAACCGGACGCCGGTGATCAGGTTGGCGCTCTGGGTGATCAGCACCTCGTGCCGGTTGCCGGAGAGGATCGCGACGGGGCTGCCCGCGCCGAGCCCGAAGGACGCGTACGCCTGGGCGTAGCAGCTCACCTCGTCGGCCACCTGCGCGTACGTGAGGGAGGCATCGCCCTCGGGGCCCGTGACGTGGACGGCCACCCGGTCCGGATGGGCGGCCAGGGAGCCGAGCAGGATGTCGCCGGCGAGCGGCTCGCGGTGCAGATCGTCCATGGAACACCTCGTGGAATCGACGGGAATACCGGCGCGGAACGCGGTACGAACTCATCCCACGGTAGGCGGTGAGGGCCGTTTCCGGGATACCCTTGCGGCAAAAAGTTAGAACATGTTTCACTCGGATGGTGACCGTAGAACCACAGACCCTCTCGGCGCCGCTGAACCTGTCCTTCGACTACACCCGTTCGCTCGGGCCGGTCCTGGGCGCGTTCATGGCGAACCTCCGCGACCGCCGCATCGTCGGCACCCGGGACGTGGCCGGGCGGGTGCACGTCCCGCCGCTGGAGTTCGACCCGGACACCGCCGCCGCCCTCGACGAGATCGTCCCGGTCTCCGACACCGGCACGGTGACCAGTTGGACGTGGAACAGCCACCCGGTGGAGGGCCAGCCGTTCGACCGCCCGTTCGCGTACGCCCTCATCAGGCTCGACGGTGCCGACACCGCCCTCCTGCACGCGGTCGACGTCGCGGGGCCCGAGGACGTCTCGACGGGGATGCGGGTGCACGCCCGCTGGGCCGCCGAGACCACCGGTGCGATCGGTGACATCGAGTGCTTCGTCCCCGGCGAGGGGACGGGCGTCCCGGACACCGCCGCGGTCGACGGTGCCGCACCGATCGAGGTCCTCACCACCCCGGTGACCCTGCGGCTGGAGCATTCGGCGTCGATTCCGGAGACGCGGTACCTCCGGGCGCTGGCCGAGGGCCGGCTGCTGGGCCAGCGGTGCGGCATCTGCGGCAACGTGTACGTGCCGCCGCGCAACGCCTGCCCCATCGACGGCATCCCCACCACAGATGAGGTGGACCTCCCGGACACCGGCGTGCTCACCTCGTTCTGCGTGGTCAACGTGCCCTTCCAGGGGCAGCGGATCAAGCCCCCGTACGTCGCGGCCTACGTGCTGATCGACGGTGCCGACATCCCGTTCCTGCACCTCGTGCTCGGCTGCGATCCCGCCGAGGTGCGGATGGGCATGCGGGTGCGGGCGGTGTGGAAGCCGCGCGAGGAGTGGACCTTCAGTCCCGGCAACATCTCGCATTTCGAGCCGTCCGGGGAACCGGACGCCCCCTACTCCAGTTACGAGAAGCACCTGTGATGACGCGAACCTGCACTGATCCGGACGGCTCCGTCGCCGTCGTCGGCTACACCGCCACCCCGTCGCTGCGCGCCGCGGAGACCACCACCAACGGCGTGGAGATGCTGATCCCGCTGTTCGCCGACGTCTTCGCCCAGACCGGACTCACCAAGTCCGACATCGGTTTCTGGTGCTCCGGCTCGTCGGACTACCTGGCGGGGCGCGCCTTCTCCTTCATCGCCGCGATCGATTCGATCGGCGCCGTGCCGCCGATCAACGAGTCGCACGTGGAGATGGACGCCGCGTGGGCGCTGTACGAGGCGTGGGTCAAGATCCGTACCGGCGAGGTCGATACCGCGCTGGTGTACGGGTTCGGCAAGTCCTCCGCCGGGCAGCTCCGCCGGACGCTCACCATGCAGCTGGACCCGTACACCGTGGGCCCGTTGTGGCCGGACTCCGTCTCCGTGGCTGCGCTGCAGGCGCGCGCGGGGATCGATGCGGGCGCGTGGAGCGAGGCCGACATGGCGGCGGTGGCCGCCCGCAGCCTCGGCGACGCGACGGCGAACCCGGCAGCCCAGTTCTCGCGCACCGTCGAACCGGAGACCCTGCTGGGAGAGCCGATGTGGGCGGATCCGTTGCGCCGGCACGACATCGCGCCGATCACCGACGGTGCCGCGGTGGCGATCCTGGCCTCCGCCGAGCGCGCCCGCGAGCTGCGGGAGAATCCGGCGTTCATCACCGGGCTCGAGCATCGGATCGACTCCCCCGCACTGGGATCGCGCGATCTGACGCGGTCGCCCTCGACCACCGCGGCCGCGCGGGCAGCGGGCGCCGACGGCGTCCGGCTGGCCGAGTTGCACGCGCCGTTCACCCACCAGGAACTCATCCTGCGCGACGCGATCGGCCTCGACGAATCGGTGCGGATCAATCCGTCCGGCGGTGCCCTCGTGGGTAATCCGATGTTCTCCGCGGGCCTGGCCCGGATCGGCGAGGCGGCGCGGGCGGTGTTCAGCGGCGACGCCGAGCGCGTCCTCGCCCACGCCACGAGCGGACACGCCCTGCAACAGAACCTGATCGCAGTGATGGAGGCCAAGTGATGGGTAAGCCCACCGCCGTGCTGGGAACCGGCCAGACCCACCACCGGGCCAAGCGCACCGATGTGTCGATGGCCGGGATGATCCGCGAGGCCGTCGACGCCGCGCTGCTCGACGCCGGGACCACGATGGCCGAGATCGACGCCATCGTGATCGGGAAGGCCCCGGACATGTTCGAGGGCGTGATGATGCCGGAGCTGTTCCTGGCGGACGCCCTCGGCGCCGTCGGCAAGCCCCTGCTGCGGGTGCACACCGCCGGTTCGGTGGGCGGCTCGACCGCCAACGTGGCCGCCGCCCTGGTGAAGACCGGCGTGCACAAGCGGGTGCTGACCGTGGCGTGGGAGAAGCAGTCGGAGTCGAACGCCATGTGGGCCCTGTCGATCCCGGTCCCGTTCACCGTCCCCGTCGGGGCGGGGGCGGGCGGCTACTTCGCTCCGCACGTCCGCTCGTACATCCGGCGCTCCGGCGCCCCCGATCACGTGGGCGCGATGGTGGCGGTGAAGGACCGCCGCAACGGCGCGCGGAACCCGCTCGCGCACCTGCACCAGCCGGACATCACCCTCGAATCGGTGCAGGCCTCCCAGATGCTGTGGGACCCCATCCGATTCGACGAGACCTGCCCCTCGTCCGACGGTGCCTGCGCCATCGTGCTCGGCGACGAGGACGCGGCGGCCGCGTCCGGGGCCGCCACCGGGAACCGGGTCGGCTGGGTGCTCGCCACCGCGATGCGCACCGAACCTCTGGCCTACGCAGGACGCGAGCACGTCAGCCCGCAGGCCGGGCAGGACGCCGCGGCGGCGCTGTGGCGCGATGCCGGCATCACCGACCCGCTGCACCAGGTGGACGCCGCCGAGATCTACGTCCCCTTCTCCTGGTTCGAGCCGATGTGGCTGGAGAACCTGGGCTTCGTCCCGCAGGGGCAGGGCTGGAAGCTCACCGAGTCCGGCGGCACCGAGATCGGCGGCGAGCTGCCGGTGAACCCGTCCGGCGGCGTCCTCTCCTCCAACCCGATCGGCGCGTCCGGCATGATCCGCTTCGCGGAGGCCGCCAAGCAGGTCATGGGGCGGGCCGGGGACTACCAGGTCGACGGTGCCCGTACCGCCCTCGGCCACGCCTACGGCGGTGGCTCGCAGTACTTCTCGATGTGGCTGGTGGGCGCGGACAAGCCGGCGTAGCACCGGCCGCCGCGACGATCCCCGCGTACGCTCACGGTATGCGGACGATCAGCAGCACCGAGGCCAAGGCCCGGCTCAACGCCGTCCTTGCGGAGCTGGAGGCCACCGGTGAGCCCGTCACGATCACCAACCACGGTCGCCCCGTGGCCGTTCTGTCCGTTCTCGAGCCGCCTCGGCGAAAGTTCGGAAGGCTCGCCGGCGCAGTGACCATCGGCGAGGACTTCGACGCCCCGATGACCGAGGAGGAGCTCGCGGAGTGGGAGAAGCCTTTGTGAGCTCCGCCGCCGGACTCCTGCTCGACACCAACGCGCTGCTCCGGCTCGTCGCGGCGCCCGAAGGGCTGGGATCCCACGCGCGCGCACGTTTCCTGGATGGAGGCGAACCGATCGTCGTCTCGGCCGCCAGCGCATGGGAGATCGCGATCAAGACCCGCGCCGGGAAGCTCGCCGGCGGCGAGGAGATACTGGCCCTGTGGGACGAGCTGATGGGCGACCTGCGCGCCCAGCAGATCGCCATCGAGGTCAAGGACGCCGTCCTGGCGGGCGGACTCGCGTGGGAACACCGCGACCCGTTCGACCGGGTACTCGTGGCGCAGGCGTCCCGCTGCGGCCTGGTGCTCGCGACGAGCGATCAAGCCCTCATCGATCGGGACGGCACTCCCACCCTCGACACCCGGGTGTAGCCCGCACACGACGAAGCCCCCGGGGCGCAGGGGGGGCTTCGCAGACCTGATCGCCTACTCGTAGGCGACCTTCCAGTGCTTGATGCCGTTGAGCCAGCCCGAGCGCAGGCGCTGCGGGGGCTCGAGCTCGCGGAGGTTGGGCATCACGTCGGCGATCGCCTTGAACATGAGGTCCATCTCCAGGCGGGCGAGGTTGGCGCCCACGCAGTGGTGCGTGCCGGAACCGCCGAACCCGACGTGCGGGTTCGGGTCCCGCAGGATGTTGAAGGTGTACGGGTCCTCGAAGGCGTCCTCGTCGAAGTTGGCAGAGGCGTAGAACAGCGCCACGCGCTGTCCCTTCTTGATCTGCTGGCCGCCCAGCTCCAGATCCTCGTTGACGGTCCGCTGGAACACGGAGACCGGCGTGGCCCAGCGCACGATCTCGTCCGGCGCGGTGTTCGGGCGCTGCTCCTTGTAGATCTCCCATTGCTCGGGGTGGTCGACGAACGCCTTCATGCCGTGGCTGATCGCGTTACGGGTGGTCTCGTTCCCGGCCACTGCGAGCAGGAGCACGAAGAACGCGAACTCGTCGCTGCCGAGCCCCTCGCCGTCGATGTCCGCCTGCACCAGGGTGGTCACGATGTCGTCCATCGGGCACTTGCGGCGTTCCTCCGCGAGGTTCCACGAGTAGCCCGTGAACTCGGTCATCGCCGTCAGGTAGTCGCCCTCGAACTCGGGGTCGTCGTAGGCCATCATCGAGTTGGACCAGTCGAAGAGCTTGCGGCGGTCCTCCTGGGGCACGCCGAGCAGCTCCGCGATCGCCTGCAGCGGCAGCTCGCTGGCCACCTGCTCCACGAAGTCGCCGCCGCCCGCCGCGCGCGCCTCGTGCACGATCTTCTCGGCCCGCTCGGCCAGCGCATCGTGCAGGGACGCGACCGCCTTCGGGGTGAAGCCGCGCGAGATGATGCGCCGCGTCTTGGTGTGCTGCGGCGGGTCCATGTTCAGCAGCAGCATGCGCTGCATGTCGATCTGCTCGCGCTCGATCTCCGGCCCGAACCGGATGATCGCGCCGTTCTCCCAGTTCGAGAACTGCTTCGGGTTCCGGGAGATCGCCTTGATGTCCTCCAGCTTGGACACCACCCAGAAGCCGCCGTCGTCGAACCCCGTGGTGCCGGGCGGTACGTCCTGCCACCACACCGGCGCCGACCGCCGCAGCTCCGCGAACTCGGCCTCGGGTCGCCGCTCCGACCACAGGTCCGGGTCGGTGAAATCGAACCCCGCGGGGAAGTGCACGCTCACGCCGCCTCCTGAAAGCATTCTCCGCCCGGTGGCTCGCCAGGCGCATCTGGAACATGTTCTACTCATTGAAGCACAGACCGGCCAGCCGTGAGCTAGATTGCGGAGGACACTCGTGAGACAGCGGCTGTTCAGGGCCGAATCTGCTGCGGCGCCACCGGTGACTGCTCGACAGGAACGGTTTCCGGCGCCACAATCGAGAACGTGCTCTACCCGCTCGGGTGGAAGCCGAGAATGTGAGGAACGAACGATATGGGCATCCCCGTCATCGTCGACGCCGTCCGCAGCCCCATCGGCAAGCGCGGGGGCCGGCTGAGCGGCCTGCACCCCGCCGAACTCCTCGGGGGGACCGTGGCCGCCCTCCTCGAGCACGCCGGGGTCGAGGCTGCCGAGGTCGAGCAGATCATCGGCGGCAACGTCACGCAGGCGGGCGAGCAGGCCGGCAACATCACCCGTACCGCCTGGCTGAACGCCGGCCTGCCCGAGTTCACCGGCGCCACCACGATCGACGCGCAGTGCGGTTCCGCCCAGCAGGCCACCGGCCTCATCGCGGGGCTCATCGCGACCGACGCGATCTCCGTGGGCGTGTCCTGCGGTGTCGAATCCATGAGCCGGATCCCCCTGGGCGCCAACCGGCCCGAGGGGCTCGGCAACTCGCGACCGCCGTCGTGGACCATCGACATGCCCAACCAGTTCCTGGCCGCCGAGCGGATCGCCGACCGTCGCGGCCTCACCCGCGAGGAGATCGACGCGTTCGGCCTCGACTCGCAGCGCAAGGCGCTCCGGGCCTGGGAGGAAGGACGATTCGAGCGGGAGGTCGTCCCGCTCAAGGCGCCCGCCATGGCCGACGGTTCCCCCACCGGCGAGACCATCGAGGTATCCCGCGACCAGGGGCCGCGCGAGAGCACCCCGGAGGGGCTCGCCAAGCTCCGGCCCATGCTCGACGGTGGCCGGCACACCGCCGGCACGTCGTCCCAGGTCTCCGACGGTGCCGCCGCCGTCCTGCTCATGGACTCCGACCGGGCCGCAGCGCTCGGCCTGAAGCCCCGCGCCCGCATCGTCTCCCAGGCCCTGGTGGGCGGGGAGCCGTACTACCACCTCGACGGCCCGATCCGCGCCACCGAGCGCGTTCTCGAACGCTCCGGGCGCTCGCTCGGCGACATCGACCTGTTCGAGGTCAACGAGGCCTTCGCGTCCGTCGTGATGTCGTGGCAGCAGGTGATCGGACCCGACCCGGACAAGGTCAACGTCAACGGCGGCGCGATCGCGCTCGGCCACCCCGTCGGCTCGACCGGCGCACGGCTGATCACCACCGCGCTGCACGAGCTCGAGCGCCGCGACGCCTCGACCGCCCTGATCGCGATGTGCTGCGGCGGAGCGATGGCCACCGGCACCATCATCGAGCGGATCTGAGGCATGCGGGTAGCAGTCACCGGCGCGGCCGGATTCGTGGGCGGCAACCTCCTGCAGCAGCTCGTCGAGCACGGGCACGAGGTCGTCGCCATCGACCGCACCTCCTCCCCGCACGCGCCCGACGGGATCACCTGGGTGCGGGCCAGCGTGCTCGAGCCGGACGAGATGCGCGCGGCGTTCGAGGGCGTGGACGTGGTGTACCACCTGGTCGCGATGATCACCCTGCGCATGCAGGACGAGATCGCCTGGCGCCTGAACACCGAGGGCGTCCGCGTGGTGGCCCGCGCGGCGCTGGAGGCGGGCGTGCGGAAGATGGTGCACCTGAGCTCCATCCACGCCTTCGACCAGGATCTCGTCGGCGTCATCGACGAGACCGCACCCCGGTCCGAGCGCCCCGAGATCCCCGTCTACGACCGGTCGAAGTGGGCGGGCGAGCAGGAATTGCGCAAGGTGATCGAGGACGGGCTCGACGCCACCATCTGCAACCCGACGGGGGTGTGGGGCCCCGCCGATCACGGCGCCGCCCTCTCCCGCCTGAACCGGCTGGCCCACAGCGCGGCCCGCGGCCGGATGCCGGCGTTCGTCTCCAAGGCCGGTTTCGACCTCGTGGACGTCCGGGACGTGGCCGCGGGCGTCATGCTCGCGGCGGAGAAGGGGCGCACGGGCGAGAACTACCTCCTCGGAGGAGAATTCACGCCGATCGTCGACGCGATGCGACTCTCCGCGGAGGCCGCGGGGCGCTCCGGACCGCGGATCACCGTTCCGATCGGCGCCCTCGCCGCGGTCATGCCCGTGCTCGAGCCGATCGGGGCCCGGCTCGGATCGGACGTGCTCTCCAAGGCCGCGCTGGGCCCGCTGTTCGCCTCCCCGCTCGTCGACACCACCAAGGCCCGCAGCGAACTCGGCTACGCGCCGAGGTCGATCGCCACGACCGCCACCGAACTCGTGCGATTCTTCGCCGATTCGGGGCGGATCGCGGTGCGCGCCTGACCCGAAGACTCGGCCGACCCCCTCGCCGAGACACGGCCGGCCGCACGGAGATCCCCTCCCCGTGCGGCCGGCACCGTCGTTCCTCCCGGCCCGTCAGGCCCCGTACACGGGCTCCGGCGCCTGCGCCTGCCCGAGGAGCTCCCGCACCACCCCGCCCAGTTCCGCGGGCTCCCAGCGGGCGCCCTTGTCGCGCTGCGGCCCGTGCCGCCACCCCTGCGCGACGGAAACCTTTCCGCCCTCGACCTCGAAGACGCGGCCCGTGACGTCCGCGGACTCGGTGCTGCCGAGCCACACCACCAGCGGCGAGATGTTCTCCGGCGCCATGGCGTCGAATCCTCCGTCGGGAGCGGCCATGTCGTCCGCGAACGTCACCTCCGTCATGCGGGTCCGGGCGGCGGGGGCGATCGCGTTCACCGTGATGCCGTAGCGCCCCATCTCCGCCGCCGCCTGGATCGTCATCTCCGCGATACCGGCCTTGGCGGCGGCGTAGTTCCCCTGGCCGACGCTGCCCAGCAGGCCCGCGCCGGAACTGGTGTTGATCACCCGCGCCGCGGGCTGCCGGCCGTCCTTGGACTCGTCGCGCCAGTACGCGGCGGCGTGCCGCAGCATCGCGAAGTGCCCCTTGAGGTGCACCCGCGTGACCGCGTCCCACTCCGCCTCGGACATGTTCACCAGCATCCGGTCCCGGAGGAACCCGGCGTTGTTCACCAGTACGTCCAGCCGGCCGAACTCGTCGATCGCGGTGCGCACCAGCGCCTGCGCGCCGTCCCAGTCGGCCACGTCCGCCGGGTTGGCGACCGCGCGTCCGCCGGCCGCCCGGATCTCGTCCACCACCTGCTGCGCGGGCCCCGAGGAGGCGTCCGCGCCGTCGAGCCCCACCCCGTAGTCGTTGACCACCACGGCCGCGCCCTCGGCGGCGAAGGCCAGCGCGTGGGCGCGGCCGATCCCGCGTCCCGCTCCGGTGACGATCACGACCCGGTCTTCGACGATTCCTGCCATTGTTGTTCTCCTAGTTCGAGGTTCGGTTCTGCAGCGCGTCGCCGTGGTCCGCGGTGGCCGCCGCCAGGAAGGCCGGGCGCTCGCCGCCGCCGTGGACGAGCAGGGTGGCGCCGGTGACGTAGGACGCGAGCGGGGAGGCGAGGAACGCCGCGCAGGCGCCCACCTCCTCCGGGTCGGCCAGCCTGCCGAGCGGCACCGTCGCGCCGATCGCGGCGATCCCGGCATCGTCCCCGTAGTGCTGCTCCGCCGCCTCGGTGCGCACCATGCCCACGTCGAGCGCGTTGACCCGCACCGCCGGAGCCCACTCCACCGCGAGGCTCGCGGTCAGCGAATCGAGGCCCGCCTTCGCGGCGCCGTAGGCCGCCGTCCCGGGCGAGGGGCGCGTGGCGCTGACGCTCGAGACGTTGACGATCGCGCCGCCCCCCGCCGCCTGCATCACCGCGTTCGCCCGCTGCGCCACGAGGAGCGGCGCGAGCAGGTTGAGCCCGACCACCTTCTCGTGGAACCGCGGCGAGGCGGTGGCCGCGTCGGAGAACGGGGCGCCGCCCGCGTTGTTGACGAGCACGTCGAGCCCGCCGTGCCGCTCGACGATCCCGGAGACGAGCGCCTCGACCTGCTCGGGCTCGCGGACGTCCGCGGCGACGAACTCGGCCACGGCACCGTCGGCCTCGACGGGGCTCTCCGGTGCGCGCCGGGCGCACACCACCACCGTGGCGCCGTGCCGGAGGAAGACGCGGGCGATGCCCGCCCCGATCCCCCGGACCCCGCCGGTGACCAGGACGACCGCGCCCTCGAGCCCCGGCACCGTCGATCCAGATGCGCTCGACATCGGTTTCCCCACTTCCCGTTCCTGCTGAGTGGACTTCGGTGGTAGCGTACCAAGCAATTGCTAGGTTTAGATCACGTTCTACACCCCTACCTCGAAGGAGTCGGTGTGACCTCGCCGATCACAACCACCGTGGACGAACCCGGGATCCACACGATCACGGTCGACGCGCCGCCCGTGAACGCCCTCACCGTGCAGGGCTGGTTCGACCTGGCACGCGCCATCACCCAGGCGGGCGAGGACCCGTCGTGCCACGTCGTCGTGGTGCGCGCGGAGGGGCGCGGGTTCAACGCCGGCGTCGACATCAAGGAGATCGACGCCGCCCAGGCCGCCGGCGACGGCTACGGCGCACTGATCGGCGCGAACCACGGCTGCGCCGCCGCCTTCTCCGCCGTGTACGACTGCGCGGTGCCGGTGATCGTCGCGGTGAACGGCTTCTGCCTGGGCGGCGGGATCGGCCTCGTCGGCAACGCGGACGTGGTGGTGGCCTCGGACGACGCCACCTTCGGCCTCCCCGAGGTCGACCGCGGGGCGCTCGGCGCGGCCACGCACCTCGCCCGGCTCGTGCCCCAGCACCTGATGCGGACGCTGTACTTCACCGCCGGAACCGTGACCGCGCAGCAGCTGCACCACTTCGGGTCCGTGTACCGCGTGGTCCCGCGCGCCGAGCTCGACTCCGCGGCACTCGAGGTCGCGCGCGCCATCGCCGCGAAGGACACCCGGGTGATCCGCAAGGCCAAGGAGGCCATCAACGGGATCGATCCGGTGAACGTGCACACCAGCTATCGGTTCGAGCAGGGCTTCACATTCGAACTCAACCTCGCGGGCTACTCGGACGAGCACCGCCACGAGTTCGTCAGCACGGGACGGACCGTGGGCGAGGCGACCGACGCACAGGAGAAGCGATGACAGACACCACCCCCTCCGACAAGACGATGACCGCCGAGCAGGTGATCGCCCGACTCGAGGACGGCATGACCCTGGGGATCGGCGGCTGGGGCTCGCGGCGCAAGCCGATGGCCCTGGTGCGCGCGATCCTCCGCTCGGACCTCAAGGACCTGACGGTGGTCTCGTACGGCGGGCCCGACGTGGGCCTGCTCGCCGCGGCGGGCAGGATCCGCAAGCTGGTGTTCGGATTCGTCACCCTCGACACGGTGCCGATCGACCCGAACTTCGCCCGTGCCCGGCAGTCCGGGGCCATCGAGATCGACGAGTGGGACGAGGGCATGTTCGCCGCCGGCCTCAAGGCCGCGGTGCAGCGGCTGCCGTTCCTGCCGATCCGGGCGGGCCTCGGCTCCTCCGTCATGGACGTCAACCCCGGCCTGCGCACGGTCGCCTCGCCCTACGCCGACGGCGAGGAACTCGTCGCCGTGCCCGCGCTGCGGCTCGACGCGGCACTCGTGCACATGAATCGTGCGGACGCCCGAGGCAACGCCCAGTACCTGGGCCCCGACCCGTATTTCGACGACGACTTCGCCCTCGCCGCCGACCGCTGCTACGTGTCCTGTGAGCGCATCGTCCCCACCGAGGAACTGGTCGCCGGGGGCCCGGTCCAGTCGCTGCTGATCAACCGCAGCGCGGTCGCCGGCGTGGTGGAGACGCCGAACGGCGCGCACTTCACCACCGCGGTGCCCGACTACGGGCGTGACGAGAAGTTCCAGCGGCACTACGCCGCCAGCGCCAAGGACCCCGATGCCTGGGCCGCGTTCACCGAGCGGTTCCTCTCCGGGGACGAGGCGCACTATCAGTCCCAGGTCGCGGCCTGGACGTCCGAAACGGCTGCCCAGGAGGCCAAATGACCGAGATCACCCGCGCCGAGGTCTGCGTGACCGCGATCGCCGACCTGTTCCGCGGTGACGGCGAGATCACCGCCAGCCCGATGGGCCTGATCCCTTCTCTGGGCGGGCGACTCGCGCGCCTGACCTTCGCCCCGGACCTGCTGCTCTCCGACGGCGAGGCCTACCTCATCGCGGACGCCGCGAACCCGTCCGCCGGCATCGAGGGCTGGCAGCCCTTCAAGAAGGTGCTCGACGTGGTGGTCCCGAACGGCAAGCGGCACGTGATCATGGGCGCCAGCCAGATCGACCGTTTCGGCAATCAGAACATCTCCGCGATCGGCGAGCACCGCGCACCGTCGCGCCAGTTGCTGGGCGTGCGGGGCGGGCCGGGCAACACGGTGAACAACCGCACCTCGTACTGGATTCCGAAGCACTCGACCCGCGTGTTCGTGGAATCCGTGGACGTGGTGAGCGGCGTGGGTTACGACCGCGCCCGCGCGGCCGGTCCCTCCGCCTCGCGCTTCCACGACATCCACAGGGTGGTCACCGATCTCGCCGTCCTCGGCTTCGGCGACGACGGTGCCATGACGCTCGAGTCCGTGCACCCGGGCGTCACCGAGGCGCAGGTCCGCGAGGCCACCGGCTTCGCCCTGGCGGGCGCGGACGTTCCCGAGACCCGCCTGCCCACGCCCGAGGAGCTCGAGCTGATCCGCACGGTGGTGGATCCGAAGAACCTGCGCAGCAAGGAGGTCCCGGCATGACCCTCCGGACCCGGTTCACCGAATTGGCCGGGGTGGAGCACCCCGTGGTGCAGACCGGGATGGGCTGGGTCTCCGGCGCGCACCTGACCGCGGCCACGGCGAACGCCGGAGGACTCGGCATTCTCGCCTCCGCGACCATGACCTACCCGGAGCTCGAGGCGGCGATCCGCAAGACCAAGGAGCGCACCGACAAGCCGTTCGGCGTGAACCTGCGGGCCGACGCCGAGGATGCGCAGCAGCGGGTGGACCTGATGATCCGCGAGGGCGTGAAGGTGGCGTCCTTCGCGCTCGCGCCCCGCAAGGAGATGATCGCTCAGCTCAAAGACGCCGGACTGGTGGTGATCCCGTCGATCGGCGCGGCTCGGCACGCGGAGAAGGTGGCGTCCTGGGGCGCCGACGCGGTGATCGTGCAGGGCGGCGAGGGCGGCGGTCACACCGGCGGTGTGGCGACCACCCTGCTCCTGCCCTCCGTCCTGGACGCGGTGGACATCCCCGTGATCGCCGCCGGCGGGTTCTTCGACGGCCGGGGCCTCGCGGCCGCCCTCGCGTACGGCGCGTCGGGCGTGGCGATGGGCACCCGGTTCCTGCTCACCAGCGACAGCCGGGTTCCCGAGTCCGTCAAGGCGGAGTACCTGCAGCGCGGACTCACGGAGACCGTGGTCACCACCAAGGTGGACGGTATGCCGCACCGCGTCCTGCGCACCGCGCTGGTGGACGCGCTCGAACGCTCGCACGGAGTGGCGACCCTCGCCCACGCCGCCCGGAACACCCTGCGCTTCCGGGCGTTGACGGGCGTCTCCTGGCAGGGGCTCGTGAGCGAGGGGCTCGCCCTGAAGAAGGGCGGCGACCGCACGTGGAGCCAGCTGATGATGTCGGCCAACACGCCGATGCTGTTGCGCGCCGGCCTCGTCGAGGGCGATACCGATGCCGGCGTGCTCGCCTCGGGTCAGGTGGCCGGGATCATCGACGATCTTCCGTCGGTGGCCGAGCTCATCGAGCGGATCATCGCCGAAGCGGAGGATCGGCTCGACGAGCTCGCCCGCCTACGCGCCTGAACGGCGCGGGGCCTCAGACCCGTTCGATGATCGTGACGTTGGCGGTGCCGCCGCCCTCGCACATGGTCTGCAGGCCGTAGCGGCCGCTGCGGCGCTCCAGCTCGTGCAGCAGGGTGGTCATCAGCTTCGCGCCGGTGGCGCCCAGGGGGTGCCCGAGCGCGATGCCGCCGCCGTTGACGTTGACCCTCTCGTGCGGGATACCCAGCTCGTCCATCCAGGCGAGCGGCACCGAGGCGAACGCCTCGTTGCACTCGAACAGGTCGATGTCGCCGACCGAGAGTCCCGTCTTCTCCAGCGCGTACCGGGTGGCGGGGATCGGGCCGGTGAGCATCCACACCGGGTCGGCCGCCCGCACCGAGATGTGGTGGATCCGCGCGCGGGGCCGCAGTCCGTGCCGCTGGGCGAAGTCCGCGGAGGCCACCATGACGGCCGCGGCGCCGTCGGCGATCTGGCTCGCGACGCCGGCGGTGATCGCCGACCCCTCCGCAAGCGGCGCCAGCGCCGCCATCTTCTCCAGACTGGTTCCGCGGCGGGGCGTCTCGTCGACAGCGAAGCCGTCCACCGGAGCGATCTCGGCCTCGAACCGGCCCTCATCGCTCGTGGCGATCGCCCGCTCGTGGCTGGCGAGCGCGAACTCCTCCATCCGGGTCCGGGTGATGCCCCACTTCGTGGCGATCATGTCCGCGCTGGCGAACTGCGAGACCTCGACGTCGCCGTAGCGCTCGCGCCATCCGACCGAGCCGGAGAACGGATCGTCGAATCCGTACTCGCGGCCGGCGAGCATCGCGGCGCTGATCGGGATCGCGCTCATGTTCTGCACTCCGGCGGCCACCACGACGTCGGCCGTGCCCGACAGGACGGCCTGCGCGGCGAAGTGCACCGACTGCTGGCTCGAGCCGCACTGCCGGTCGACGGTGACGCCGGGCACGTGCTCGGGGAGACCCGCGGCGAGCCACGACGTGCGCGCGATGTTGCCGGACTGCGGGCCGATGGTGTCGCAGCATCCCATGATCACGTCGTCGACCAGCTCGGGGTCGACGCCGGAGCGCAGGACCGAGGCGCGCAGGACGTGCGCGCCCAGGTCCGCGGAGTGGATGGCCGAGAGGGATCCGCCGCGCTTGCCGGTGGGGGTGCGCACGGCGTCCAGGATGTAGGCGCCGGGGGCGAGTTCGGTCATGATTGCTCCTTCTTAAGGGCCTGCGATCCCGCGCTCGAGGATCGTGAGGTACTGGTCGGCGACCGCATCCACGGACAGGTCCCCGCCGGGCCGGTACCAGCGGACCGCGACCCAGACGGTGTCGCGGAGGAAGCGGTAGGTCACGTCGAGATCGAGGTCGTCCCGGAAATCGCCCGATTCGATGCCGCGGGTGATGATTCCGCGCCACATGGTGCGGAACTCCTGCAGGTAGTCGGCGATGTAGCCGAAGCGTTCCTGCTGCGCGAGGCCGCGGGCCTCCGCCTGGTAGATCGCCACGGCATCGGGCCGGGCGTCGATGGCGGCGAACGAGGCGATCACGCATCCGCGGAGTTGCTCGCGCGGGGCGTCCGCCGAGGCGAGAACGGCGCGGTACTCACCGAACAGCCGGTCGAGGAAGTCCCGCAGGATCTCGTCGATCATCGACTCCTTGGAGTCGAAGTGGTGGTACAGGCTGCCCGAGAGGATCCCCGCCGCGTCGGCGATGTCGCGGACCGTCGTGGCGCGATAGCCGGTCTCGGCGAACAGCTTCGCGCTCAACCCCAGGACCTCCGCGCGCCGCGCGGACGGGTCGGGACTACGCATGCTGACTGCTCACGGAAACCACCTCGCAGGGCATGTAGGCGGGGCACTGACTACGCATGCTGACTGCTCACGGAAACCACCTCGCCGGTCATATAAGAACTGTAGTCCGAGGCGAGGAAGGCGATCACGTTCGCGACCTCCCAGGGCTCGGCGGCGCGCCCGAACACCTCGCGCCGCGAGAGTTCGTCGAGGAGTTCGTCGGAGGTGACCTTCGCGAGGAAGGCGTGCATGGCGATGCTGGGCGAGACGGCGTTGATCCGGATCCCGTGGGGCGCCGCGTCCACGGCGGCGCAGCGGGTCAGCGCCATCACGCCGGCCTTCGCGGCGGCGTAGTGCGCCTGCTCCGCCTGTGCGCGCCAGCCGATGACGGACGCGTTGTTGACGATGACGCCGCCCCCGCCCTGCGCGATGAACCGGTTGATGGCGGCGCGGGTGGCGCGGAACGTTCCGGTCAGGGTCACGTCCAGCACGCGGGACCACTGCTCGTCCGTCATGTCCTGCACGGCGACGCTGCCGCCGAGCCCGGCGTTGTTCACCAGCACGTCGATCCGGTCGTAGCGCGCGGCCGCACCCTCGAGGAGGGCCTGGACCTGCTCCTCGACGGTCACATCGCAGGGCACGGCGTGCACCCGGTCGCCGAAGTCGGCGGCGAGCTCGTCGTGTTTCTCGCCGAGGCGCCGCTCGTGCCAGTCGGAGATCACTACGCGGGCGCCCTCCTCGAGGCAGCGCCGCGCGGTGGCGGAACCGATGCCGGTGCCGGCCGCCGCCGTGACCACGACGACTCGGTCGTCGAGCAGGTCGCGGCCGCGGGGGTAGGGGGGTGCGGGGATGGCGGGCGGGGGCTGTCCGGTCACGGGCGGGCCTCTCTCGGCAGGCCGAGCACGCGCTCGGCGATGATGTTGCGCTGGATCTCGTTGGAGCCGCCGTAGATGGTGTCGGCGCGGGTGAACAGGTAGAGGCGCTGCCAGTCGTCGAGGTCGTCCGTGCCGTCGGCGAGCAGCCCGGCCGCTCCGCGCACCGTCATCGCGATCTCGCCGAGCCGGCGGTGCCAGTTGGCCCACAGCAGTTTCGCGACCTCGGCCGTGCCGGTCTCCGCCGAGCCGAGCGTGCGCAGCGCGTGCGCGCGCATCACGTCGAGCTCGGTCCATGCGCGGCGCAGCGCCTCCGCGACGTCAGGGCGTTCGGCGGCGCCGGTGTCGAGCGCGAGGTCGGTGAGGTGCTGCAGTTCCCTCCGGAAGCCGATCTGCTGTCCGAGGGTGGCGACACCGCGTTCGAACGCGAGTGTGCCCATGGCCGTTCGCCATCCGTCCCCGGGCGCGCCGACCACGTGGGCGGCCGCGGTGCGGGCACCGTCGAAGAAGACCTCGTTGAACTCGGAGGTCCCGGTGAGCTGCACGATCGGGCGGACCTCGACCCCCGGCTGGTCCATCGGGACCAGGAGGTACGACAGTCCCTTGTGCCGGGCGGAGCCGGGTTCGGTGCGGGCGAGCACGAAGCACCAGTCGGCGACGTGGGCGAGGGAGGTCCAGACCTTCTGGCCGGAGATCACCCATTCGTCGCCCTCGAGGCGGGCGGTGGTGGAGACGTTGGCGAGGTCCGAGCCGGCGCCGGGCTCCGAGTAGCCCTGGCACCAGAGTTCGCGGACGTCGCGGATCGCGGGGAGGAACCGCGCCTTCTGCTCCTCGGTGCCGAACGCGATCAGGGTGGGGCCCAGTAGTTCCTGGCCGAGGTGCGAGACCTTCGCCGGGGCCTCCGCGCGTGCGTACTCCTCGTGGAAGATCACCTGCTGCGCGAGAGTGGCGCCGCCGCCGCCGTTCTCGGCGGGCCAGCCGATGCAGTTCAGCCCGGCGGCGGCCAGGTGCCGCTCCCAGGCGATCCGTTCGGAGAAGAACTCGTGCTCGCGCCCGGGCCCGCCGGCGCCCCGGAGTCCGGCGAATTCGCCGGTCAGATTCTCGCTGAGCCAGTCGCGGATCCGTGCCCGGAACTCCGCGTCGGTCTCGCCGCTCGCCGCGTCCACCGCACTCCTTTCGCCACTCCCCAAGCAAATGCTTGGTAGAATCAGGTTACACGGACTCGCCTCGCACTGTAACGTGTTCTACCAAGCACCTGCTAGGCAGAAGGGTTTGCGCATGTCACGCACCATCGCCGCGGCGTTGCAGGACGTCGCACAGCGGTTCGGCGAGAACACCGCAGTGGTCGACGGCGATCTCCGCATCGACTACCGGGACCTGCACCAGCGCGTCCGCGACATGGCCCGCGCCCTCCTCGCGGAGGGCATCACGAAGGGCGATCGGGTCGCCGTGTGCGCGCCGAACGGCCACGAATGGATCGAGGCCGCGCTCGGCGCCGCGTACATCGGCGCCGTCCTGGTCCCGGTGAACACCCGCTACACCGGCCCCGAGATCGTCGATCTCCTCGTGCGCACCCGCGCCCGCGCGTTCGTCGTGGCCGGCCCGTTCCTCGGGGTCGACCGGCTCGAGCTCGTCGTGTCGACCGCCGGCTCCCTGCCCCCGGACATCGCCACCGTCTTCCGGCTCCCGGAGTGGGACGGCGTGCCAGCCCGGGGCGCCCGGGTCACCGATACCGAGCTCGACGGTGCGGCCGCCGCGGTCTCGCCCGACGCACCGTCGGACATGTTCTTCACCTCCGGGACCTCCGGGCGGAGCAAGGGCGCCACGAGCACCCACGCCCAGACCCTGGCGAACGCCGCCAACTGGGCCGAGCTGGTGGGGCTCAGCGGGGACGACCGGTACCTGATCCTGAGCCCGTTCTTCCACATCTTCGGCTACAAGGCGGGCATCCTGGCCGCCCTCCAGAGCGGATCCGCGATCTACCCGGAACAGACCTTCGATGTGGTGCGCACGTTCGATCTGATTCAGCGGGAACGGATCTCGGTGCTCCCCGGCGTTCCGACCGTGCACCAGATGATGCTCGACCACCCGGACCGCGCGGACTACGACCTGTCGAGCCTGCGCGCCGCCACCACCGGCGCCGCCACCATCCCGGTGGTGCTGATCGAGCGCATGCGCGACGAGCTGCGCTACGACCGCGTGCTCACCGCCTACGGCCTGTCCGAGGCGCCCGTCGTCACCATGTGCCGGGCCGACGACGCGCCCGAGGTGATCGCCACGACGTCCGGGAGGGCCGTGCGCGACATGCAGGTGCGCATCGCCGACGACGGCGAGATCCTGGTGCGCGGCCCCAACGTGATCACCGAGTACTTCGAGGACCCCGCCGCCACCGCGAAGGCGTTCGACGCGGACGGATGGTTCCGCACCGGCGACGCGGGCTCGATGGACGACGCGGGGAACCTGCGGATCACCGACCGGATCAAGGACATGTTCACCAACGGCGGCTTCAACGTCTACCCCGCGGAGGTCGAGCAGGTGATCGCCCGGATCCCCGGGGTCTCGGAGAGCGCCGTCGTCGGCGTGCCCGATCCCCGGCTCGGCGAAGTCGGCAGGGCCTTCGTCGTCCACACGGGCGGAACCGATCTCACCGAGGAGGCCGTGATCGAGCACTGCCGCGCATACCTGGCCAATTTCAAAGTCCCCCGCAGCGTCGAGTTCGTGAGCGAACTCCCGCGAGGCGCCACCGGAAAGGTGCTCAAGCGCGTACTGCGCGGAGAGCCCGACCCAGCAGGAGAGCAACGATGACAGACACCACCGCGACCACCGACGCGAACGCCGAACCGGAGGTGATCACCTACGAGGTCCGCGGGCCCGTGGCCGTGGTCACGATGAACCGGCCCGAGTACCGCAACGCGCAGAACTCGGCGATGACCTACGCGCTGGACGCCGCCTTCGTTCGGGCCGTGGAGGATCCGGCCGTGAAGGTGATCGTCCTGGCCGGGGCCGGCAAGCACTTCTCCGCCGGCCACGACATCGGCACGCCCGGGCGCGACGTGGACCGGCACTTCGAGAACAAGGCCGTCCTGTGGTGGGACCACGTGGGCCGCGAGGGCGGCGATCAGCGGTTCGCCCGCGAATCCGAGGTGTACCTCGGCATGTGCCGGCGGTGGCGGGAGATCCCCAAGCCCGTGATCGCGTCCGTGCAGGGCGCGTGCATCGCCGGTGCGCTCATGCTGGCGTGGAGCTGCGACCTGATCGTGGCGTCCGACGACGCCTTCTTCTCCGATCCCGTGGTGCGCA
>JBEBXD010000033.1:0-41125 GCA_040391845.1 Tsukamurella paurometabola | reverse complement strand
GCGATATGCAGGTGCCGCCGGCCGCCACCGGGGGCAGCACCGCGTGCAGCCGGATCCCGCTCCCCGCCCGGCCGCCCGGGCCGGCGGGCAGGTGCCCGTCGACCCACGGCTGCGCGTCGTCGAGGCGGCGCCCCGCCGCCAGGGCGAGCCGCGCGGCCAGGCGGCGCACCGCATCGTCGTCCTCGAAGACCACACCAGTCCGTTCGAGGCCCGCGCCGCGGTCCACCCAGACGCGCTCCGGGCCGCAGACGAGGACGTCCGCGACGTCCGGATCGGCGAGCAGCGGCTCCAGCCGGCCCGCCCCCACCAGCTCGGTCTCGAGGTACGCGAGCCCCTCCAACAGGTCCGTATCTCCCAGCACGCCACCGCATTCGGCGCGCAGCGCCGCCGCCATCACGTCCGGCGTGAGCACCGTGGCGGTGTGCGCGAGCCGCTCGCGCACACGGGCGAGCAGGTCGCCGTCCGGGGCCGTCATGCCGCACCCCGGCGCAGCCCGTCGAGGACCCGGCCCGCGGCCGCCGCGAGCGGCGTGCCCCGGCGCAGCCGCAGCCCACCGCCGTCGAGCTGCTCGTCCAGCCGCGGCTGGGGGCGCATCGACGCCAGCAGCGGGACGCCGACGGCACGTTCCACGTCCCGGGACGAGAGCCCGCCCGGCGCCGGCCCGCGCACCACCAGCCCCACCTGCCGGGCGCGGCCCGCCACCCCGTCGGCCACGGACCGCGCGGCGGCGCACCCCCGGACCGTGGCCCCGGCGACCACGACCACCACGTCCGCGACCTCGAGGCACGCCGACGTGGCGGGGTCGTCCCGCCGCGGCTGGTCGACCACGGTGACGCCCACGCTGCGGCGCCCCGCGTCGATGACCGCTAGCAGGCCCTCGACCGGGATCTCGGGCGGCGGACCGTCGACCGCGCCTCCCGCCGCGAGCACCGCGAGCGCGCCCGGCCTGCCGGGCAGCGCCGCGACCAGGGCGTCCGACGGGACGTGGCCGCCGCGCAGCGCGAGATCGCCCCAGCGCAGGCCGGGCGCGTCGGCGCAGCCCAGCAGCAGGTCCAGCCCGCCTCCCCAGGGGTCGGCGTCGACCGCGAGCGCGGTGATCCCGCGGCCGGGCGCGGTGATCGCGACGGCGGCGGCGAGCACGGACGCACCCGCGCCGCCGTGCCCGCCGACCACGGCGAGCACCCGGGAGCGGGCCCCGTCGTCCGGCTCCCGCGCGGCGAGGAAGCGGGCCAGGTCCCGCACCTGCGCCGGAAGCACGAACACCTGCGCGGCGCCCACCTCGACCGCCGCGGTCAGCTCCGCCATCCCCGCCTCGGCCGCGACGATCGCGACGCCCTCCCGCCGGGGCAGGCCCCCGGAGCGCGCCGCCTCCGCCATCGCGGTCGCCGCCGCCAGGTCCAGGACGAGGCCGGCCGCGGACGCCCACCCCGCGCGCGGCCTGCCCCGGTCGATGTCCGTGACCGCCCGCGACGCCGCCGCGGCGGCCCGGCGCACGTCGTCCGCCAACGGGCCGTCCGCCACCGCCATTCCGATCTCGATCCCCCGCATGGCACCAGGCTCGCCGACCGGGCCGCCCGGTTCGCCCGTTCCGGGGCCCGCCTGTGGAGGAACGTGTCCGATTCGAGAAACCTGTGGACCGATCCGGGGTCCGCTCTTGCGGGGTACCGATCCGTGTGGCAGCGGTACGCTGAAGACCGTGAGTCCTACCGCGCCCGACGGGGCCCCTGTCCGCCGGGTCGCCGCCTTCTTCGACCTGGACAAGACGATCATCGCGAAGTCGTCGGCGCTCGCGTTCTCCCGGTCGTTCCTCGACGAGGGCCTGCTGAACCGCCGCGCCGTCCTCAAGTCCAGTTACGCGCAGTTCCTGATGATGCTGACCGCGGCGGACCACGACCAGATGGAGCGCATGCGCGACCACCTCACGCAGATGTGCGAGGGCTGGAACGCGGAGCAGGTCTCCACCATCGTCCGGGAGGCGCTGCACGACGTGGTGAACCCCCTCGTGTTCGCCGAGGCGGAGGAACTCATCGCCGGGCACCACGCGCGCGGCCACGACGTGGTGATCGTCTCCGCCTCCGGCGAGGAGATGGTGCGCCCGATCGCCGAGATGCTGGGCGCCGACTACTCGGTGGCGTCGAAGATGAAGGTGGAGGACGGCAAGTACGCCGGCGAGGTCGAGTTCTACTGCTACGGCGAGAACAAGGTGGTCGCCATGGAGCGCCTCGCCGCCGAGCACGGGTACGACCTCCAGCAGTGCTTCGCCTACTCGGACTCGATCACCGACGTGCCGATGCTGGCCGCCGTCGGCCACCCCACGGCGGTCAACCCCGATCGCGGCCTGCGCCGGGAGGCGGCGGAGCGCGGGTGGCCCGTGGTCTCCTTCTCCAACCCCACGCCGCTGCGCAGCCGCATCCCCACGCCGTCCCGCAACTCGGTGCTGGCGGGCGCCGGCCTCGGCGCGGTCGCCGCGGGCGCCGGGATCGCGACTTATCTTGTGCTGCAAAGAAAAAAGCGCTGAGACCCACCTGTTACCGCGGATCGCCGAAAATTCCGCTCCAACCCCTTGATGTGACGCCCATCACAGGGTAGAAAGGAGTCACGGAGCGGCGCGAAGCCAAACCCCCACCGGAAGAGAAGGTCGAGGGTTCCTGAACGTCAAGGCTCCCAGCACGGACACCAGGCACCCACGCGGAGCTCGCCACCTATGGCCGAAGCGTTGTGGGCCTGCGTCACCGGGGAAACAGTGGTCAGCACAGGATCCGCGGATAGTGGATCTCTCCACCGGATGACGCCGAGGCCATCACACAGCCCACCGAAATGCACGCTTGGTAACCGGGATCCGTGCTAGCGAACGGCGATTCGGACCCGTTCTGAGGAAGGCACCTCGAGTGACCCTCCTCAGCTCAGGCCGGGTCGCCGTTGCGCATGTCAGCGCTCCGCCAGTGCCAGCGCTGCATCCCCCGCGACCACGCCGCGGGTCACCTCCGTCAGCGCTCCGCCAGTGCCAGCGCCTCTCGCCCACCCGCCTCCAACGCCTGGCAGCACAGCACCACCCACGCGACCACCCCGTCGGGGTCCCCGAGCCCGAACGCGTCCGCGGCGTCCGCGTAACTCGGCGCGAACTTCAGCCACGTGGTCTCCGGGATCCCCAGCGCGTGCGGGTCCAGCCCCGACGCGACCGTCACCAGGCGCGAGGCCGCTCGCGCCACCACCCCGTCGGACACCTCGAACGGCCGCAGGGACAGCAGCTCCCCGTGCACGATCGCCGCGACCACCGGCGCCGGCGCCTGCGTGCCGCCCGTCACCAGCTGCGCGAGCAGCGCCAGGCGCTCCCCCGCACCCGGACGGGGCCGCCCCAGCCGCGAATCGTCCCCGTCCACCAGATCGGCCGCGGCCAGGGTGTGCAGCCGGGCCAGGACCTGCAGCGGCGCACGCCGCCACACCCCGACCGTGGTGTCCAGCAGGTCACCGTCGATCGCCTGATACGCGCGCATCGCCCCGGCGAGCACCGGGTCACTGATCAGCTCGTCGCGGCTCAGCGCCACCGCGCCGCCGTCGAGGGCCGCGGAGGCACGGGCGCCGCGCAGCGACGACTCGGTGGCGGTCGCGCGCCATTCCCGCCGGTTCGCGGGATGACGGTGCACCGCGGCGAGGGCGTCCCGGGCGGCGGCGGCGGCCTCCGCGACCGCGGGGACGGCGACGAGCGGGCTGAGCGGGTCGGTCACACGCCCACCCTAGCCCGCGCGCCGCACGGCCCCGTCCGCGTCCCGCCCGGCCCCGCTCAACCCGCCAGCTCGATCGAGCCGCCGGGAATGGCGTCGATGAGCTTGCGGGTGTAGTCCGACGACGGGTGGTCGTACACCTGATCCGTGGGGCCCTGCTCCATCACCTTGCCGCCGGCCATCACCAGGGTCTGGTGCGCGATCTGCTTGACCACCGCCAGGTCGTGGGTGATGAACAGGTAGGTCAGGCCCAGCTCGCGCTGCAGTTCCTCCAGCAGCGTGAGGATCTGCGCCTGCACCAGCACGTCCAGCGCCGAGACCGCCTCGTCGAGCACGATCACCTCGGGGTTGAGCGCCAGCGCCCGGGCGATGGCCACACGCTGCCGCTGGCCGCCCGAGAGCTCGTTCGGGTAGCGGTGCATCGTGTCGCCGGGCAGCGCCACCATCTCCAGCAGGTCCTTCGCCCGCTTCAGGCGCGAGGCCTTATCGCCCACCCCGTGCACCGCCAGCGGCTCCGTGATCGCCCGGTAGATCGAGTACATCGGATCCAGTGAGCCGTACGGGTTCTGGAACACGGGCTGCACCCGCCGGCGGAACTTCTTGGCCTCGGATCCGGTGAGGGAGCGCACGTCCACGCCGTCGAATTCGACGGTGCCGCTGGTCGGTTCGAGGAGGCCGAGCACCATGCGGGCCACCGTCGACTTGCCGGAGCCCGACTCGCCGACCACCGCCGTCGTGGTGCCGCGCAGCATGGTGAAGCTCACGTCGTCGACCGCGCGGAAGTCGCTGCTCTGGAACGGCAGCGATCCACGGATCGGGAAGTCCTTCACCAGGTTCGAGGCGACCACCACCTCGTCGATCCCGGTCGTCGAGGCGTCTTCGGCCTCGCCGACCAGGGTCTCCGCGTACACCTGCTCGTCGCGCAGGGACTGGTCGCCCGCGATCGGGCGGTCGGCCACGTCCGTGACCGACGGTGCGGCGGCGCGCCGGGCCGCCAGCGACGGCGCCGCCGCGACGAGACGCTTGGTGTACTCGTGCTGCGGGTCCTGCAGGATGTCCAGCGCCGGACCGGATTCCACGACACGCCCCTTGTACATCACCACGAGGTGGCTGGCGCGCTCGGCCGCCAGCCCCAGGTCGTGGGTGATGAGCAGGACGGCGGTGCCCAGCTCGTGGGTCAGCGTCTCGAGGTGATCGAGGATCTGCCGCTGCACCGTGACGTCGAGCGCCGATGTGGGCTCGTCGGCGATCAGCAGCTTCGGCCGGGCGGCCAGGCCGATCGCGATCAGCGCGCGCTGCTTCATGCCGCCGGAGAACTCGTGCGGGTACTGGTTGACCCGCTGCTCCGGATCCTTCATCCCGGCCTCGGCCAGCAGCTCGATCGCCCGCTTCTTGGCGTCGCCGTGTTCGGCGTTGTTGGCCTTGAGGGTCTCCCGGATCTGATACCCCACCCGCCACAGCGGGTTGAGGTTGGTGTTCGGATCCTGCGGGACCAGGCCGATGCCGCTGCCCCGGATCTTCTGGAAGTCCTTCTTCGTGGCCTTCGACAGGTCCTGCCCGTCGAACAGGATCTGCCCGCCCGCCACCTTGCCGGTGCCCTGCAGCAGGCCCATCGCGGCCGCGGCGGTGGTGGACTTGCCGGAACCGGACTCGCCGACGATCGCCACCGTCTGGCCCGGGTAGACGGTGAGGCTCGCGCCGCGCACGGCCTGCACCTGCCTGTCCTGGACGCGGAATTCGACGATCAGGTCCCGGATCTCGAGCAGGGGTGTCGGTTGTTCGCTCATCAGCGGGTCCTCGCCTTCGGATCGAGCGCGTCGCGCAGCACGTCACCGAGCATCATGAAGGTGAGCACGGTGAGCGCCAGCGCGCCGGCGGGGTAGAACAGGATCGGGGTGCCCTCGCGCAGCAGCTGCTGCCCGTTGGCGATGTCCTGGCCCCAGGAGACCTCGCTCGTCGGGAGCCCGATGCCGAGGTACGAGAGCGTGGCCTCGGTGACGATGTAGATGCCCAGCGAGATGGTCGCGACCACGATCACCGGCCCCAGGCAGTTAGGGATCACGTGGGTGAACAGCGTCCGGAACCTGGAGGCCCCCAACGACTTCGAGGCGGTGATGAACTCCTCGTTGCGGATCGAGATGGCCGCCGAGCGCGCGATGCGGGCGATCTGGGGCCAGCTGAAGATCGCGAGAACCAGGACCACCGTGTACACGGTGCGGGACTGGATCACCTGCATCACCACCACGGCCGCCAGCATCAGCGGGATGCCGAAGAAGATGTCAGCGAGGCGCGCGATGAGCGAGTCGAGCCAGCCGCCGAAGAAGCCGGCGAGCGCCCCCAGCAGGCCGCCGATCACCACGACCGCCAGCGTGGTGAGCACGCCGACGAGCACGGACGCGCGGGCGCCGTAGATGGTGCGGGTGTAGATGTCGTAGCCCAACTGGTCGGTGCCGAACCAGTGCTCCCCGCTGGGCGGCAGCAGCGAGCGGTCGAGCGTCGCGTAGTGCGGGTCCTGGTGCGCGAACAGCCCGGGGAACAGCACCACCAGCAGGATCAGCGCGAGCAGAACCATCGAGACGATGAACAGGGGACGGCGCCGCAGCTCGAGCCACGCGGTCTTCCAGAAGCCGGTGGGTGCGGTCTCGGTGTCCACGGCGTCGACCGCGCCCACCGTCACGTCCTCGGGCGCCGCGACGAAGCGTTCCTGTCCGGGGTAGATCACATTGTCAGGCATAACGAATCCTCGGGTCGAGGGCGGCGTACAGCAGGTCGACCACCACGTTGGAGATCAGGTAGATCAGGATGAGCACGGTGACGAAGGAGACCACCGTGGGCGCCTCGCCGCGGATCACCGCCTGGTAGATGGTGCCGCCGACGCCGGGGATGTTGAAGATGCCCTCGGTGACGAGCGCGCCGCCCATCAGCGCGCCCAGGTCGGCGCCGAGGAAAGTGACCACCGGGATCAGCGAGTTCCGCAGTACGTGCACCACCACCACGCGCCAGCGCGGGAGGCCCTTGGCCGTCGCGGTCCGCACGAAGTCCGCGGTCAGGTTCTCCGCCACCTGCGAGCGCGTCAGCCGCACCACGTAGGCGAAGGAGACGAGCCCGAGCACGATGCCCGGCAGCAGCAGGTGGTAGAAGTCCAGGTTGCCGCCCACGGTGACCGGGAACCACTCGAGCTTCACGCCGAACACGAACTGCGCGACGAAGCCCAGCACGAAGATCGGCACCGCGATGATGATCAGCGAGACGATCAGGATCGACGAGTCGAACCACTTGCCCTTCTTCAGGCCGGCGATCACGCCGAAGAAGATCCCGAGGATCGCCTCCACTGCCAGCGCGATGAGCGCCAGGTTCACCGTGACCGGGAAGGCCCGCTTCATCACGTCCCACACGGGTTGGCCGGAGAACGAGGTGCCGAAGTCGAGCGTGAAGACGCCCTTGATGTAGTACCAGTACTGCACCAGGAACGGCTGGTCCAGGTGGTACTCCGCCCGCAGTTGCGCGATCACACCCGGGGAGAGCGGCTTGCCGCCGCTCAGCGCCGAGATCGGGTCGGCGGGAACGAGGAACACGAGCGCGTAGATCAGCAGAGTCGCACCGAAGAAGACGATGATCATCTGCCCGACGCGCGAGAGAAGGTACCGGACCATCGTCTACTCCTTCGTGATCTGCGTGTAGTCCGGCAGGCCGTTCCACGTCAGGTGGGCGTCAACGCCTTGCGCTCGTCCGCCGACCGCCTGGTACTCCCACAACGGGATCACGGGCAGGTCGCGCAGGAGCAGTTCCTGGGCCTTACCGACGAGCTGATAGCTCTGATTCGGGTCGGTGGTTCGCTGTGCCGCGTTCAGAGCGGCGTCGAACTCCGGGTTCGCATAGACGACGTCGTTCGCCCCCGCCCCGGTGATGTACTGCGGTGCCAGGAACTCGATCATGGACGGGTAGTCGCCCTGCCAGCCGTTCCGGAAAGCAGTCTTGATCGACTTCTTCGTGACCTGATCGCGGATCTGCTTGAACGTGGGGATCGCGGCACCCGAGGCGTCTATTCCGAGGGTGTTCTTGATCTGGTTCGTCACCGCGTCGACCCACAGTTTGTGGTCGCCGTCGGAGTTGTAGGCGATCTGGAACGAGCCGGACCACGGCGCGATCGCATCCGCCTGCTTCCACAGTTCCTTGGCCTTCTCCGGGTTGAAGCTCAGCACCTCGTTGCCTGGAAGATTGCCGTTCCAACCCGGCAGGGTGCTCGCGGTGAAGTCCTTCATCGGCACCCTGGCGTTCGGGAACAGCGTGTTGATGACCTGGGGACGGTTGATGGCCATCGAGAACGCCTGGCGACGCAGGCGCCCCTCCTCGCCGGAGAAGTGCGGGAGGTAATAGGGGATCGCGAACTGCATCTCGTACGCGATGGGCTTGACCATCGCCCGATCCCCGAGGGTGCGCTTGTAACTGCGCAGCGCGCTCGTGGGGATCAACTCGATGACGTCCAGGTTGCCCGATTGCAGGTCCGCGTACGCGGTGTCGGCGTTGGCGTAGAAGATGAAGGAGACGCCTCCGTTCTTCGGCTTGTCCGGACCCTTGTAGTCGGGATTGACCACCAGATCCAGCTGCACGTTGTGGCGCCACGCGTCGGCATCACGGAACTTGTACGCCCCGTTGCCGATGGGATGCTCGCCGAACTCCTTCGCTCCCTGCGTGAAGAACGCGTCGGGCAGCGGCTTGAACGGCGTGAATCCGAGGCCGAGCTTGAAGTCGATGTTGGGGTGACTGAGCCGGACGGTGAACGTGTAGTCGTCGACCACCTTGAGGCCGGACATCTCCGCCGTGGTCGGCTTCTCCGCACCGACGGCCTCGTACCCCTCGATCGGCTCGAAGAAGCTCTGCTGCAGCTGCGCGTTCGGCGTGTACGCCCCGAAGTTCCACGCGCGAACGTAGTTCTCCGCCTTCACCGGGGTGCCGTCGGTGAACTTCCAGTCCTTCTTGAGCTTGACCACGAAGTTCTGGTTGTCGGTGGTCTCCACCGACTCGGCGTTGGCGAGCTCCGGCTTACCGTCCGCGTCGTATGCGTACAGGCCGGTGAACAGCGCGTCCACCGCGCGCCCGCCCATGTTCTCGTTGGTGTTCGTCGGCACGAGCCCGTTCTGCGGCTCCCCCGCGTACGCCCGGATGATCGCGTTCGGTCCCGTCGAGCTGACCGATCGCGCCCCCTCCATGCTGCACCCGGACACCGCCAGGGTCGCGGCGACCGCGGTAGCGAGGATCGCCCGCGCCGCCGGCCACCGCCTTCTTCGTATTCCCACAACTTCCTCCGCATGAGTTCTGCTATCTGGTGAACAGAACCTTAAAGGTGTCCACGCCGCCTGTCCCGTCAACCGTGAGCCCTCCTACCGGAATGCACCGGAATGCGGCGTCCGGGCGTCACCCGGCGCTCGGGCTCGGGGGCCTGCAACCCTGCTGCAACCCCTGGTGGATACGGTCGAATTTCAGCTTTCCTCCGCCCGCCACCCACGCCGTACCTAGGATTCGACACATGACTGATTCCGCGACAGCCGCCTACCCGCCCTCCGCTGAATTCGCAGCTCAGGCCAACACGCACGGCCGGGAATTGTACTATCGTGCCGAAGCGGACCGTCTGGGCTTCTGGGCGGAGCAGGCGAACCGCCTGCACTGGGACACCCCGTTCGGGGAGGTTCTGGACTGGAGTGGCGCCCCGTTCGCGAAGTGGTTCGTGGGCGGCAGGCTCAACGTGGCGTACAACTGTGTCGATCGGCACGTCGACGCGGGCAACGGCGATCGCGTGGCGATCCACTGGATCGGCGAGCCGGGCGATAGCCGTGACCTCACGTACGCGGACCTGAAGGACGAGGTGAGCCGCGCCGCCAACTACCTGAGCTCGCTGGGGCTGCAGGCGGGCGACCGGGTCGCGATCTACATGCCGATGGTGCCGGAAGCGATCGTCGCCATGCTGGCCTGCGCCCGCCTCGGCCTGACGCACTCCGTGGTCTTCGGCGGCTTCTCCGCCGCAGCACTGCGCTCGCGCGTCGACGACGCCGAGGCCAAGGTCGTCATCACCACCGACGGCCAGTTCCGCCGCGGCAAGCCCGCGCCGCTCAAGGCCAACGTCGACGAGGCGCTCGACATGGAGGTCGACGGTGCGAAGGCGCAGTCGGTCGAGAAGGTCATCGTCGTGCAGCGGTGCAAGAACGACATCGACTGGCACGATCGCGACGTGTGGTGGCACGAGTCGGTGGGCGCGGCATCGTCGGACCACACCCCCGAGCCCTTCGACTCCGAGCACCCCCTGTTCCTGCTGTACACGTCCGGCACCACGGGCAAGCCGAAGGGCATCGTGCACAGCTCCGGCGGCTACCTCACGCAGGCCGCGTACACGCACTACTACCTGTTCGACCTCAAGCCCGAGAAGGACGTGTACTGGTGCACGGCCGATATCGGCTGGGTCACCGGCCACACGTACATCGTGTACGGCCCGCTGGCGAACGGCGCCACGCAGATCGTCTACGAGGGCACCCCGAACTCGCCGACCGAGCACCGCCACTTCGAGGTCATCGAGAAGTACGGCGTCTCGATCTACTACATCGCGCCCACCCTGGTGCGCACGTTCATGAAGTGGGGCCGGGAGATCCCGGACGCGCACGACCTGAGCTCGATCCGCGTGCTCGGCTCGGTGGGCGAGCCCATCAACCCCGAGGCCTGGCGCTGGTACCGCGACGTGATCGGCGGCGGCTCCGCCCCGATCGTGGACACCTGGTGGCAGACGGAGACGGGCGCCGCGATGGTCGCGCCGCTCCCCGGCACCACCACCCTCAAGCCCGGCTCGGCGATGGAGCCCGTGCCCGGCATCAGCGCGAACATCGTGGACGACGAGGGGAACACCCTGCCCCGCGGCGAGTCCGGCCTGCTGGTGCTCGACCAGCCGTGGCCGGCGATGCTGCGCGGCATCTGGGGCGACGACGAGCGCTTCGTGGACACCTACTGGTCGCGGTACGCCGATCAGGGCTGGTACTTCGCGGGCGACGGCGCGCGGTACGACGAGGACGGTGCCCTCTGGGTGCTGGGCCGCGTGGACGACGTCATGAACATCTCGGGCCACCGGATCTCCACGGCCGAGGTCGAGTCCGCGCTGGTCGGGCACCCCGCGGTCGCCGAGGCGGCCGTCGTGGGCGCCTCCGACGCGACCACGGGCCAGGCCATCGCGGCGTTCGTGATCCTGCGCCAGGGCGTCGACGACTCCGATCCCGACAGGCTCATCGCCGAGATGACGGCCCAGGTCAGCAAGGACATCTCGCCGATCGCCAAGCCGCGCGAGATCAACATCGTGCCGGAGCTGCCGAAGACCCGCTCCGGGAAGATCATGCGCCGCCTGCTGCGCGACGTGGCCGAGGGCCGCGAGCTGGGCGACACCTCCACCCTCGTGGATCCGACGGTGTTCGAGAACATCCGCAAGCAGCGCAGCTAGCACGGGGCGCGCCGGGGCGGTAACGTCGGACAACTGTGTCGTCGCCTCCCGGCGCGTCGTCCGCAGTCGCGGGGCGCGCCGCCCTCCCCACAGCCCTGCTCCCGTACGCACGCCTGACGGTGGCGGGCTTCCGCCAGCAGTCCACCTACGTCACCGCAGCGGCGGCCGGCCTCATCACCAACACCGTCTTCGGATTCCTCAAGATGGGCATCCTGCTGGCCGCCCTGGCGGGTGCGGGCGGGGCCGCCGGCGGGTACACGCCGGAGCTGATGGTGAGCTTCGTCTTCCTGTCCCAGGGGCTGCTCACCGCGGTGGGGGCGTTCGGCTCCGACGGTGAACTGTCCGAGCGCATCCGCACCGGCGACATCGCCGTCGACTTCCTGCGCCCGCTGAACGTGCAGTTCGCCACGCTCGCCGCGACGCTCGGCGCGGCGCTGTACTCGCTCATTCCGCGCGGGCTGCCGCTGGTGGTGGTGGGACTCGCGACGGGCAGGATGGCCTGGGCCGGGCAGCCCGCCGCGTATCCCCTGGCGGCGCTGAGCATCCTGCTGTCGATCGTGCTCGCCCGCGCCCTGCTGTACGCCGTGGAGATCCTCGGGTTCTGGGTGGTCGAGACCCGCGGCATCACCCTGTTCTACGTGATCGTCGCCAGCTTCCTGATGGGCATGTTCGTGCCGATCGGCCTGTTCCCCGGCTGGCTGGCGGCCGTCTCCGAGAACTCGCCGTTCGCGTGGATCCTGATGCCGCCCTGCGATATCCTCTCGGGCCGCATCGACGTGGCCGCGGGCCTGCGGGCCGTGGCGACGCAGGCCGGGTGGTGCGCGGCCGCCCTGGCGCTCGGTGCGGCGCTCACCGCGGCCGGCCGGCGGCGGCTGGAGGTGCAGGGTGGCTGACGTCTCCTCGCCGGCGCGCCGCCCGGGCCCGCTGGCGCCGTACCGTGCGGTGCTCGTCTCGCGGATCCAGGCGCAGGCTTCCTACCGCGCGTCGCTGGCGCTCGATCTGGTGACCGCGGGCGTGCTCGGCGTGATCGAGCTGGCGGAGGTGTGGCTGCTGTTCCACACCGCGCCGGTCATCGGCGGGCTCACCCTGCCCGCCGTGATGCTGGTGTTCGCGCTCGCCGACGGCTCCTTCTGCCTCGCGGACATCGCGTTCGGGCACCTGGACAAGCTGCACCGGCAGATCCGCAAAGGCACCGTCGACGTGTTCTACCTGCGGCCGCAGCCGATCCTGGCGCAGCTGATGACCAGCGACATCCGGATCAACCGGATCACCCGGCCCGCGGTGAGCGTCTTCGCTCTGGTGTACGCCCTCACCCACAACCCGATCGACTGGGGCCCAGCGACACTCGGCATGCTGCTGCTCGCCGTCGCCTGCGGGCCGATGATCTACGCGTCGCTGTTCGTAATGGCCGCGGGCCTGCAGTTCGTCCTGGTGAACGGCGCGGAGTTCACCAACGCCTTCGTGTACGGCGGCCACTACGCCTCCACCCAGCCGGCGCCGGTGTGGCCGCGCGCGGTGAAGGTGACCCTGGGATTCGTTCTGCCGCTGGCGTTCACCGGCTACCTCCCCACGCTGGTCGTCCTGGGACTGCCGGGCCGGGGCGTCTTCCAGCCCTGGCTGGCCTGGCTGCTGCCGGCCGTCGCCCTGTGGGCGGCACTGCTCGCCGCGCTCGCCTGGCGGCTCGGGCTGCGACACTACCGAGGAGCCGGCGGATGACCGACGCCATGATCGAGACCCACGGCCTGACTCGCACGTTCGTGAAGCGGTCCTGGAACGGGCGCACCAAGTCCGCGACCACCGCGGTCGATCGTCTCGACCTCACGATCGCGCGGGGCGAGGCCGTCGGCTACATCGGCGCGAACGGTGCCGGGAAGTCGACCACGATCAAGATGCTCATGGGCATCCTGGTACCCACGTCCGGGACGGCGCGCACCGTCGGGCTCGATCCCGTGCCCCGACGGCGCGACGTGGCCCGGCGGGTGGGCGTCGTGTTCGGGCAGCGGTCGCAGCTGTGGTGGGACCTGCCGACCGGGCGGTCGCTGGAGATCCTGGCCGCCGTGCACCGCCTCCCCGACGCCGTGGCGAAGGGCCGCGCCGACCGGCTCATCGAGCAGCTGGAGCTGGGCGACTACCTCGACCGGCCGGTGCGCCAGCTCAGCCTGGGCGAGCGGATGCGCGCGGAAGTCGCGGCATCGCTGATGCATTCGCCCGAGCTGCTGATCCTGGACGAGCCCACCATCGGGCTGGACGTGCTGAGCAAGCAGCGCCTGCGCGAGTTCCTCATCGCCGAGCGGGCCGAGCGCGGGCTCACCCTGCTGCTCACCACCCACGACATGGGCGATGTGGAGCGGCTGTGCGAGCGGATCCTGGTGATCGACCGCGGGCGTACCGCGTTCGACGGCACTCTCCCCGGCCTGGTCGACACCGTCGGCGCCGCACGGGTGCTCGTGGTCGACCTGGACCGCCCCACCCCGGACCTGCGGGTCGACGGTGCGCGGCACCTCGCGAGCGAGGGCGGGGGCCTGCGGCAGAGGCTCGAGCTCACCGGCCCCCTCCCGGCGGTCCTCGCCGCGATCTCCGAATCCTCGACGGTGCGCGACCTCACGATCGAGGAACCCGACATCGAGGACGTGGTCCGGCGGCTCTACGAGCGGTCGCGGCGCAGCACCTGAGCGCGCAGCGCGTCCACGGGATCGCCGCCGCCGCGCCCGGGGGGCGGGCCCGCCCCCGGCACGCCGAGCGGCCCGGTGAGGTCCTTCTCCCACCGCGTCCAGTCGGTGACCGCCCAGCGCTCGGCGATCGCCCACCCGCCCTCGCGCCGCTCGAACCGGTCCACGTAGCGCAGGCCGAGGGTCAGGTACGCCTGCAGCTCCGCGCCGGGCGCGGACCAGTGCGTTGCGGTGCAATAGGTCTCGGCCACGGCCACGTCCCCGGCGAGCTCGCACAGGTGGTTGCCCACCTGGTGGTGCGTGCCGCCGAGCGACTCCAGTTGCCCGCGCACCCACGGCACGTACTCCTCGACGGGGCCGTCGAAGCCGGTGTGGTGGTCCACCGCGCCCGGGTGATAGCAGGCGCGGACCGCCTCGAGGTCGAGCCGGTCGATGCCGCGGCAGTACCGCAGCACCACGTCGTGGATCTCGGTGCGGGCGAGCAGGTCGTCGACGGTCATCGCCCCAGTGGACCACGCGCGGGAAAACCGGTAGGCAGTATCTGTGCGATTCAAGGGGCTGACCCGCGAGCAACTCCTCGCGTACTCGGATACGACGGTGCCGGACCTGATCGGCCCCGGCTGCCGGCTGCTGTTCTCCGGCATCAACCCCGGGCTGTGGACGGCGGCGACCGGCGCGCACTTCGCCCGTCCCGGCAACCGCTTCTACCCGGCGCTGTACGCCGCGGGCATCACCGGCCACCTCATCGACGCCACCGACGGGATGAGCTTCGCCGACCGGAACACGCTGGTGGAGGCCGGGATCGGCATCACCAACGTGGCGCCGCGGGCCACCGCCAAGGCGAGCGAGCTGACGGCCGAGGAACTCCGGGAGGGCGGCGAGGCGCTCGTCGAGCGGGTGCGGCGGGTCGCCCCGCGCATCCTCGCGGTCCTCGGGATCACCGCCTACCGCACCGCCTTCCACGAGCCGAGGGCCGTGCCCGGGCCGCAGGAGCGCAGCATCGGCGAGACGCGGGTCTGGGTGCTGCCCAACCCGAGCGGGCTCAACGCCCACGAGACCGTGGACAGCCTCGCCGCTGCGTACCGCGCGGCCGCCGAGGCGGCGGGGGTCAGCCTCGCTGCACCGCGTCCGCCCGGACCTGCACCAGCGTGAGGTCCAGCAGCGGCGTCGCCACACCAAGATCCCGCGCCCGGGAGGCCAGGTCGCCCAGGATGTGCTCGGCCTCGTGGGGAAGGCCCGCAACCAGATCCCGGTAGAGCGAGGAGGTCATCGCCGAATCCGGGTCCAGCAGAACCGATTCGGTCCGCGCGTGCGCATCCGCCGGAACGGGATGCCCGGCGGCCGCCGCGACCGCCTCGGTCTCGGCGCTGATCGCCCGCACCGCCGGCGCGCCGCCGGCCACGATCACCGGCCCGGCCGGGCTGCGGAACAGGCAGCAGTCGATGCCGCTCGCGGCGATGAACGCCCACTTCGCCCACAGTGCGCCCGTGATGTCCGGGGCCACCGTGAGCCGGATCCCCGGCACGTCGAGCGCCTGCGCGACGCCGGGCGCACCGTCGCCGATGGTGAGCGCCGACCAGTCGGTCATCTGGACCACCGCACCGTCGTCCAGGGTGGCGACGATCATCGCGAGCGCGCCCAGCACGCGCGGCCCGAACGCCGCCTCGAGCCGGTCCAGGTGGGCGAGCCCGTTCAGCACGGGCAGGACGACGGTGCCCTCCCCCACGGCCGGGGCGAGATCGGCGATCGCGGCCTCGAGCGCCGGCGCCTTCACGGTGAGGATCACCAGGTCGAAGACCTGTGGCGCCCTGACGAGCTCGTCGGCGGTGAGCACCGCGACCTCGTGGGTGCGGGTGCCGTCCGGGTCGGTGAACCGCAGGCCGTCGCGGCGCAGCGCCGCCGCGCGGGCCGGGCGGACCAGGAACGTGACGTCGCGGCCCGCCTCGATCAGGCGGGAGCCGAACGCCCCGCCCGTGGCGCCGGCACCGACGATGAGGATCCGCACGGCTACACCCGCTCCAGCTCCACGTCACGCGTCTCGCGCATGATGATCAGCGCGACCAGCGTGGAGACGCCGGCGATGGCCAGGTACACGCCCACCCACTCCACGCCGTAGTCCTTGACCAGCCAGGTGGCGATGAACGGCGCGATGGCGGCGCCGATGATCGACGCGAAGTTGTAGGAGACGCCGCTGCCCGTGTAGCGGACGTTGGTGGCGAACAGCTCCGGCAGCACGGCGCTCATCGGGCCGAAGGTGAGCCCCATGAGGGTGAGCCCGCCGATCAGCACCGCCAGCATCGTGCCCTGCGTGGTGTGTGCGGGATCGAGGATCCACGTGAACGAGAGGCCGTAGGCGATGATCCCGAGCGTCACGATGATCAGCACGAGACGCCGGCCGAACCGGTCCGCGAGGCGCCCGGACACCGCGACGAAGACCGCGAAGAACAGCACCGCGATCAGCTGCATCTCGAGGAAGTCGATGTAGGAGATGCCCAGCTTGACCCCCGACTTGTCGGTGACCTTGCCGGTCCCGTAGGACACGATCCACGTGGTGACCAGGTAGAACAGCGTGTAGGTGGCCACCATGACGAAGGTGCCGATGATGAGCGGGCGCCACGCGGTGCGCACGACCTCGCCGATCGGCGCCTTCACCTTCTTGCCCTCCTCGACGGCCTTCGCGAACACCGGGGTTTCGGTGAGCTTGAGACGCACGTACAGGCCGACGATCACCATGACGGCCGAGAGCAGGAACGGCACGCGCCAGCCCCAGGTCATGAACGCGTGGTTGGGCTCGGCGGCCTTCGAGTCGTAGTCCATCACCTGCATCAGCAGCAGGAAGACGCCGTTGGCGAGGAAGAACCCGAACGGGGCGCCGAGCTGCGGCCACATCGCGGCCCACGCGCGTTTGCCCTTCTCCGCGGTCTCGGTCGCGAGCAGCGCGGCTCCCGACCACTCGCCGCCCAGGCCCAGGCCCTGCGCGAAACGCATGACCGCGAGGAGCGCCGGCGCCCAGTAGCCCGCCTGATCGAAGGTGGGGAGCAGGCCGATGAGGAACGTCGCGATGCCCATGGTCAGCAGGGAGCCGACGAGCGTGGCCTTGCGGCCGATCCGGTCGCCGAAGTGGCCGAACAGGATCGAGCCGAGCGGCCGCGCCGCGAAGGCCAGCCCGAAGGTGGCGAACGACGCCAGCAGGGCCGCCGCGTCGTTGCCCTTCGGGAAGAACAGGGTGGGGAAGACCAGCACTGCTGCGGTCGCGTAGATGTAGAAGTCGAAGAACTCGATGGTGGTGCCCACCATGGAGGCGACGACGATCCGCCTGCGATTCATTCGGCAGAGATTACGCCCGGCGCGGGCGGGTACTCGCGGTGACCCGGGTCACCGCGGGGCGCTGCGGTACCGTCGACGAATGAACGACGCACCGACCCCGTTCCGGGCCTCGCGGTCGTTGATCCGCTTCCTCCGCACCGAGACCGTCGGTGGCACAGCTCTTCTCATCGCCGCGGCGATCGCGCTGCTCTGGGCCAACTCGCCCTGGTCCGGGGGGTACACGCACCTCGCGGAGATCCGGATCGGCAGCGACGCCTGGAGCGTGTTCGGGCACGGGCTGCACCTGCGGCTCTCGCTCGCCGATTGGGCCAAGGACGGGCTGCTCGCGATCTTCTTCTTCGTCGCCGGGCTCGAGCTCAAGCGGGAGCTGGTGGTGGGCGAGCTGTCCACGCTGCGCGGCGCGGCCCTGCCGGTGCTGTGCGCGGTGGGCGGGGTGATCGTGCCCGCGGTGATCGCGGTGGCCATCGCGCACGACGATCCGCACATCGGAAGCGCCTGGGCGATCCCCATCGCCACCGACATCGCGTTCGCGCTCGGCATCCTCTCGCTGATCGGGTCCCGGCTGCCGTCGGGGGCGCGGGTGTTCCTGCTGGGCCTGGCCGTGGTCGACGACCTCATCGCCATCGCCGTGATCGCGGTGCTCTTCGCCGCGGACCTGAAGGCGGGCTGGCTCGCGGTGGCGGCCGCCGGGTGCTCGCTCCACTGGTTCGGGCAGCGCCGCCGCATCACCACACCCCTCTACTACGTGCCGATCGCGATCGTGGTGTGGGTGGCCATGCTGCAGTCCGGGGTGCACGCCACCATCGCGGGCGTCGCGCTGGGCCTGCTCACCCGCGTCAAGCCGGACCCGGGCGAGCACGACTCGCCGGCCGAGCGGCTCGGGTACCGGATCCAGCCGGTCTCGGCGCTGATCTGCGTGCCGATCTTCGCGTTCTTCGCCTCCGGGGTCGCGGTGAACGGGGCGGTGTTCCGGGAGTTGTTCTCGAACGATCTGGCTCTCGGCGTCATGGTCGGCCTGTTCGTCGGCAAGATCGTCGGCATCACCGGGGCCAGCGTGATCACGGTGCGCCTGCGGCTCGCGGAGCGGCCCGAGGGCCTCGACAACCGGGACATCCTCGCGCTCAGCGTGCTCGGCGCGATCGGCTTCACCGTGAGCCTGCTGGTGGCCGAGCTCTCGCTGCCCGCGCAGGAGGCGGACCTCGCGAAGGCGGCGGTCCTGCTCACCTCCGTGACGGCGTCGGTGATCGGGGCGCTGCTGCTGCTCCGGCGCGGCAGGGTGCACGGGGCCGCGCGACGGGCCGCCGCGCGCGGCTGAGAAAGCGACATCGGCGTGGTCGCGCGAACGCACGGCGGTGACCTCTGGCACGATGACTACAACTAGAGGAGGACGACAGTGAGCTTGGACAGCACACCCACCGGCGGAACCCCGCAGACGCTCTCGGCGATCCCGCTCTCCGATCCCAACGTGACCGCCTCGGGAGATCCGAGCATCGGCAGCCTGGTCCGGGACGCCACCACGCAGGTCTCCTCGCTGGTCCGCGCCGAGGTGGAGCTCGCCAAGGCCGAGACGATGCGGGACGTCAAGAAGGCCGCCACCGGCTCGGTGTTCTTCGCGGTCGCCGGCGTGGTGGCCCTGTACTCGTCGTTCTTCTTCTTCTTCTTCCTCGCGTGGCTGCTCAACGTGTGGCTCCCGATGTGGGCCGCCTCGCTCATCGTGTTCGTGCTGATGCTCGTAGTCGCCGGGATCGCCGCCCTGTTCGGCTACCTGAAGGTGCGGCGCATCCGCGGCCCGCAGAAGACCATCGCCTCACTCAAGCAGTCGCAGGCCCTGCTCTCCCAGGGCGAGCACGACACACACTGACGGCGTCCCGGTGACCAGTCCCGATCCGTCGAGCGTCCGGTTCCCCGGCCCCTGGGAGCACCTCGACGTCCGCGCGAACGGCATCCGGCTGCACGCGGCCCAGTACCGGCCCGACGGCGACACCCGGGATCCGGCCGGCACCGACCGGCCCCTCGTGGTCCTGCTGCACGGCTTCGGCGGCTTCTGGTGGAGCTGGCGGCACCTGCTGCCGCAGCTGCACGAGGCCGGACACCGCGCTGTCGCCGTGGACCTGCGCGGCTACGGCGACAGCGACAAGCCGCCCCGCGGATACGACGGGTGGACGCTCGCCGGCGACATCGCCGGCCTGATCCGCGCGCTCGGCCACACCTCGGCGGCGCTGGTGGGCCACGGCGAGGGCGGCCTGGGCTGCTGGGCCACGGCGACCCTGCATCCGCGCGTCGTCTCCGCGATCGCGGTCGTCTCCTCCCCGCACCCGATAGCCCTGAAGCGCTCCGCGCTGCGGAACCGGGAGCAGCGCTCGGCGATGCTCGGCCCGATCACGTTCGCCCAGGTCCCGCGTCTCGCGGAGGACCGCCTGACCCGCGACGACGGTGCCGAGATCGGGGCCGTGTACGCCGCCCGCAGCTGCGCGACGTGGCGGCGCACCGCCGACTACGCCGACGCCCTCGCCCAGTACCGCAGCGCCATCCGGATCCCCGGCACGGCGCACAGCGCCCTCGAGTACGCCCGGTGGGCGTGGCGGAGCCAGTTCCGGCCCGACGGCAGCCGGTTCCTCTCCAGCATGAACCAGCGCCTGCACATCCCGGTGCTCGCGTTCCGCGGCGAGGTCGATCCGTACGTACTGGCCCAGCCGGTGTACTCGAGCCACGACTGGGCGAGCGACTACCGGGTGCGGCCCGTCGAGAACGCCGGGCACTACGCGCACGAGGAGGCGCCCGGCACCGTCGGGCCGCAGCTGGTGGACTTCCTCGCGGGCCTGCCCGGGCCCCGCCTGCTGCCCTGAGCCGGGCCGCCGCCCGGACGCGCTACCGGTTGACGCAGGCCCCCGTCCGCACCCCCGCGGTGGCGGTGGCCCCGGCCTTGAGCGCGGGCTCGACCTGCTTGGCGGTGAGGGCGAACGCGGTGTCGGCGTCGTCGACGGCCACGCCGAAGATCACGCCCACCACGTTGCCGTCGCGATCGAACACGGGCCCGCCGGAGTTGCCCGGCCGCACCTGCCCGCGCAGCAGGTACACGTCACGGCGGACCTGGGCGTCCCGGTAGATGTTGCGGCCCTCCAGGGTCTGCTCGCTGCGGACCCGGGAGGAGGAGAGGGTGAGCGGGCCGCCGCCGGGGTAGCCGAGCACGAAGCCGGGGTCGCCCGGCTTGGCGCCGCCGAAAACGATCCGCAGCGGCTTCGCCTGCAGGCCGGGCACGTTGAGCACGGCGACGTCGGTCTGCGCGTCGAAGTAGACGACCTGCGCGCTGTACTTCTTGGCGCCGTCCACCGTGACCTGCACGCTGCTGGTCCCGGCGACGACGTGGGCGTTGGTCACCACGCGGCCCGCGCTGGAGACGAAGCCGGAGCCCTCCAGGGCGCGGCTGCACGACGGGGCCTGCCCGTCGATGCGGACCACGGACGACCGCACCCGCTGCACGGCGGGATCGGTGAAGTCGACGCGATCGGGGGCCTCCACGCTGACCACCGGGGTGTTCATGAACGGTCCGAGCGCCTGCGGCAGGCCGGAGTCGTCGATGATGGCGGAGAACTTCTGCGGCAGGCCGTCGGCGCCCACCGATTTGGCGAAGTCGTTGACGGCGCCGAGCACGGCGGAGCCGTTCACGGACCGGGAGACCTGCGGGGCGGCGGCCGTGGTGAGGGGGATCGCGACGAGCCACGCGGCCAGCAGCAGCGCGCCCACCTGCACCACGGCGCCGATGCCGGAGTCGACGGCGCGCAGCCCCACGCTGCGGATGGAGCTGCGCACGGCGCGCCCGAGCACCATGCCGGAGAGCTCGCCGATGATCACCAGGCCGGCGAGCAGCCCGACGCCGAGCAGGAGGCGGCCCTTCGCGTCGTCGACCGAGTCGAGGACGTGCGGCGCGAGCAGCACGCCCGCGGCGGCGCCGAGCACCACGCCGATGAACGCGAGCACCGAGGCGGCCGCGCCCTGCCGGTAGCCGGAGAACGCGGCGAGGATCATCAGGACGACCACCACCACGTCGACCCACGTGGAACCGCTCATCGGGCGTTCTCCTGCCAGGTCTGGGCGCGCGCCGCCGCGGCGCGCACCTCGTCGGTGAGGGGGCGGACGTCGTCGGTGTTCCAGGGCCGCTCCCAGCCCGCGGCGCCGATCAGCGCGTTCACGAGGCCTCCGGTGAAGCCCCACACCAGCATCGGGCCCGCCGCGAACGCCGGCCCGCGGTAGAAGGACTTGCGCACCATGAACCGGTGCTCGGGGTCGATCAGCTCGGCCAGCGGCACGCGCCGCACCAGCGCGGTCTCGCCGGGGTCCACGGCGCGGACCTCGGACGGTCCGGCCGAGTAGCCGATCACCGGCACCACCCGGAAACCGGAGACGGGCACCTCGATCGGGTCCAGCTCGGCCACCACCTCGACGGAACCGGGGTCCAGGCCGGTCTCCTCCCACGCCTCGCGCAGGGCGACCGCCACGTCGTCGGCGTCCTCGGGATCGCGGGCGCCGCCTGGGAAGGCCACCTGGCCGGCGTGCTGGCGCAGCGCGGAGGCGCGCTGGGTCAGCAGCACCGTCGCGTCGGCGGGCGGGGTGGGGCCGGCGGCGGCGGGGTCACCGTCGAACAGGATCAGGACCGACGCGCGGCGCGGGTTGCGCGCCCGCTGCAGGGCGGCCACCGCGCCGCCGCGCTGCGCGATCCGGCCGGCGATCTCGTCGAGGTTGCCGAGCAGCGGGTCCAGCCACTGCGGGGCCGTCACAGGGTCACCCCGAGCTCGCTGCGCACCAGGGCGGCGACGTCGTCGACGGAGGTGAAGGGTTGCGCGTGCACACCGGCCACAGTGCCATCGGCGCGCAACAGAACGGTCACGGGGTAGGCGCGGGGCGCCCCGAGCGCGGTGGCGACGACGCCCTGCGGGTCCTGCACGGCGGGCAGCCGCACCTTCAGCTCGGCCAGCAGGTCGAGCCCCGCGACGGCGTTCGGGTCGGCGTGCACGCCGAGCACGGCGAGCCGGTCGCCAGCGCGCGCCGCGACCTCAGCGAGCACGGGCAGTTCCACCCGGCACGGCCCGCACCACCACGCCCACACGTTCAGCAGGACGGGCCGCCCGGGCGGGGTTGCGAGGTCCACCGGGGCCCCGTCGCCGAGGCAGGTCAGCGCATTTCCTTCGAGCCGTCCTTCGAACGCGGCCGCGCCGATGCCCGCGGGGCAGGGCGGCAGGGCCGCCGCGGTCCGCGCGGCCGCCAGCCGGCCGGGGCTGTCATCGGCCGACGGTGCCGCCGTGGGCTGCGCCACCGGGGCGGCGTCGTTCCCGCGGGGCCAGATGGCGACCACAAGGGCCACGACGATCACGCCGCACACGATGAGCCACCGCACGCGGCCCGGGATCCGGCTCGGCCGCTCCCCGGGCAGCAGGGGCGCGCTCACCTCGCGCTTCCCGACGGTGCGCGGCGCCTGCGCGGCGGGGGCGGCGCGATCTCGAGCAGGTGCTCGCGTTCGGGGCCCTTCACCAGCTCGGCGGACTCCGCGGGGTCGATCGGCCCGGTCCCGAACGAAGGGCAGTCCTTCGCGACCACGCAGACCCCGCACGCGGGCTTGCGGGCGTGGCACACGCGCCGGCCGTGGAAGATCACCCGGTGGCTGAGCAGGGTCCACTCCCTGCGCTCGATGAGCTCGCCGACGGCGTGCTCGATCTTCACCGGGTCCGTCTGCTCGGTCCACCGCCAACGGTGCACGAGCCGCGAGAAGTGGGTGTCGACGGTGATGCCGGGGACGTCGAAGGCGTTGCCCAGGATCACGTTGGCGGTCTTGCGGCCGAATCCCGGCAGCGTGAGAAGTTCCTTCATGGTGCGCGGCACCTCGCCGTCGAACCGGTCGACGAGCGCCTGCCCCAGGCCCATGATCGAGGACGCCTTGTTCCGGTAGAAGCCGGTGGAGCGGATGTACTCCTCGAGCTCGGCGCGCTGCGCGCCGGCGTAGTCGGCGGCGGTGCGGTAGCGCGCGAACAGGGCGGGTGTGACTTGATTCACCCGCACGTCGGTGCACTGCGCGGAGAGGATCGTGGCCACCGAGAGCTCCAGCGGATCGGTGAAGTCGAGTTCGCAGTACACGTGGGGGAACGCGGTGGCGAGCGTCCGATTCATCCGCCGGGCGCGCCGCACCAGCGCGAGGTGGGATTCCGGCTCCGAGGGCATGGGAACCGATTCTAACGACGGTGCCGTGGCTGGTTCGTTGCCGTATCGAGACCTTCGCTGTGTTTACTGTCCGGCATGCAAGGATTGCTCGGGCTGCTGTTCCCGGTGGTGCTGATGCTCTTCGCGTTGGCCATGGAGCGAATCGAGACGCAGGTGACGGCCAGGCGGGCCGTCACCCCCGCGGCCGGCGAGGACGAGACACCCGACGTGGAGACGCTGGCCCGGATCGGGCTCCCGAAAGCCGTGGACAGCCTCGATCTCGACGGTGGCGCCGAGCGTCGAGCGAGCTGATCCCGCGGTGAGCCGGTAGTCTCTCCCTAGTCGTCTGTGCGATTTCCCACACGCGCACGGGGCGATGCATAAACTCACACTTCAGTCGCGGCGACTCCGCCCGCGACGGATCGTCGATCAAGGAACGAGGTACCCCGTGGACGAGGTCCTGGCGCGGGCCGGCATTTTTCAGGGTGTCGAGCCGGGCGCGGTCGAGGCGCTCACCAAGGATCTGCACGAGGTCGACTACCCGCGTGGCCACGTCATCTTCAACGAGGGTGAGCCCGGCGATCGGCTGTACATCATCCTGTCCGGCAAGGTGAAGCTCGGCCGCCGCTCCCCGGACGGCCGGGAGAACCTGCTCTCGGTCATGGGACCGTCGGACATGTTCGGCGAGATGTCGATCTTCGACCCCGGCCCCCGCACGTCGAGCGCGACCTGCATCACCGAGGTCCGCGCGATGACGATGGACCGCGAGGCGCTGCGCGCGTGGATCCGGGACCGGCCCGAGATCGCGGAGCAGCTGCTGCGCGTGCTGGCCCGCCGCCTGCGGCGTACCAACAACAACCTGGCGGACCTCATCTTCACGGACGTCCCCGGGCGCGTCGCCAAGCAGCTGCTGCAGCTCGCGCAGCGCTTCGGCACGCACGAGAACGGCGCGCTGCGGGTGACGCACGACCTCACGCAGGAGGAGATCGCCCAGCTCGTGGGCGCCTCCCGCGAGACCGTGAACAAGGCCCTGGCCGATTTCGCGCACCGCGGCTGGCTCCGCCTCGAGGGCAAGTCCGTGGTGATCACCGACTCCGAGCGGCTGGCCCGCCGCGCCCGCTAGCCGCGGCGCCTAGCTGCTCTGCTCGGCAAGGTACTGCAGCTGCACCTTGACGGACTGCCGGGCCGCGGGCCAGGCCTTCTTGTCCACGTCGCGGTAGACGTGCTTGACGATCTTCATCGGCTTCGCCTCGCGCGCGTCGAGCCCGAGCTCGTCCAGCGCGTCGCGGACCTGCTGCAGCCGCTCCCGACGGTGCGCGGTGTACGCCTCGATCACCGGCCCGGCGTCCGGGAGGTCCGGGCCGTGCCCGGGGAGCAGGACGCGGCCGGCGGCCACCGTCGACAACAGCTCCAGTGAGCCGAGGTAGTCGGCGAGCGTGCCGTCGCTCGCGTCGAGCACCGTGGTGCCGCGGCCGAGGATCGTGTCCCCGGACAGGAGCGCGCCGGGCCCGTCCCCGGCACCGTCGACCAGGAAGCTGAGCGAATCGGCCGTGTGGCCGGGCGTGTGCAGCACCTCGATCCGCAGCCCGGCCGCCTCGATCACCTCGCCCCCGGTCAGCGGGGTTGCGGTGTTGATGCAGTACTTCGGCGAGAACGCGCGGACGGGGCTGCGGGTGAGTTCCGCCCAGCGGGCCAGGCCCCCGGTGTGGTCGGCGTGCCGGTGCGTCACCAGGGTCAGGGCGACGGTGCCGGCCGCCTTGGCGACGCGCTTGAGGTGCTTCTTCTCACCCTTGGGGCCGGGGTCGACGACGACGGCCTCCTCGCGGCCGGGTGCGCGCAGGATCCAGGTGTTGGTGCCCTCGAGCGTCATCACCGACGGGTTGTCGCAGAGCAGCACCGCCGCGGAGGGCGTGACCTGCCGCAGCTTCCCCGGTGCCGGGTGCTCGAGGGTCATACCTGCACCGTGAGCTCCACCTCGACGGGCGCACCCAGCGGCAGCTCGGCCACGCCCACGGCGGACCGCACGTGCACGCCCGCGTCGCCGAAGATCTCGCCGAGCAGCAGCGAGGCGCCGTTGAGCACCTGCGCCTGGTTGGAGAAGCCGGGCGCCGAGGCGACGTAGCCGGTGACCTTGACGACGCGCTTGACCGCGTCGATGCCGACGAGCGCGTCGATCGCGGCGAGCGCGTTGAGGGCGCACTGCCGGGCGGCGAACGCCGCGTCGTCGAGGTGGACGATGCCCTCGCGGTTCTCGCTGACCTTGCCCTGGGCCACCAGCTCCCCGTCGCGCAAGGGCAGCTGGCCCGAGGTGTACACCAGGTCGCCCACCTGCGTGGCCGGCACGTACGCCGCGAGCGGCGCCGCGACCTGCGGCAGGACGATCCCCAGTTCCGCGAGCCGGGCGGACGCGGTCACGACGAAGCCCGCTTCATGTAGGCCACGTGCTGCTCGCCGGTGGGGCCGGGGAGCACGGTGACGAGTTCCCAGCCGTCGGAGCCCCAGGTGTCGAGGATCTGCTTGGTCGCGTGCGTCAGCAGCGGGATGGTCGCGTACTCCCAGGTGGTCTTCTCGCTCATGGCATCACCCTATCCACCTCCGGCGCGGCGCGACAGGCGGATATGCTCCGGTCGTGGTGGTGAGTGAGGCGGGCCCCGGCGGGGTCGTGCAGGACGCGGGCACGCGGTGGCCCGACGGGCTCCGGGAGACCCGGTTGCACTTCGTGTCCGGCAAGGGCGGCACCGGCAAGTCGACGGTGGCCGCGGCCCTGGCGCTGGCCCTCGCGTCCGGCGGTAAGAAGGTGCTCCTGATCGAGGTGGAGGGCCGCGGCGGCATCGCCCCGACCTTCGAGGTGGAGGGACTCCCGCCGTCCGAGACGAGGATCGCGACGGCCGACGGCGGCGGCGAGGTGCACGCGCTGCCGATGGACGTGGAGGCCACCTTCCTCGACTACCTCAAGACCAACTACGGCATGGGCCTGGCGGCGCGGGCGCTCAAGTCGATCGGCGCGATCGAGTTCGCGACCACCCTGGCGCCGGGCCTGAAGGACATCCTGATCACCGGCAAGATCATGGAGTGCACGCAGCGGCGCGGGCGCGACGGGCGGTACGCCTACGACGCGGTGGTCGTGGACGCCCCGCCGACGGGGCGGATCGGGAAGTTCCTGGACGTGACGCGGGCGATGAAGGAGATCGCGAAGGCGGGCCCCATCGCCGGCCAGGCCGATCGCGTGGTGCGCCTGCTCCACTCCCCGGACACGGTGGTGCACCTGGTGACGCTGCTCGAGTCGCTGCCGATCCAGGAGACGTCGGAGGCGGTGCGCGAGCTGCGCGCCCTGGACCTGAAGGTGGGGGCGGTGATCGTGAACCGTGCTCTGCCGCAGCTGCTCTCCGACGAGGAGCTGAACGCCGCGGCGGACGGCGCGGTGGACGGGCCGGCCGTGCGGGCCGCGCTCGACGGTGCCGGGCTCTCGCTGCCCGACGCGGACCTGGCGGGCCTGCTGACCGAGACCATCCAGTTCGCGCGCACGGTGCGCGGGCAGGACGAGGCGCGCGACGAGCTGAACGCGATCGACGCTCCGGGCAGGCTGGAGCTCCCCCTGCTCACGGGCGGCGTGGACCTGGGCGGCGTGTACGAGCTGTCGGGGGCACTGGTGGAGGCGGGCGTGCGGTGATCGATCTCGAACTGGGCCCGCAGCTGCTGGACCCGGGCACGCGCGTGGTCGTGTGCTGCGGCAGCGGCGGCGTGGGCAAGACGACGACGGCGGCGGCGATGGGGCTGTGGGCCGCGGAGCACGGGCGGCGCGTGGTGGTGCTGACGATCGATCCGGCGCGCCGGCTGGCGCAGGCGCTGGGCGTGGCCGACCTGACGAACGAGCCGCAGTCCGTGGACGTCCCGGGCACGGGCACCCTGCACGCGATGATGCTGGACATGAAGCGCACGTTCGACGAGATGGTCACGTCGAACGCGGATCCCGCTCGCGCGCAGGAGATTCTGGCGAACCCGTTCTATCAGACGGTGGCGTCGTCGTTCTCCGGCACGCAGGAGTACATGGCGATGGAGAAGCTGGGCCAGCTCACCGCGGACGAGCGCTGGGACCTGGTGGTGGTGGATACGCCGCCGTCGCGCAACGCGCTGGACTTCCTGGACGCGCCCAAGCGCTTCGGGTCGATGCTGGACTCGCGCCTGATGCGGCTGATCGCGGGGCCCACGCGCGGCTTCGGCCGCATGGTCTCGGGCGGGATGGGCCTGGCACTCAAGCTGGTGTCCACCATCGTGGGAAGCCAGATGCTCTCGGACGCTTCAGGTTTCGTCTCCCAGATGGATACCCTGATCGGCGGCTTCCAGGAGCGGGCGGAGGAGACGTACTCGTTGCTCGCCCGGCCCAGCACGCGTTTCGTGGTGGTCGCCTCGCCGGAGGAGGACACGCTGCGCGAGGCGACCTACTTCGTGGAGCGGCTGGCCGGGGAGTCGATGCCGCTCGCGGGGCTCATCGTGAACCGCACGCATCCCTCGCTCGCGACGATCGGCGCGGATCGGGCCCGGGAGGCGGCGAGCCGGCTCGGCCCGGAGGACGCCGCGCGGGCGGCGGAGGGGTTGCTGCGGGTGCACGCGTGGCGCGCGGAGACCGCGGCGCGGGAGCTGCAGGTGCTCGGCGGGTTCGTGGAGAAGTGCCCGACGGTGCCGGTGGTCGGCGTACCCTCGCTGCCGTTCGAGGTGGCGAACCTCGAGGCGCTGCAGGCGGTGGCGGAGCAGATCGTCGGCACCGAAGTCCGGTAGCAGGACAAACGAAAGGCCCCGCACCGTCGGACGATTGCGAGGCCTGGTCGCTCCCGGGCGGGAGCGCGGGGATCAGCCCGCGGCGCGCTTGCGCTCGCGCTGGGCTTCGAAGAAGGCGCGCCAGCTGGTGACCTCGGGGTGCTGGCGGAGGAGGGCGCGGCGCTGCCGCTCGGTCATGCCGCCCCAGACGCCGAACTCGACGCGGCTGTCGAGGGCATCGGCGCCGCACTCGAGCTGCACGGGGCAGTGACGGCAGATGGTGGCGACCTTGCGCTGGGCGGCGCCGCGGACGAACAACTCATCGGGGTCGACATCGCGGCACTTGGCCTTGGAGACCCAGACCAGGCGATCCTCGTCGTCGACCAGAACCCGTGCAGTTGTCATTCCACTCCCCTTTCGCGTGGTGCGGCCCGGACCCCGACCTCGTCGATGACGCCTGCCCTGGAGGGGGGCGGTCGAGGTGCTCGCCACATCGTCTGCAATAGTGTTACCTGAATCACACGACGGAAACAAGTCGAGGGCCGAGGTAATTCGAACAGTGGTCCAAGAAATCCAGCACGCCCGTACCGATCGCCTGGTCGGCGCGTCGGGAGCGGGGTCGGCGGCGGTTCGGCACGTATCCTGGTGACCGTGTCGAAACCCGGAGTGATCGCGAAGCTGGCCGGCTGCGTCCTGCTGGCCGGACTGCTGGTCGCCGGCGTCCTGTTCCCCTACATCGGCGGCCTGGGCCTGATCTCCAACCGCGCGGCGGACACCGTGGACAACATCAGCTCCGAGCTGCTCGAGGGCCAGGTGCCCGAGGTGACCACGGTGACGGACTCCACCGGGGCACCCATCGCCTACCTCTACGACCAGCGCCGGGTGCAGGTCCCGTTCAACCAGATCTCGCAGAACATGGTGCGCTCGATCATCTCCATCGAGGACAAGCGCTTCATGGAGCACGACGGCGTGGACTACCAGGGCACCGTGCGCGCCTTCCTCAAGAACCAGTCCGCGGGCGAGGTGCAGCAGGGCGCGTCCACGCTGGATCAGCAGTACATCAAGAACTACCAACTGCTGGTGCTCGCCAAGTCGGACGCCGACCGGCGGGCCGCGGTGGAGACCACGCCCGCCCGCAAGCTCCGCGAGGTGCGGATGGCGCTCACCCTCGAGCGCACGCTCACCGAACGCGCGAAGCAGGAGCACGGCGTGGGCGATGCGCAGGCGAAAGTGATCGCCAAGGAGCAGATCCTCGCGCGCTACCTGAACCTGGTCCCGTTCGGGAACGGCGCGTACGGCATCGAGGTGGCCGCGCAGACCTACTTCGGCAAGAGCGCCTCGCAGCTGAACATCCCGGAGTCGGCGATGCTCGCCGGGATGGTGCAGTCCAGCTCCTCGCTCAATCCGTACACCGACCCGAAGCGGGTGCTCGAGCGCCGCAACACGGTGCTGGACACCCTGGTGGCGAACTTCCCGGACAAGGCGGCGGAGTACGAGGCGGCCAAGAGCACGCCGCTCGGCGTGCTGCCGCGGCCCAACACCCTGCCGGGCGGGTGCATCGCCGCCGTGGCCGGCCGCGGCTACTTCTGCGACTACGTGCTGCAGTACCTGGCCGAGGCCGGCATCCCCAAGGACGTGGTGATGCGCGGCGGCTACACCATCCGCACCACCCTGGACCCGCGGGTGCAGGACTCCGTGCAGGCGGCCCTGAACACCACCGCGAGCCCGACGCTCTCGAACGTCGCGCAGGTGATGAACGTGATCAAGCCGGGCGAGAACTCGCACGACATCGTCGCCATGAACTCCTCGCGCGTGTACGGCCTCGACGTGGCGAAGCGGCAGACGGTGCAGCCCGAGCCGTTCGCACAGGTCGGCGACGGCGCCGGCTCCACGTTCAAGATCTTCACCGTGGCCGCGGCCATGGAGAAGGGCATGGGCCTCGACAGCACCGTGAGCGTGCCGTCCACCGTGCAGGTGCAGAACATGGGCCACGGCGGCTACGAGGGCTGTCCCGGGGACTCCTACTGCGTGAAGAACGCGGGCGCCTACCCGGCGTCGATGTCGCTGACCCAGGCGCTGGCCACCTCGCCCAACACCCCGTTCGTCAAGCTGATCGAGCAGGTCGGCGTGACGCCGGTGGTGGACATGGCGGTGCGGCTCGGCCTGCGCTCCTACACCCAGCCGGGGAGCTCGGGCTTCGGCAACGACAGCCTCGCCGACATGTTCAAGAAGCAGAACCTGGCCTCGTTCACCCTGGGCCCCACCGCGGTGAGCGCGCTGGAGCTGACGAACGTCGCCGCGACGCTGGCCTCCGGCGGCGTCTGGTGCCCGGCGAACCCGATCCAGTCGATCACCCAGCCCAAGCGGGGCAGTGACGGCATCCAGACCACCGGAGCCGACGGGAAGCCGGAGACCACGCCGGTGCCGTTCAAGTCGGAGAAGTGCGAGCGGGTCATCGAGAAGGGGCTCGCCGACACCCTCGCGAACGCGCTCAGCGCGGACGACCGCGGCTCCGGCACGTCGGCTGCGGCCGCCTCCCGCGCGGGATGGAGCCTGCCGCTCTCCGGCAAGACCGGCACCACCGAGACCTTCCGCTCCTCGGCGTTCCTCGGCTACACCAACCACTACGCGGGCGCCAGCTACGTCTACAACGACGGCGACTCCCCCGGCCCCATCTGCACCAGCCCGCTGCGCCCGTGCGGCGAAGGTAACGTCTACGGCGGCAACGAACCCGCGACGGCGTGGTACACGGCGATGAAGCCGATCGCGACGATCTACGGGCCGGTCTCCCTGCCCCGCGTGGACCCCAAGTACGAGGACGGGTTCGGGCCGGGCAAGATCCCCAACGTGATCGGGCTGAGCCAGGACGCCGCGAAGTCCCGCGTCGAGGCGGCGGGCTTCAAGACGACGGTGGCGTGGGTCAACAGTTCGGGCGCCAGGGGCACGGTGGTCTCCACCTCGCCGTCCGGCTTCACCCAGCCGGGTTCCACGGTCACGCTGAACCTGTCGAACGGCGTCGCGCCGGCGCCGTCGAGCCCGTCGATCCCGGGCGTGCAGACGGGGCCGGGCGGCACCACGATCACCATTCCGGGCTTCGGCCAGTTCACCATTCCCGGTCAGGGCGGCCAGGGCGGCGGCCCGGTGGAGACTCCGGCGCCCACGCCGCCCGGGAATTGACCGTCAGTGCGGGGCGACGAGCGACTCGATCGGCTGCCCGGTGATCTCCGCGATCAGCGCGAAGTCCTTGTCCATGGCGAGCACGGTCACGCCGGCCTTCTCCGCGGTCGCGGCGATGAGCAGATCCGGAATCGACGGGGCGCGGTGCTGCCCCTTATCGGCGAGAAGCATCTGCACCTCGAAAGCGCGGTCCTCCATCGCGGGGGTCAGCCGCTCCAGGGGCATGAGCGACAACGGCGGCGCAGCGAAGGCGGCGCGACCGGCCTCACCCGAACGCGCTGAGAACCCCAGCTCGAGTCGCGTGATCGGCGAGATCCGCACGAGCCCGCGCTCGATCCGCCGGTTCCACATGTCGCGATCGGCGGCGACTCCCTGCTGGAGCCGGACGTACGCGGACTTGTCGATCAGCCACTCCGTCACCGCCATGCGTCGTCCATGACGTCCGGGTTCCCCAGGTCGACGAAAGCCTCGGCCGACTTCGCCCAGTCGTCCGCGGTCACCGATGCGCCCGACGGTGCCGGCAACGCACCATCCTCGAACCGGCGCCGCAGGTACTCGTTGCGCGACAACCCCAGTGCGGCCGCGGCCCCGTCGATCCGCTCGACCGCCGCGTCACTGAGCCCGCGAATGAGAACGTTCGGCATGAACATCACCTCCCCCACCATGATAGCGCGATATCACATATCGCCCGGGGGGCCGGCGTCGTCCGCGGCTACCCGATCTTGGGGGTGACCCGGTCCAGGATCGGCGCCACGTCCACGCCCTGGGGCAGGGTGCCGAAGACGTCGCCGCGGTCCCCGGCGAGCCGGGTGCGCGTGTAGGCGTCCGCGACGGCGGGGTGGCCGTACCGCACCAGCAGGGAGCCCTGCAGCACGGAGGCCATCTCGCCGACCAGCCGGCGGGCCCCGAACTGCAGCGCGACCTGATCGGAGAGGTCGAGCGCGCCGAACGAATCCTTCAGTCGCGCAACGGCTGCGTCGTAGGCGGCATCGGCGCCCGTCGCGGCGTCGAGCTCGGCGAAGAGGGCGGTCACCGCCTGGGGCTCGCGGGCCATGGCGCGCAGCACGTCGAGCGCGGCCACGTTGCCCGAGCCCTCCCACACCGAGAGCAGCGGCGCCTCACGGTACAGGCGCGGCATCCGCGAGTCCTCGATGTAGCCGTTGCCGCCGAGGCATTCGAGCGCCTCCGCCGCGTGGATCGGGCCGCGCTTGCACACGTGGTACTTGGTGACCGCCAACGCGATCCGCCGCAGGGCGGAGGCGTCCTCGTCGCCGGCCACGGAGCGGTCGGTGAGGCCGGCGAGCCACAGCCCGGCGGTGGTGGCGCCCTCGGCCTCCACAGCGAGGTCGGCGAGCACGTTCCGCATGAGCGGCTGATCGATCAGGTAGGCGCCGAACGCCTTCCGGTGCGCGGCGTGGTGCGCCGCCTGGGCGAGCCCGGCGCGCATCCCGGTGGCGGTACCGAGCACGCAGTCGAGGCGGGTCATGTTGACCATCTCCACGATGGTCCGCACGCCGCGGCCCTCCTCGCCGACGAGCCATCCGACGGTGTCGTCGTACTCCACCTCGCTGCTGGCGTTGGAGTGGTTGCCCAGCTTGTCCTTGAGGCGCTGCAGCGCGAACACGTTGCGCGTCCCGTCGGGCAGCACCCGCGGGATGAAGAAGCAGGAGACGCCGGACTCGGTCTGCGCGAGGGTGAGGAACAGGTCCGACATGGGTGCGGAGGTGAACCACTTGTGGCCCGTGATCCGGTACGTCCCATCGGACTGCCTCACCGCGCGCGTGGTGTTGGCCCGCACGTCCGAGCCGCCCTGCTTCTCGGTCATCGACATGCCGGCGATGAGGCCGCGCTTGCCCAGCGGGGCGCGCAGGCCGAAGTCGTACTCCTTCGCGGTGAGCAGCGGCTCGTACTGCGCGGCGAGCTCCGGGTTCGCGCGGAGGGCGGGGACCACGGCGTAGGTCATGGAGATCGGGCAGCCGTGGCCGGCGTCCACGTGACCCCACACGCTGAACTTGGCGGCGCGCACGAGGTGGGCGTTGGGGCTGGGGTCGGCCCACGGGGCGGCGTGCAGGCCGTGCTCGACCGAGACCTGCATGAGGCGGTGGTAGGCGGGGTCGTAGACCACCTCGTCGACGCGGTTGCCGTACCGGTCGTGGGTCGTGAGGACCGGCGGGTGCGCCTCGGCGAGGTCGCCCCACTCGATGGCCTCGGCGCTGCCGCCGAGCTCCCCGAGGGCGTGGATCTGCTCCCGCTCCGCCTCGCCGATGCGGGCGCGCTGCAGCGCGTCCGCGATCATCGGCGTCTCGGCGGTGTTGAAGCCCAGCAGCGGCGGCACCTGATTGGTCACTTCATGGGTGGGCACGGCTGCTCCTTCGTTCGGCGTCACGCACCCCTAGTGTTGCATAATCTCGACACTCGCACCAGATGTGCAATGCAATCGGCTCGGGTTCCCGCGGTGTAGCGTCGACGCCGATGTCCACCCCCCTCACCGCGACGGTCTCGGCGCGATCGGCCGTGCTGAGCCTGCTGCTGGGCGCGCACCCGCCCGAACTCTCCGGCCGTGAGATCGTGGCCGCGATGCGGCTGTTCGGCATCGCGGAATCCACGACGCGCGCGGCGATGTCGCGCATGGTGGCGGCGGGTGACCTCACGCGCGACGGCGGGCGCTACGCGCTCTCACAGCGGCTCGCCCTCCGGCAGGCCGGCACCGATTCCCCCGCCACGACGGCCTGGGACGGCACCTGGGAGACGGCGATCGTGACCCGCAGCGGCCGCAGCGCCGGCGATCGGGCCGGGCTGCGCGCCACGATGTCCCGGCTGCGGCTGGCGGAACTGCGGGAGGGCGTGTGGATGCGGCCCGCCAACCTGGACCGGCTGCTGCCGGAGTCCCTGAAGCAGGAGACCGCGGTGTTCTCCGCCCGGCCGGACGACGACCCCGTCGACCTGGCCCGGACGCTGTGGGACCTCCCCGCGTGGGCCGGCCGCGGGCACGCGCTGCTCGGCGCGGTCGCCGAGGCGGGCGACGACGGGCGGGAGCGGTTCCTCACGATGGTCTCGGTGGTGCGACACCTGTACTCGGATCCGCTCCTGCCGCCGCGGCTGCAGCCGGAGGGCTGGCCGGCGGACGCGCTGACCGCGGCCTACGCGGACTTCCGGGACTGGCTCGCCGGGATGCGGATCGGCCGGGGCTGATCAGGCGTCGCCGAAGCTCCCGTGCCGCCCGGCGCCCCCGGAGAACCGGGTCGCGCCGTCGACGGCACCGTCGGCCAGGGAGGCGAGGCCGTACCGGAACTCGATCCCCAGCGCCTCGCCCTCCGGGACACCGGAGGACTCGAGCATCGAGAGCCTGTCGTTGCGCAGGCAGGTCTGCGGGAACGCGGCGAGCCGCGCGCCCAGCTCGACCGCGGCGTCGAGTGCGGTTCCCGGTTCGACGGTGCGGTTGACCAGCCCGATCGCCTCGGCCTCCGCTGCGTCCACCGCGCGCCCGGTGAGGATCAGGTCCATCGCGCGGCTCTCCCCGATGAGCCGGGGCAGCCGCACGGTGCCGCCGTCGATGAGCGGCACGCCCCAGCGGCGGCAGAACACGCCGAGGACGGCGTCGGTGGCGGCCACCCGCAGGTCGGCCCAGATCGCCAGCTCGAGGCCGCCCGCCACGGCGTGCCCCTCGATGGCCGCGATGACGGGCTTGCTCAGCCGCATCCGGGAGACGCCCATCGGCCCGTCGCCGTCAGGCTCCACACGGTTCGGGTCGCCCGCCGCGACGGCCTTGAGATCGGCTCCGGCGCAGAAGGTTCCGCCCCGGCCGTGGAGTACAGCGACGGCCGCCTCCGGGTCGGCGTCGAAGGCGCGGAACGCGTCGGCGAGGGCGCCGGCAGTCGCCCGGTCGACGGCGTTGCGCACGCCGGGCCGGTCGATCTCGACGACGGTGACCGGCCCGCGCCGGCTGACGACGACGCTCATGACGACGTGGGCCCGTGAACGGCGGAACCGGTGGCGACGCCGGTGACGCTGCAGACGCCGAACCTGCCCGCGCGGTCGAACATGCTGGCCGACGAGACGCTGATCCCGTCGGTGATGACGAATTGGTCGGCCTCCAGGCCGATCTCGTCGCCGAGCGGCGCGCGCGCCAGCGCCATGGAGACGTCGCCGTTGATGGTCTGCACGCCCCCGGTGCCCATGCCGGTCACCAGGTTGGTGCAGTCGGAGACCATCGCGGCGCGGGCGAACGGGGTGGTCTCCTCACCGTCGAGCACCCGCCAGCCGCGCGTCCAGACCCGCTTGCGCTCGGCGTTCGCCCACCGCTCGGAGGACTCCGCCGTGCGGTAATCGCCGGTGCCGCTGGCCATCGCGAGGCGCGGCGCCCCCTCCGGCGGCGGCGCGGGGACGTGCGGATCGGACCAGACGGCACCGTCGGGCTGCGGGGCCCGGTGGTAGAACGTGACGGCCGCGCGCACCACGGTCTTGTCGCCCTGCACGATCTCCGCCTCGGCCACCCGGATCCGGCGGCCCGAGCGGATCAGGCGCGAACGCACCTCGAGGTGCCCGGCGCGGACCATCCGGAACATGTCGCAGTGCCAGCGGGCGCCGACCAGCCCCTCCCCGAACTCGGTGTCGATGACCTGTGCGAGCAGGCCCGCGATGGCCGGGCCGGAGAGGGTGCCGGGCGCCCAGCGGCCCTCGGCGGCGGGCAGCGAGTCGAAGCCGTCGCCGCTGCGGACGAAGTGCGCGGGCACCTGCTGAAAGGTCACGCCTATGGGTCTACCAGGTCGGCCCCCCGCCCGGGTCGCGCTGGGGTACCGATGGATGGTGGACGATTCCCTGTTCGTGAAGCTCTACCCGCCCGGGGTCTCCGCGGTGGTGGCGCTCGAGCGTGCCGCTCGCAGGCTTCGTCGCCGCGTGCTGATCGCACACCGAACCTGCACCTCCTGCCGAGCGCCCGGATCGACGTCGGCCCACCGACGGCGGGGCGGTGCCGTCAGCCGTGTCGCCGACGGTACCGGTCGGCCGCCCCCGGGTGCAGTGGCACCGATCCGGTCACGATCAGCGACTGCGCGTCCAGGAACTGGCTCCCCACGGCCTGCGTGGGCACCAGGTCCGGCGACCGGTCCAGCAAGAGGTCGACGACGGCCGCGATCCTTGCGTCGGGCACGTCGCGGCGGGCGAGCAGCAGGTTCACCACTCCGACGGTGGTCACCGCCGGGTGCGAGCCGTAGGTCCCCTCGGGAATCGCGACCGCCTCGTACACGCTGCCGTACTGCCGGCGCATGGCGCCGATGACGCCGCCCAGGTCGAGCAGCCGGATGCCGCCCGCGCGCTGCATGAACACCGGGGTGGGAAGCCCACCGGCCCACATCGCGGCGTCGATGGTTCCCGCCGCCAGGGATGCGGCGGCGGTCTGCATGGTCTGCTGCACGGGCCGGACCGTCTCGCTGAGCCCGGCGATCGCGAGCACTCTGCTGGAGAGCAGAGCCGCGCCCGACCCCGGCGCCCCGACGCTCACGGTCCGCCCCGCGAGATCCGCGACTGCGACGATCGGCGAATCCGCCCGCACCGCGATCTGGAAGTAGTTCTCGTAGACGCGCCCCACGGCCACCAGTCCGAGTCTGTGTCGTTCGTCCTCGGCGACGTCGAGGAGCGACAACGCGAGTTCGGCGCGCCCCGCGGCCATCGTCTCCAGGTTGGTGACGGAGCCGTCGGTCTCGAGAACCTCGACCCGCAGATCGGACCCGGCGGACGCGGCGTCGTCGAGGAGACCGGCGAACTCGAAGAACAACCCGCCGTGCTCCCCCGCCGCGAGCCGGAGAGTCGGTGGCGCACCGGTCCGGCACCCGGCCGCGGCGAGCAGCGCCAGCGCACTGCTCGCCCGCAGCACGGTGCGCCGATCGATCCGCGGCCCGTCACTCACCGCTCGACGGTAACCGGCCTCACCGCGAACGCGGCACCCTGCTCGCGGTCCAGGGCGGTATCCGCCTTGTTCTTCAGGACGAAGACGTACACGAACAGGGACACTGCGACGACGATCGTCACGTACCCGATGAACCACGGAACGTGGCCGCCCTGCTTCGCGGCCTGGTAGATGAGCGGCGCGGTGCCGCCGAACACGGAGTTGGCCAATGCGTACCCGATGCCGACGCCGAGTGCCCGGATGTGGGAGGGAAACAGTTCCGCCTTCACGATGGCATTGATCGACGTGTACCCGGTGAGGATCACGTAGCCGACGCAGACGAGGGTCATCGCGGTGACCACCTGAGTCGCCTTCGGCAGGTAGGTGATCAGGAAGTAGGTGTAGAACAGCGCGCCGACGCCGAAGAAGACCAGCACCGGCTTGCGGCCGACCCGGTCGCTGATGAGTCCGCCGATCGGCTGCAGCAGCATCAGGAACACGAGGCTGACGAGGTTGATCCACGTTCCCGTCATGCCCTGGTCCTTGTACGCGGTCTTGATGATGGCCGGCGCGTTCACGCTGTAGGTGTAGAACGCGATCGTGCCGCCCGCGGTCAGGAGGAAGCAGGTCAGGAGCGGCCGCCAGTAGTTGACCAGGAGCTCGCGCAGCGAGCCGGACTCGGTATCGACCCCCGAGCGGACCGCCGCCAGCTGCTCCTCGGACAACGACTCGTCCATGCTGCGGCGCAGCCAGAACACCACGACGGCGGCGATACCGCCGATGAGGAAGGCTATGCGCCAACCGAATTCGACCAGCTGATCGTGTGACAGCAACGACTGCAGCACGAGCAGGGTGAGTTGCGCGAGGACGTGGCCACCGATCAGCGTGACGTACTGGAAGGAGGAGAAGAAGCCGCGTGCGCTGCGGGTTGCCGCCTCCGACATGTACGTCGCCGAGGTGCCGTACTCCCCGCCCGTCGCGAACCCCTGCACCAGACGGCACAGCAGCAGGACGACGGCGGCGCCCATCCCGATCGTCTCGCGCCCGGGCGTGACCGCGATCGCGAGGGAACACACCGCCATCAGCGTCACGGAGAGGGTGAGCGCGGCGCGGCGCCCCCTGCGGTCCGCGTACCGGCCGAAGAACCACGAGCCCACCGGCCGCATGAGGAAGGTGACGGCGAAGATCGCGTAGACGTAGACCGTGGAGTTCTTATCGTCGGAGGAGAAGAACTGGCTCTCGAAGTACGATGCGAACACCGTGTAGACGTACACGTCGTACCACTCGACGAGGTTGCCGGAGGAGCCTCGGAGGGTGTTCAGAATCGCACGCCGGGTCGACGGGGCGTTCGCCGCGGGACCGGGTTCGACGACGGATCTGGTCATGGTCGGCCTTTCTCTTGGGTCGGTGGTCACGGTCGCTCGATCATCGGACACACTGTGACCCGCGTCATAAGCCTGCGGCAAGCGGTTCGGCGTGAATTAACGGTCCCTTAGGAAACGGGTGCCGGTCAGTGCGCGACTTCCCTGGACAGCCGGCACCGAGAGCTCCACTCGCAGGCCGTGCGGCTGCCGCACGCCGACCGTCAGGCTTCCACCCGCTCTCTCGGCGAGCGCACGGGCGATGGAGAGACCGAGACCCGACCCCGGCCCCGTGGCCGTGGATCCCCGGAAGAACCGATCCGCCACGCGGTGCGCCTCGCCGCGCGGTACGCCGCGGCCCGTGTCCCGCACCCGCACCACGACCGACGAGTCCCGCACCTCGCGATCGATCTCGACGGTGGCGCCCTCACCGGCGTAGGCGACCGCGTTGCCGCACAGCACATCGAGCACCTGCGCCAGGTCGCGCTCCGCCATCCCGATCACGGGGCCGCCCCCGGACGCCGCCGCCGAAGATCCGTCCGGTCCCGCTCGGAAGTCGATTCCCGCGTCCGCCATGGCGTCGCGCCACGCGTCGTACCGGGACGCGATGACCTCATCGACGCGACACTCACCGCGGTCGTTCTTCGGCTTGGACTCTGCGGCGGCCAAGGAGAGCAGACCGTCGACCAGGCCCGTGAGCCTGTCGACCTCGGCGAGCGCACCGTCGTTCGCCTCGCCGGCCCGTCCGGACAACCCGATCCCCGCCGTGTCGAGGCGGATTCTCAACGCGGCCAGCGGGTTGCGCAGCGCGTGGGCGGCATCCGCCACCAGGCGGCGTTGAGATTCCCAGGCACGCTCCACGTCCGAAGTCATCACACCGAACGCCCGGGAGAGCGCGCGGACCTCGGGCGGCCCCAGGTCCTTGTCGACGTTCGGATCCGTCGGCGGCCCCACCGGCGCGATCCCGCCGGGGATCCCCCGGGCGACGAGATCACTGAGTGCCCGCACGCGCAGAGCGAGCAGAGTGACGGGGCGCACCGTCCACGATGAGAGCGCGACGGCGATGACGGAACCGACCGCGAGGATCAGGAGCGCGCCGACCGCGATCAGGATCCAGTCCCTCTCGATGTCGTGCCGCGCCGCCGTCGTGGAGGCCCGGAGGACGACGGCCCCCTCGACCTGCGTTCCCGTACCGACCGGCACCGCGACGAGGACGCTGTCCGCCGACCACGGCGTCAGGGAGCCGAGCGTCCGGCTGCGCTGGTTCCGCAGTGCCGCCGACACGACTGCCCGGACATCGGCGGACGACGGATCGACTCCGGACACTCCGCGGGGCTGCCCGTGCCTGTCCACGACCAGCACGCCCTCGCCGTACAGATCGTGGTAACGCTGTGCGGCTGCGCGTATCTCGCCATCGCGGGTGTCTCGTTCGACACCGGTGCCCGGCCGGGCGGCGACCGCCGCGAAGTACTGCGCCGCGGCGGTCCGGCCTTCCGTGAACCGTTGTAGGCGCTCGCTACTCACCGTGAGCGCCAGTGGCATCGAGAATCCCGCCACCACGACGGTGGAGTAGCCGACGAGGACGAGGAGGACGCGGCGCCACATGTCAGCCCCAGCGGTATCCGTAGCCGCGGATCGTCCGGATCCCGTTGTCCGGACCCAGCTTTCCGCGCAGCGCCGTCATGTGGACGTCGAGGCTGCGGGAGATCGCGACATGTGCGTCTCCCCAGACGACGTCCATGAGTTGTTCCCTGCGCACGGCCTCACCCCGGCGCCCGGCGAGTTCGGCGAACAGGTCGTACTCCGTGCGGGTGAGGTCCACGTTCCGGCCCGCCACCGTCACCGTGCGGGCGTCCAGATTCACCGACACCGCGCCGACCTCTACGAGCCCGACCTGCCTCCCGGCGTGGTGGCGCCTCCGCGCCACCGTGTCGAGCCGCGCCGCCAGCTCCCCGAGGCGCGGCGGCTTGACGACGTAATCGTCGGCACCGTCGCGCAGGGCGCGGACCACTGATCGCTCGTCGTCGCGGGCCGTGAGCACCACGACCGGCACATCGGTGACGGTACGCAGGTTACGCAGCACGTCGAGTCCGTCCATGTCGGGCAATCCGAGGTCGAGCAGTACCGCGTCGACTTCCTTGTGCCCCAGGAGGATGTCGGCGCCCCGCCGCATTCGGAGCGGCTGGTGCCCGAATTCGACGAGCGCATCGACCAGGGCGGCCCCCACTCCCTCGTCGTCCTCGACCACTGCGATGCGCACTACGACAACTTACGTCGGCCGAGTGGCTAGGTGATCAGGACGGCCGACCTGCCCGACGACGCGGAAACATCTTCTCAGGAGATTCTCAGCTCCGGCGGGAATGGCGCACCCCCACGGGCCACACCTACCGCACCGCCCTCGCCAACGGCGACCACTGGTTCCCCGACCTCGACCACATCGAGTGGCTCGACCCCCCCCCCCCCCCCAAACCCCCCCCCCCCCCCACCCGCGGCCCCCCCCCCCCCCCAACCCGCCCCCCCCCCCCCCCACCCCCACCCACCCAGTATAGCCAACCCCCGCAACCACA
>JBEBXD010000032.1:0-41449 GCA_040391845.1 Tsukamurella paurometabola | reverse complement strand
CGGGTGGCCCGGGCGGTGAGCCAGGGCGCGGCCCCCCCGGACAGCAGCAGGCACACGGCGAGCGCCGCGCCCGCTCGCGGGTCCACCAGCCACATCCACACCGAGGCCGCGACCGAGACCGTGGCCGCCACGGCGGCGGGGATCACGGTGCGCACCAGGGCGTCTCCGACGGCGTCGACGTCGGCCCCGGTGCGCGCGAGCAACGCGCCCTCCGAGAGCCGCACCGATTCGGCGGGGGCCGCCCCGGCCAGGCGCTGGTACAGCGCCGCCCGCAGCTCGGTGAGCCCGCGCAGCGCCACCCGGTGCGTCGCGAGCCGCTCGATGTACCGCATGAGCCCCCGGGTGATGCCCAGCGCGCGCACCGCGGTCACGGCCATCGAGAGCGCGAGCACGGGCGGCATCGTCCACGCCGTGGTGATCAGCCATGCCGAGAGGCCGGCCAGCGCCAGCGCGCTCCCCGCGGTGAGCACGCCCGCACCCACGGCACCGAGCACGGCGAGCGGCCGGGATCGCATGGCCCGCAGGCAGATCAGCAGGTCATCCACGGCGCACCTCGAACACCTCGTCGGCGGCGGCCAGCACGGCCGGATCGTGCGCCGCGATCACCACGATCGCTCCGGCGTCCGCGCGGGCCCGCAGCACGCCGAGCACGCGGGCGGCCGACTCGGAATCGAGGTGGGCGGTGGGCTCGTCGAACAGAAGCACCTCGCGCCCGAGCGCCAGGGTGCGGGCGAGCGCGAGCCGCTGGCGCTGCCCCGCGGAGAGCCCGGCCCCGCCGATGCCCACCGGGCGGTCCCAGCCGCGTTCCGCGGCCACCGCGTCGAGCCCCGTCGCCGCCACCACGCCGGGCACGGATTCCGGTGCGGGAGCGCCCAACAGCGTGAAGTTGTGCTCCAGGGTGCCGGGCTCCAGGTACGGGTGCTGCGGGCACCAGGCGACGTGCGCCCACCAGTGGAGTCCGCCCGCCAGCACGGAGCCGTCCACGGTGACCTCCCCCTCGTCCGGGACGGTGAGCCCGGCGAGCACGGTCAGCAGCGTGGACTTGCCGGCCCCGTTGGGCCCGGTCAGCACGGTCATCCGCCCGGGGGCGAAGTCGCCGTCGAAGCCCGACGGTGCCGCCCCGTCCCGCCCGGCGACGGTGACGCCGCGCGCGACGAGCACGCCGGGCCGCGCGGTCCCCTCCGACGGCGCGGGGGCGGCGGCGTCGAGCAGGGCGAAGACGCGGCCCGTGGCCTCGACCCCCTGCTCCGCGGCGTGGAAGCCGGCACCGACGGCGCGCAGCGGCCGGTATACCTCGGGAGCGAGGATCAGCGCGAGAACACCGGCGAACAGCGTCATCTCGCCGTACACCAGCCGCAGGCCGATGCCCACCGCCACCAGCGCGACGCACAGCGTGGCGAGCAGTTCCAGCGCGAAGGAGGAGAGGAAGGCGATCCGCAGCGCGCCCATGGTCTCGGTCTCGTTCCGGACGCCGAGGTCACGGACCGCGGCCTCTGGGCCGCGCTCGCGCCCCAGCGCCCGGAGCGTCGGCAGCCCCGCCACGAGGTCCAGCAGCCGGGCGGACAGGCGCGCCATCGCCGCGAGGCGCCGCCGCGTGCGGTCCCGGGTGAGCAGGCCGATCAGCACCATGAAGATCGGCAGCAGCGGCAGCGTCCCCACCGCGATCGCGCCGGACACCCAGTCCGCCAGGAACATCGCGACCAGCAGGACGGGGGTGGCGATCGCCGTCAGCGCCAGGGCGGGAACGTATCCGGTGAGGTAGGGCGGCAGGCCGTCGAGACCGCGGGTGAGAGCGGTGCGCAGCTCCTCCCGGTCGACGGGGGTGCGTCCCGGCCCCACCGCGGCCAATGCGGCGGAACGCAGTTCGGAGACGACGCGATCCGCGGCACGGCGCTCGATCCGGGACCGCAGGTGGCTCACCGTGACCCGCACCGCCAGCGCGGCCACGGCGAGCGCGACGGGGCCGCCGGTGCCCGCGTTCCCCGCGACCAGGCGCGAGAGCGCCGTCGCGAGGGCGTGGGCGAGCACGATCACCGCCGCCGTCTCCGCGACGCCGCAGGCGATCACGGTGGCCATCAGGGCGCGCGAGCTGCGCGCGTACCGCAGCAGCCGCGGGTCCAGCGGCGCCCGGGTTTCAGGCACGGGGCGCGAGGCCGATCGACGGCGGGATCTGCTCCACCGAGATCCGTTTGCGGAACACCCAGTACGTCCACGCCTGGTAGATCATCACGAGCGGCAGCAGCACCACGGTGCACCAGGACATCACGACCAGCGTGTAGTGCGAGGAGGCCGCGGCCTCGATCGAGATCGAGCGCGCCGGGTCGGTTCCGTTGAGCACGTTCGGGAACAGGGCGCCGAACAGCAGCACGGAGACGCCGATCACCGCCAGCGAGGTCGCGAAGAAGGCGGCCGGCTCCCGGCCGGCGCGGATCAGCGGCCCCGCCGCGAGCAGTCCGGCGGCCGCCAGCGCGACCATCGCCCACGTCCAGCCCTTGCCGTGCTCGAGCTGCGTCCACACCACGAACACCGCGCCGATCACGGTGATGGGCAGCCAGATCCGGAAGGCGAGGCTCCGGGCGTCCGCCCGGACGGCACCGTCGGACTTGAGTGCCACGAAGATCGTGCCGTGCAGCAGGAACAGCCCCAGGGTTCCGATGCCCCCGAGCAGGCCGTACGGGTTCAGCAGGTCCCACACCTCGCTGGTCATGCCGCCCGCCGCGTCGATGTCCACGCCGTGCACGACGTTCGCGAACAGCAGGCCCCACGCGAACGCCGGTATCCAGGAACCGAGCCCGATGCCGATGTCCGCCCAGCCGCGCCACCGCGGCTCGTCGATCTTGCCGCGCCACTCGATCGCGCACACGCGGGTGATGAGGCCCACCAGGATGGCGAGCAGCACCAGGTAGAAGCCGGAGAACACCTCCGCGTACCAGACGGGGAAGGCGGCGAACATCGCGGCGCCCGCGGTGATCAGCCACACCTCGTTGCCGTCCCACACGGGCCCGATCGTGTTGAGCAGCACGCGGCGCCGCTCCTCGGCGTCCGCGTGCGCGCGCCTGCGGCCGAGGATCGGCATGAGCATGCCGACGCCGAAGTCGAAGCCCTCCAGCACGAAGTAGCCGGTGAACAGGAAGCCGATGGCGAGGAACCAGTAGTCGGGAAGAGTCATGGTCGCGACCTCCTAGTAGGCGAAGGAGAGGTGGTCCGACGGTGCCTTCGGCCGCGCCCCCTCCGGATCGTCGGGCCCGGTTCCCTCCGGCGGACCGTCGTCGTGCGGCGGGTCGAGCGGGCTGTGCAGGTTCGGCCCCTTGAGCACGTAGCGCCGCAGCAGGAAGAACCACAGCAGGTACAGCACGCCGTACACGGCGGCGAACGTGACGATGGAGAAGGCCATCATGGTGGTGCTGTGCCCGGAGACGGCCTGCCCCACCGTGAGCCGGATCGTCTGATCGCCGTTCGGGTTCGGCGCCACCACCCACGGCTGGCGGCCCATCTCGGTGAACACCCAGCCCGAGGTGTTGGCGAGGAACGGGGTGGGCAGCGCGATCAGGCAGACCCGGCTGAACCAGGTCTGGCTCGGCACCCGGCCTCGTCGGGTGACCCACAGGCCGGCCAGGGCCAGTACGCCCGACCCGATGGACCAGCCCATCATCGCGCGGAACGCCCAGTAGGAGACGAACAGGTTCGGCCGGTAGTCGCCGGGTCCGAACTTGGCCACCGCGTCGGCCTGCAGCTCGGTGACGCCCTTGAGGGTCGAGTAGGGGTCGCCGTTGGCGAGGAAGGAGGTGAGGTACGGCACCTGGATGAGGTGCTGCACCGACTCGCAGTTGTTGTGCGTCCCCACGGTGAGGATGGAGAACGATGCCGCGGTCTCGGTGTGGCACAGCGATTCCGCGGAGGCCATCTTCATGGGCTGCTGCTCGAACATGAGCTTGGCCTGCGCATCGCCGCTGATGCCGAGGCCCACGGCGGAGACGATCATCACGCCGAGGCCGAACCGGGTGACGGGGCGCAGCGACTGCGCCAGCTCGATCGCGTCGGCATCGCCGCGGCGCATGCCGCGCACCATCCACCAGCCGCCGATCGCGGCGACGAACGTGCCGCCGGTGAGCCACGCGCCGAACACGGTGTGCGGGAAGGCCGCCAGCGTGGTGGAGTTGGTGAGCACCTGCCAGATGCTGGTGAGTTCGGCCCGGCCCTTCTCGGGGTTGAAGGTGGCGCCCACGGGGTGCTGCATCCACGAGTTGGCGGCGATGATGAAGTACGCGGACGCGTTCACGCCGAGCGCGACCAGCCAGATGCAGCCCAGATGCAGCAGCTTCGGCAGCCGGGTCCAGCCGAAGATCCACAGGCCGAGGAACGTCGACTCCATGAAGAAGGCGACGAGCCCCTCCAGCGCGAGCGGCGCGCCGAAGACGTCGCCGACGAACTTGCTGTACTCGCTCCAGGCCATGCCGAACTGGAACTCCTGCACGATGCCGGTGGCGACGCCGAGCGCGAAGTTGATGAGGAAGAGCTTGCCGAAGAAGTTGGTGGCCTTGAGCCAGGCGCCCTTGCCGGTGATCAGCCAGAGGGTCTGCATCGTGGCGATCATCGGCGCCAGGCCGATCGTCAGGGGGACCAGGATGAAGTGCATCACCGTGGTCATGCCGAACTGCCAGCGGGCTATGTCGAGCGCGGTCATGCGGTGCTCCCTGGGCCGAGGGTCCGGGCGGCGCCGTCACCGCCCTACTACATAATGTAGTAATTACTACTCATGGTAGTAGAAGTCCCGGCGAATCCCAAGTGCTGAGACGGCGCACACGTCCTGCGCCGAGGGACAACCGGTTGTGTCCACCGTAGGCCCGCGGCCGGCCTCCCGGACCGCGATCGCGCCGACGGGGCCGCCCGATCGGCTCAGGACCGCACCCGCGCGGGCCCTCGGGCCGTGCGCCGCTGATGCACGAGGCTCGCGACGACCACGATCACCGCCAGGGAGGTGGAGAGCCCGACCGCGCTGCGCTGGCTCGGATCGACGATCATCGCGACGATCACGAAGACGATGAACGCGATCACCGCGTAGCTCGCCCACGGGAAGAACCACATGCGCAGCGGCGACGGCGTGGTCTGCCGGCGGCGCAACGCGATCTGGCTGATGGCGATCACCAGGTAGACGAACAGCGCGACGGCACCGGTCGTGGCCAGCAGGTAGCCGAACAGCTTCTCGGGCAGCGCGTAGTTCCCGATCACCGCCAGGAACCCCAGCACCATGGAGGCGAGCACCGCCACCGCGGGAACACCGCGGGCCGTCGTGCGGCCCGCGGCGCGCGGCGCATCGCCCCGGCTGGCCAGCGAGTACAGCATGCGGGACGCCGTGTAGAGGGCGCTGTTGAGGCAGGACGCGACGGCCACCAGCACCACGACGTCCATGATCCCGGCCGCCGCCGGGATGTTCATCGCATGCAGGACCGCCTGGTACGACCCCGTCGACGCGTCGAGCGAGTTCCACGGGACCAGCGCCACCACCACGAAGATCGAGCCCAGGTAGAACAGGCTGATCCGCCAGACCACCGAGTTCACCGCCTTGGTGATGCCCTTGGCCGGCTCCGGCGACTCCGCGGCGGCGATCGTCACGATCTCCGACCCCATGAACGTGAACATGGTCGTGAGCATCGCTGCGATCACCGCGCCGGCGCCGTTCGGCATGAACCCGCCGGTGTCCCACAGGTGGTGCACGCCCGACACCCCCGAGCCCGGCAGGACGCCGAAGATCGCCAACGCCCCGAGCACCAGGAAGGCGACGATAGCGACCACCTTGATCAGCGCGAACCAGAACTCGAACTCGCCGTAGTTCCCCACCGAGAAGAGATTCGTCGCGGTGAGCAGCACCACCACCAGGAGTGCCCACGCCCACTGCGGGCCGCCCACCGTCTTCGCCAGGATCACCGCGGCCGCCGTCGCCTCGACGGGGATCACCAGCACCCAGAACAGCCAGTACAGCCACCCGATGCTGCAGCCCGCCCAGCGCCCGAGCGCCCGCTCGGCGTAGGTCGAGAAGGATCCGGTATCGGGGTGCGCCGTCGCCATCTCGCCGAGCATCCGCATCACGAGGATCACCAGCAGCCCGGCCAGCCCGTAGGCGACCAGCACCGCCGGCCCGGCGAGCTCGATCGCGTTGGCCGACCCCACGAACAGCCCCGCGCCGATGACACCGGCGATCGAGATCATCGTGATGTGCCGCGGCTTGAGACTGGTGCCCAACCGGTCGCCGCCGGCCTCCTCGGTATCCGCCCGTGTACTCATCCCCCGGACGCTAATCCCGGTACGCCCCCGGCGCGACCGGTGCCAGGATTGTCCGGATGGCCCTCAGGGCGTGTTCTCGATGCCTGCCTCGATGAGCGAGCGGACCGTACCGTCCATCGGCGCATCGGGCAGCGCGCGCCCGTTCAGGGTGTGCACCCGCGCGCACAGGGTGATCGACGAGACCAGCCACACCCCGTCGTTGATCACCAGATCCGCGGGGAACAGCGGCTCGATCGCGGTTCGTACCCCCTGCTCCTCCGCGGCGTCGAACAGCGCACGCACCGTGGTGCCCGGGAGGATGCCCTGCTCCGCGGGCGGGGTCACCAGCGTGCGGCCGCGGGCGATCACGACGGTGGCGCGCGGCGCCTCCAGGACCCGGCCCTCGCTGGAGGTGAAGATCACGTCGTCGGCGCCCTGCTCGGCCGCGTACCGCGCCGCCGCCATGTTCACCGCGTACGAGAGCGTCTTCGCGCCCAGCAGCAACCACGGCGCGTCGGTGCCGAGCACCGTCGAATAACCCCGGCCGAGCGTGATCGCCGAGATCCCCTCTGCGCGAGCCGTTCGCGCCCGCTCGGGCAGCGGCGAGACGGTGACGTACGCGGTCGGCCTACCGGGCTCGGACTCGCGGCCCCGCGTGTACACCAGCCGCAGGGCGCCCTCGGCGTCGCCGGCCTCCTCGCCGTACAGCATCGCGGCCCGCTGCATCGCCGCCCACCAGGCACCGTCGACGGGTTTCGGGAGCCCGAGCGCCTCCGCCGAACGGCTCAGGCGGTCGAGGTGTGCGCGCCCCTTGAGCGGCACTCCGCCCCGTACCAGGACCGTCTCGAAGCAGCCGTCGCCGCGGACCGCGCCGAGATCGTCGGCGTACAGCAGGGGCGCATCGGGCGCGCGCACGGAACCGTCCAGGGTCACCACCACGGAAGCCATGGCGGCAACAGTATTCGACGCACCGGAGCCCGCCGCGCGGGGCGGGCGTAGGCTCGAAGTGTGTCGCCCCACGAACATTCCGCGTCCGGCATCCTGAATCCCGACGGCACTCCGGACACCGGTGTGACCTGGCATTTCGGGGATCCCTTCGGCGAGCAGCGCGCGGCCGAGCGCGGCGCCGCGGTGATCGACCGCTCGCACCGCCGCGTCATCACCCTCACCGGCCCCGAGCGCCTGTCCTGGCTGCACTCGATCACGAGCCAGCACCTCACGCACCTGCCCGACCGCACCCCCACCCAGGACCTCAACCTGGACGGGAGCGGCCGCGTCCTGGACCACTTCCACCTCATCGACGTGGACGGCACCACCTACCTCGACACCGAGCCGGCGGCCCTGGCTCCGAAGGAGGCACCGCTCAGCTCGGACCTCGCAACCTACTTGCAGCGCATGGTCTTCCGCTCCGACGTGCAGGTGCAGTCGCGCGACGATCTCGCGGTCCTCACCGTGATCGGCCCCGACGCCGGGACCGTCGCGGACGCACTCGATCCCGGGTTCCGCGCCGTCCGCCGTACCGAGCCCGGCGAGGTCAACCTCATCGTCGCGCGCGAGCGCCTGCGCGAGGCCTTCGACGCCCTCGTCGCCGCCGGGGCGCGCCCGGCGGGCACCTGGGCCTACGAGGCCCGCCGGGTCGCCGCCGCCCACGCCCGGCAGGGCGTCGACACCGACGAGCGGACCATCCCGCACGAGGTCGACTGGATCCGCACCGCCGTCCACCTCGACAAGGGCTGCTACCGCGGCCAGGAGACCGTGGCCCGCGTGCAGAACCTCGGCCGCCCGCCCCGCCGACTGGTGCTGCTGCACCTCGACGGCTCCGCCGACACGCGGCCCGCGACCGGCGACCCCGTGACGCTGGACGGGCGCACCGTCGGGCGGCTCGGCACCGTCGTCGAGCACGCCGACTACGGCCCCATCGCCCTCGCCCTCGTCAAACGCTCCGTGCCCGACGACGCCCGGCTCGAGGCCGGAGGCGCGGCCGCGGCGATCGACACCGAGGTCACCCCCGCCACGGACGCGGGCGAACAGGCCGGACGGTCCGCGGTCGACCGGCTGCGCGGCCGGTGACGCCGGAGCGCGTCCTCGCGGTGTGCGTCGTCGCCGGGGAGCGCACGCTCGACCCGCGCAAGCCCGGGCAGCGGACCGCGATCGACAAGCGCGCCGTCGACGGCCCCGTCGACGTCGGCCCCCTCGGCCCGGTCGCCGACCACGTCTGCGACACCCGGCACCACGGCGGCGCCGAGCAGGCCGTGTACGCCTATTCCGAGCACGAGGCGCGGCGGTGGGCCGGCGAGCTCGGCCGGGACCTCCCGGCCGGCTGGTTCGGCGAGAACCTCCGCATCGACGGCGACACCACCGACCTCGTCGTGGGAACCCGGCTCCGGGTGGGCGCCGCCCTCGAGCTGGAGGCCACGATCCCCCGCACCCCGTGCCGGACCTTCGCCCTGTGGTCCGGCGAGGACGACTGGCTCAAGCGGTTCACCGCGCGCGGAGACTCCGGCGCCTACTTCCGCGTCCTGCGGCCCGGGCCGGTCGCCGCGGGCGACCCGATCACCGTGACGCACGTCCCCGGGCACGGGGCGCGTGTCCGGGACCTGTTCAGCGCGACCCGGCCGGAGCGCCTGCGCGCCCTCCTCACCACCGGTGACCTGCCCCCGAAGGTGGAACGGGACGCCGTCCGGGCCCTCAAACGCGCCGACTGACACCCGGGCGACAGCACCATCGACGCGAGCACGCTAAACTGGTCACCAGGAAGAATTAGTAAACGGAGAAAGGGGCCGCCACCCGCCGGGCAATCCGGTAGCTGGCCGCCCCTTCATTGCGCAAGGGGGTCCCCCATGGGCCGCGGCCGGGCAAAGGCGAAGCAGACCAAGGTGGCGCGGGAGCTCAAGTACAGCTCGCCGTCCACCGACCTGAAGAGGCTGCAGGACGAGCTGGCGGGTGGCGCGAAGGACGAGACCGATGCTCTCGCCTCGCACCCGGAGTGGAGCGACCTCGCCGGTGACCCGTACCCCGAGGAGGAGTGGCGCCGCGCCTGAGCGACGCCCTCCCGGCTCCCCGCTCCCCGGTCGCTAGAACCGCGGGTGCGAGCCGTTCAGCACTGCGCGGTCCCCGGCGTCCCCGTCCTGGGCCTTCTTGATCGAGCCCAGCACCCAGCTGTCCACGTGCCGGGCGGTCAGCACTGCCAGCGCGCGGTCCACGTCCTCGGGCGCCACGATCGCGACCATGCCGACGCCCATGTTGAAGGTCTTCTCCATCTCGGCCTGCTCCACGCGGCCCCGCTGCGCGATCAGCGCGAACACCGCGGACGGGCTCCAGGTGTTGCGGTCCAGCTCGGCGACGAGCCCCTCGGGGATGACGCGCCCCAGGTTGGCGGCGAGCCCGCCACCGGTCACGTGGCAGTAGGTGCGCACCTGCGCCTCCTGCGCCAGCCGCAGGCAGTCGAGCGCGTAGATGGCGGTGGGTTCGAGCAGCTCCTCGCCCAGGGTGCGGCCGAACTCCTCGACGTAGCCGCCGAGGTCCATGTGGCCCCACTCGAGCAGCACCTTGCGGGCCAGGCTGTAGCCGTTGCTGTGCAGGCCGGAGCTCTTCATCGCGATGACCACGTCGCCGGCGCGCACGTTGTCCGGGCCCAGCACCTCATCGGCCTCGACCACGCCGACGCCGGTCGCGGACAGGTCGTACTCGCCCTCCGCCATGAGGCCGGGGTGCTCCGCGGTCTCGCCGCCCAGCAGGGCGCAGCCGGCGCGCACGCAGCCCTCGGCGATGCCGCCGACCAGCTCGGCGACCGTCTCCGGGACCACCTTCCCGACGGCGATGTAGTCCTGCAGGAACAGGGGCTCGGCGCCGGTCACCACGAGGTCGTCGACCACCATCGCGACCAGGTCGATGCCCACGGTGTCGTGCTTGCCCAGGGCCTGCGCGACGGCGATCTTGGTGCCGACGCCGTCCGTCGACGCGGCGAGCACGGGCTCGCGGTAGTTCTTCAGCGCGAACAGGCCCGCGAATCCGCCGAGGCCGCCCATGACCTCGGGGCGGGTGGCGCGCTTCGCGTGCGGCTTGAACAGCTCGACGGCCCGGTCACCGGCCTCGATGTCGACTCCTGCTGCGGCGTACGAGGCACCCTGCGGCGGGTGGGTGTTGGAATCCGTCACGGGGTCATACGGTACCGGACGGCCGCGGGTGCGCTCAGGGCCGCCGCAGCGCCGAGGCGTTGGCGTTCTCGGCCTGCAGCGGATCGCCCTGCGCGGCCCCGGCCTTGAGCATGTTCTCGAGGACCGCCTTGCCCATCGAGGTGGACTCGGGCAGCGGGATCGGGTACCGGCCGTCGAAGCAGGCGCGGCACATGGACCGCCCCTCGTGCTCGGTGGCGGCGGTCATCTCGTCGAGGGAGATGTATCCCAGCGAGTCGGCGCCGATCGCGGCGCGCACCGACTCGACCATCGCCTCCTCGGAATCGGCGCCGCCGCCGTTGGCGATGAGCTCGGCGGGCGAGGCGAAGTCGATGCCGTAGAAGCACGGCCAGCGCACGGGCGAGGAGGCGATGCGCACGTGGATCTCGGCGGCGCCGGCCTCGCGGAGCATGCGGATCAGGGCGCGCTGGGTGTTGCCGCGGACGATCGAATCGTCGACCACCACGAGCCGCTTACCGCGGATCACCTCGCGCAGCGGGTTGAGCTTGAGCCGGATGCCCAGCTGCCGGATGGTCTGCGAGGGCTGGATGAAGGTGCGCCCCACGTAGGCGTTCTTCATCAGCCCCTGACCGTAGGGGATGCCCGATTCCTGGGCGTAGCCGACGGCGGCGGGGGTCCCCGACTCGGGCACCGGGATCACCAGGTCGCCGTCCGCGGGGTGCTCGCGGGCGAGGCGGCGGCCGATGTCGACGCGGGTCGAGTGGACGGAGCGGCCGTTGATCACCGAATCGGGGCGGGCCAGGTACACGTACTCGAAGATGCAGGTCTTCGGGGTGGGCTCGGCGAACCGGGTGGAGCGCACGCCGTCCTCGTCGATCGCGAGCAGCTCGCCGGGCTCGATGTCGCGTACGAAGGAGGCGCCCACGATGTCGAGGGCGGCGGTCTCGGACGCGACCACCCAGCCGCGGTCCAGGCGGCCCAGCGAGAGGGGCCGCACGCCGTGCGGATCGCGCGCCGCGTACAGCGTGTGCTCGTCCATGAAGGTGAGGCAGAAGGCGCCCTGGAGGGTGGGCAGCAGCTCCATCGCGGCCTGCTCCAGCGTGCGGTCCGCGGCGGCGTGGGCGAGCAGGGCGCCCACCACGTCGGAGTCCGACGATGCCGCGTTGCGGCTGGAGATGCCGAGGTCCACGGCGCGCTGGGCGAGCTCGGCGGTGTTCACCAGGTTGCCGTTGTGGCCGAGCGCCACGCCGTTGCCCGCGCTGGTGGTGCGGAAGATCGGCTGGCTGTTCTCCCAGGTGGTGGAGCCGGTGGTCGAGTAGCGGCAGTGGCCGATGGCCACGTGGCCGGGCATCGAGCTCAGCGTCTGCTCGTCGAACACCTGGCTGACCAGGCCCAGGTCCTTGAACACCAGCACCTGCTGGCCGTCGCCCACGGCGATGCCGGCGGCCTCCTGGCCGCGGTGCTGCAGGGCGTAGAGGCCGTAGTAGGAGAGTTTCGCCACGTCCTCCCCGGTGGCCCAGACGCCGAAGACGCCGCACTCCTCGCGGGGCTCACGCTCCTCGCCGTCGCCGGGGGGATTTCCGTTGTTGACGACGCTGAGCGGAAGCTGCTGCACGGCTGACTCCTGGGGCTGGGGGCGTGGCCTACCGACGATTGTAGGGCCGATCCGCCAGCGGCAACGAATCGGCGAGTAGGTTTCTTCCCGGCGAGAGGGGGTTTCCCGTGGCGAAGAGGGTCGATCCGGCGGAGATGCGCGCCGCGGTGCTGGCGGTCCGGGCGTGGCTGACCGACGACGACGCGCCCACTCCCCCGCGCGCCGCCGTCGCCGCCGCCGTGCGGACCACGGCGCGCACGCTGGCGCAGGACGCCCCGGGCGGGTCGGTGGAGGTGCGGGTGCCGCCCTTCGTGGCGGTCCAGTGCGTCGACGGTCCGCGGCACACCCGCGGCACCCCGCCGAACGTCGTGGAGTGCCCGCCCCGGGTGTGGCTGCGGCTCGCGACGGGCCTGCTCGGCATGGACGAGGCGACGGCCTCCGCCGCGCTGACGGCCAGCGGCTCCCGCGCGGGTGAGATCGCGCGGTACCTGCCGATCCTCGCGATCTGACGGGGCGGCGCTACTTCGCGGCGCGCACCTTGTTCACGCCGGCAGTGAGGGTCTGCGCCACCGCGGCGCGGTCGGGTGCCGCGCCCGGGCCCGCGGCGCTGCCGGAGACCGCGACCGCGTAGCCGCGGACCGTCGCGAAGGCCAGCAGCTGCTGCTGGTCGCTGCGCTCCGTCCGGCCCTCGGCGGTGATGGTGCCGGTGGTGCGGACGAGCACCGCGACCGCGCCCCGCGGCGCGCCGGGGAGCTGCACCGCGGTGGTGGCGACGTCCAGCACCATCGCGTCGATGTCGTCACCCACCTTGCCGATCTCGACGTGCACCTTCTCGCAGCCGCGCTGCGGCGTCCGGCTCTGCCCCGCGTCGGCGATCGCCTCGGAGACGGCCTGGCGGGTGCCGCGGTTGGCGGCGACCACGACGGGAACGTTCTTGGCGGCACCCATCAGGCCGCCCTGCGAGAGCGCGGCGCCGCAGTGGGCCGGGGTCACCTTCGCGGTCGAGAGGGCGGAGCCGACGTCGCCCAGGACGCCGCTCAACCGGTTGCGGTCCAGCGGGACCACGGTGTACCCGGCGGGGAACTCGCCCTGCGCGAGGAGCAGCCGCGCCGCGGGGGTGGTGGGCCTGCCGGCCGGATCGGCCCCGGCGGCGGGGACCGCGACGGAGGCGGCCACCGCGGCGGCGGCGAAGACGGCAGCGGCGGAGCGGGTGCGGCGCAGGGACACGGTTCCTCCCGGATGTCGGATTCTCGGGTCGAATCTAGCAGAAGTGCGCTGACGTGAATACCGAGTCAACCGGCTCGCGCGGGGCCCCGGTGGATACGCGGATTCGCCGCACCCCCCGGGCCCGCGTCTGTCACGCTTCGGGCATGGGTGCCGATGTCGATGCCAGGGTGTTCACGCGCGAGGACCGCATGCGGTTCCGCCGCCAGGTGCAGCGCGGAACGGACGCCATCGCCCGCATGCTGGCCGAGGGCCTGTTCACGGACGACGGAGCGCCGCCCGAACCGCTGTTGGGCATGGAGGTGGAGCTCAACCTGGTCGACGACGCGATGGAACCCGCGATGGCGAACGCGGAGGCGCTCGACGCCATCGCCGACCCGGACTTCCAGACCGAGCTCGGCCAGTTCAACATCGAGATCAACGTTGCGCCGAGGCCGTTCGTCGATCAGAGCACCGAGAACCTCGAGGATTCGCTGCGGGATTCGCTGAACCGGGCGGACGGCCGGGCCCGCGCGGCGGGCTCGCAGCTGGTGATGATCGGGATGCTGCCCACGCTGGAGGAGGAGCACTTCGGCAAGCAGTGGTTCTCCGCGAACCCGCGCTACGACCTGCTCAACGAGCAGGTGTTCGCGGCCCGCGGCGAGGACATCGAGATCGATATCGAGGGCGCGCCGCTGCCGGGCGCCGTGGTCGGCGAGCGGCTCGACATCACCTCGGACACCATCCTTCCCGAGGCGGCGTGCACCTCGCTGCAGTTGCACCTGCGGGTGGCGCCGGAGGACTTCGCGGCGCACTGGAACGCGGCGCAGGCCATCTCCGGCGTGCAGGTGGCGATCGCCGCGAACTCCCCGTTCCTGGCCGGGAAGGCACTGTGGCACGAGACGCGCATCCCGCTGTTCGAGCAGGCGACCGACACCCGGCCGATCGAGCTGCGCAATCAGGGCGTGCGGCCGCGGGTGTGGTTCGGCGAGCGCTGGATCACCTCCACCTTCGACCTGTTCGAGGAGAACACCCGATACTTCCCGGCGCTGCTGCCGGTGTGCAGTGACGTGGACCCGCTGGAGGAGGTGAGCGCGGGCCGCTCGCCCGAGCTGCCGGAGCTGCGGATGCACAACGGGACGGTGTACCGGTGGAACCGCCCGGTGTACGACGTGGTGGAGGGCCACGCGCACCTGCGGGTGGAGAACCGGGTGCTACCCGCGGGGCCGACGGTGATCGACACCATGGCCAACGCCGCCTTCTACTACGGCGTGGTGCGCTCGCTCGTGGAGGCGGACCGTCCGATCTGGACGCAGATGAGCTTCGACGCCGCGACGGAGAACCTGCACTCGGGCGCCCGCGACGCCTTCGACGCCGGCCTGTACTGGCCGAACGTGGGCTGGATCCGGCCCGACGAGCTGGTGCTGCGGCGCCTCCTGCCGCTCATGGACGCCGGCCTCGAGGCGTACGGCGTCGGTTCGAAGTCGCGCGAGCGGTACCTGCAGGTGCTGGAGGGCCGGTGCATCGCGCGGCAGACGGGCTCCTCCTGGCAGCGCGCCGCCGTCGCCGCGCGCGAGGCCGCCGGCGACTCCCGCGCGGACGCGCTGCGCGGCATGCTCGCCGACTACGTCCAGCTGATGCACGAGGGCGACCCGGTGCACACCTGGGAGGTGTGAGGCCGGAGCTCAGGGCACCCGGCCGACGCCCACGTAGCCGTAGTCGCAGAGCCGCTGGGCCTCGGTGAGCGGGAATTCCGGGCGCCACCGCCCGTACCGCACCAGCCCGGGGTCCAGCAGCTCCGTGCCGTCCAGCCAGGACAGGATCGTCTCGCGGGACCGCACGTGCAGGGGCGAGGCGGTGCGCTCGTAGCGGCGGCGCACCCAGTGCAGCTCCGCCGCGATCTGCGGGTGCGCGGAATCGTCGCAGACGTGCGAGAGCGCGATCATGCTGCCCGGGGCCAACGGCTCACGGTACCGGGCCAGGAGGCCGCCGGGATCGTCCTCGTCGGACATGAACACGAACCCGCCCACCGCGAACAGGCCGACGGGGCGGTCGAAGTCGATCAGCTCGCGGGTCGCCGGGTGCGCCAGCACCGCGTCGACGTCCGCGAGGTTGATGTTGAGTACCGCGGCGAGCGGATCGTCTCCGATCAGCTGCCGGCCGAGCTCGAACGCGATCGGCTCACGCTGGACGAACACCGCCCGCGCGCCCGGGCGGACGATGCGGGCCAGCTCGTGCACGGCCCCGCCCGCCGTGATCCCCGAGCCCAGGTCGAGGAACTGGTCCACGCCGGCCGCCGCCATCGTCTGCACGGCGCGGCGGGCGAAGGTGCGGTTCAGGCGGGCGCCGAGCGCCCAGTGCGGCGCCTCCCGGGCGATCTCCTCGCCGGCCTCCCGGTCGGCGGGGAGGTACCCGGTGCCGCCGAGGAAGTAGTCGTAGAGCCGCGCCCCGTTCGGCCGGTCCATGTCCAGCGAGTTCTTCCCGGCCGCGGCTGCCGGATCGGTGTTCGTCATTGCACAGTCGAATCTAGCCGACGACACCGGCGCGCGTAGACTCCGGCGAACGAGATCGAACGAGGAGGGCCATGGCGGAATCGCCGTCGCCGCTGGGTTTCCTCGCCCGCGGCGAGTCCGTCGTCGCCGTGTTGGTGGACGAGTTCCTCATGTCCATCGCCGACGACGTGTACCTCCCGTTGCCCGCGTCCGTGGTGCGGGCGGAGCTGCTGACCGCCTTCCAGTCCGTGATCGCCGCGCTCGGCGCCGGCGAGTTCGATCCGGCGGTGGGCCGCGACATGGGCCGGCTCCTGGTGTCCCTGCAGATCACGGTGCCCGCGGGCGCGGGCGCCGGCGGCCGGGCCATCGCCACCCTCCCCGACGCGCTGGTGCGCGAGCCGACCGCGGAGATGCGGCGCCGCGCCGGCCTCATCCTCGCGGAGTACACCGCCGGCTACGCCGAGGCGCTGACCCGCCGCATCATCGACGGCCAGGCCGTCGTGCAGCGGGCCGCGCAGCTCGCCCGGCGATCCGCCGAGGAGGGCGCGCGGCAGGCCGAGGCCCGGCACAAAGTGATGTTCGAGCACGCCCGCTCCCCCGTCTTCGTCGCCGACGAGCACGGCCGGGTGCTCGAGGCGAACCCGGCGATGATGCGGCTCATGGAGGCCAACGAGGCGCTGCTCGGCCCCGCGGGCGACGACGTGCGGCCCCTGCTCTCCGACGATGCGCGCACCGTCGAACGGGCCCTGCGCCACCTCGCCGACGCGGACGAGAGCGTCACCCGGTTCCTCGAGCACCACAGCCTGCGGTTCCTGGGCGACGCCAGCGTCGGTCGGTGGGCTCTGAGCCGGGTGCCCGCGGAGGGCGATCGTCCGCCTCTCCTGGTGGGCGTGGGCCAGGACGTCACCGAACTGCGCGCGACGCACGCGCAACTGAGCCACTTGGCCCATCACGATCCGCTCACGGGGCTGCCCAACCGGCGCCGGCTCGGCGAGGACCTCGCTGGCGGGTCCCCGGTCGCGATCGGCTTCTGCCTCGTCGACCTCGACGGCTTCAAGGCGATCAACGATCGGCTCGGGCACGCCGTCGGCGATCAGCTGCTGGTGGCCGCCGCCGCGCGGATCAGCAGCGCCCTCGCCGGGGTGGGCACCGTGTACCGCGTGGGCGGCGACGAGTTCGCCGTGCTCGTCCCCCCGCCGTTCCGTCCCGGTGACGCGGCTCAGCTGGTGCACCGCGCGCTGTCCACGCCCGTGGAGCTACCCGCGGAGGGCGGCGCCGGGGCGCACGCCGTACGGATCGGCGCGAGCGTGGGCGCCACGACGACCGCCGAGGTCGGTCCCTCGGTGGAGGCCCTGATCGGGGCGGCCGACGCCGGGCTCTACCGGTCCAAGGACGCCCGGCGCGCCTGACTCCGCGCGTGCAGCGTCCCCGCCAACCACAGCAGCAGCACCACCGCCGCCGTCGAGAGCACCTGGCCCCGCACACCGTCGTTCGCGATCGCCAGGACCACGATACCGAGCAGCACCACCAGGACGACCCACGACAGGTACGGGTGGCCCCACATCCGCAGCGGCAGCGGCGTTCCCGCGCGCTCGGCGCGGCGGCGCAGCACGATCTGCGAGGCGATGGTCGCGAGCCACGTCACGATGAGCGTGGAGCCCACCACCGAGAGCAGGTGGTCCAGTACCTCGGAGCCCCACACGTACGTGGCGGGCACGGCCAGGAAGCCGATCGCCGAGCTGGCGAGGACCGCGGGGACGGGCACGCCCGCCGCGTTCGCCCGGTCCGCGCTCGCGGGCGCCATGCCGCGCTCGGCGAGCGAGAACAGCATCCGGCTGCTGCCGTACAGGTTCGCGTTGAGCGAGCTCAGCAGCGCCACCACGATGACGACGCCCATCACCGTTCCCACCGCGGGAAGCCCGGCGGCGTTCAGCACCGCCACGAACGGCTCGGCCGCCACCGCCGGATCGTCCCAGGGCAGGGCGAGCAGGATCACCGCCACGCTGCCGACGTAGAACACCAGGATCCGCCAGACGGTGGCGCGGATGGCACGCCCGACGGTCCGCTCGGGGTCGCGGGTCTCGGCCGCGGCGACGGCCACGATCTCGATGCCGCCGAACGCGAACGCCACCACCAGCAGGGCGGCGACCACCCCGCCGGTGCCGTGCGGCGCGAAGTCCGCGAGGTTGCCGAAACCTGGTGAGGGCGCGGACGTCCAGCCGAGAAGGAAGCCGATGCCCACCACGAGGAACAGCGCGACGAAGACGACCTTGATCAGCGAGAACCAGAACTCGAACTCGCCGAAGCCGCGCACCCCGGCCAGGTTCAGCCCGGTGAGCGCGATCATGAAGACCAGGGCCCACACCCAGACCGGCGGGCCGGAGGGCAGCAGACCGTTCAGGATCGTGGCGGCGGCCACCGCCTCGGCGGCCACCACCAGGCACAGCTGCACCCACCACAGCCAGCCCACGGCGAACCCGGCGCCGGGCCCGAGCGCGCGGCCGGCGTAGTAGGAGAAGGCGCCCGGGTTCGGGTCCGCGGCCACCATCTCGCCGAGCATCCGCATCACGGCGATCACCACGAGCCCCGCCACCGCGTAGGCGACGAGCACGGCGGGCCCCGCGAGCGCGATCCCCTTGCCGGAGCCCACGAACAGTCCCGCCCCGATCGCGGAGCCCAGGCTCATCATGATCAGGTGCCGGGCCCGCAGGCCGGCGCGCAGGCCTTCGGCGGGGGCGGGCGCGTAGGCCTCCCCCGACGGTGCCCCGCCCATCAGCCGAACAGGGCGGGCAGGGTGCCCTCATGCGCGGCGCGCAGGTCGGCGAGCGTCACGCCGAACCGGCCCTGGACCTCGACGGAGTCGCTGCCCTGATCGACCACGCCGATCCGGGTGGCGGGCAGGCCGCGCGCGGCGCACATGGCCGCGAAGCGGGTCTCCTCGGTGCGGGGCACCGCGACCAGCACTCGCCCCGTCGACTCCGAGAACAGCTGCACGAACGGATCCGCGTCCTCCGGCAGCAGCAGCCGGCAGCCGGTCTCGCCGGCGAGCGCGGCCTCGGCCACGGCCTGCCACAGGCCGCCCTCGGACAGGTCGTGCGCGGCGGAGACCAGGCCGTCGCGGGAGGCGGCGGTCAATACGTCGGCCAGGAGCTTCTCGCGCTGCAGGTCCACCCGCGGCGGCACCCCGCCGAGGTGGTCGTGCGCGACCTGCGCCCAGATGGAACCGTCGAACTCGTCGTGCGTCTCGCCCAGCAGGTACAGCGTCTCACCGGGCTCGGTGCCGAGCCCCGTCGGGATGCGGCGGCGCACGTCGTCGATCACGCCGAGCACGCCGATCACCGGCGTCGGCAGGATCGCGGTGGTGCCGGTCTGGTTGTAGAAGCTCACGTTGCCGCCGGTCACGGGGATGCCGAGCTCGACGCAGCCGTCGGCGATGCCGTGCACCGCCTGCTGGAACTGCCACATGACGCCCGGGTCCTCCGGGGAACCGAAGTTCAGGCAGTCGGTGACGGCCTTCGGGGTGGCGCCGGTGACGGCCACGTTCCGGTACGCCTCGGCCAGCGCCAGCCGGCCGCCCGTGTACGGGTCGAGGTAGGTGTAGCGGCCCGAGGCGTCGGTGGAGAGCGCGATGCCGCGCTGGGTCGTCTCGTCGATGCGGATGACGCCGCCGTCGGCGTTCTCGGCCAGGACGGTGTTGCCGCGCACGTAGCGGTCGTACTGCTCGGTGATGAAGGCGCGCGAGCACAGCGCGGGCGAGGCGATCATCGCCAGCGCGGTGGCGCGGAGCTCCTCGTCGGTCTCCGGGCGCCGCAGGCCGGCGGACGTGTTCGCGATGACCTCGTCCATGAACGCGGGCCGCTCCACCGGGCGCTGGTAGACGGGGCCGTCGTGCGCGATGGTGCGGGCGGGCGCGTCGACGACCGTCTCCCCGTTCCAGGTGATCACGAGGTGCTCGCCGTCGGTGACCTCGCCGATCACGGTGGCCAGCACGTCCCACTTGGCGCACACCGCCATGAACGCGTCCACGTTCTCCGGGGTCACCACCGCGCACATGCGCTCCTGCGACTCGGAGGAGAGGATCTCCGCGGCGCTCATGCCCTCGGCGCGGCACGCCACCTGGTCGAGGTCGATCAGCATGCCGCCGTCACCGGCCGCGGCCAGCTCGGAGGTGGCGCAGGAGAGCCCGGCGCCGCCGAGGTCCTGGATGCCCACGACGAGCTTCTCGCGGTAGAGGTCCAGGCAGCACTCGATGAGCACCTTCTCCATGAAGGGGTCGCCCACCTGCACCGACGGCAGCTTCTTCGGCTTCTCGTCGGCGTCGAAGCTCTCCGACGCCAGCACGGAGACGCCGCCGATGCCGTCGAGGCCCGTGCGGGCGCCGAACAGGATGATCTTGTTGCCCTTGCCGGAGGCGAACGCCAGGTGCAGGTCCTCGGTGCGCAGCACTCCGGCGCAGAGCGCGTTGACCAGCGGGTTGCCCGCGTAGGAGGCGTCGAAGACGGTCTCGCCGCCCACGTTGGGCAGGCCGAGGGAGTTGCCGTAGCCGCCGACGCCGCGCACCACGCCGTCGAGCACGCGACGGGTGTCGGGCGCGTCGGCCGGGCCGAACCGCAGCTGGTCCATCACTGCGATGGGCCGGGCGCCCATGGCCATGATGTCGCGGACGATGCCGCCGACGCCGGTGGCCGCGCCCTGGTAGGGCTCCACGTACGACGGGTGGTTGTGCGACTCGACCTTGAAGGTCACGGCCCAGCCGTCGCCGACGTCCACGACGCCGGCGTTCTCGCCGATCCCGGCGAGCATCGTGGACCGCATCTCGTCCGTGGTGGTCTCGCCGAAGTAGCGCAGGTGCACCTTGGAGCTCTTGTAGGAGCAGTGCTCGGACCACATCACCGAGTACATCGCGAGCTCGGCGTCCGTGGGGCGGCGGCCGAGGATCTCGCGGATCCGCTGGTACTCGTCGTCCCCTAGTCCGAGCTCCCGGTAGGGCTGGTCGACATCGGGCGTGGAGGCGGCGTGGGTCACCGTGTCTACGTGCACCCGTACAGCTTAGACGGGCGATTCACGACCGGAGTTTCAGCAGTCGGTCCAGCACCACGACCGCCTGCTCCGCGGGTTCGCCGTCCTCCGGCCGCAGCACCAGTTCGGGCCGTTCGGGCGCCTCGTAGGGCGCGCTGACGCCGGTGAACTCGGGGATCTCGCCGGCCCTCGCCCTGGCGTACATCCCCTTGGGGTCGCGCTCGGCGCACAGATCGATGGGGGTGTCCACGAACACCTCCAGGAAGGGCAGGCCCGCCTCCTCGTGCTGGGCGCGGATCCGGTCCCGGTCCTCCCGGTAGGGGCTGATCAGCGAGGCGACGGCGATCACGCCGGCGTCCGCGAGCAGCTGCGCGACGGCGCCCACGCGGCGCACGTTCTCGGTGCGGTCGGCGGCCGAGAAGCCGAGATCGGCGTTGAGGCCGTGCCGCAGGTTGTCGCCGTCCAGCCGGTAGGCGGGGATCCCGCGGGCGACGAGGAGCCGCTCCAGCTCGCACGCCACCGTCGACTTGCCCGAGGCGGAGAGCCCCGTCAGCCAGACGGTGCCGCCCCGGCTCGCCCGGTCCTCGCGCCGCACGGCTGCGCCGTGCCAGACCACGGCGCTCGCGCGCAGGGCGGGCCCGGTGATCATCCCGGCGGCGACCGTCTCGTTGGTCTGCGGGTGCACCAGCACGAAGCTGCCCAGGGTGCGGCCCCGGCGGTACGGGTCGAACAGGACCGGCCGGCGCGCGGTGAGCCGGACCCGCCCGATGTCGTTGAGCCCCAACTGCGTCGCATCCCGGTCGCGGTGCAGGGTACCCGTGTCCAGCCGGTGGTCCAGGGCCTCCACGCGTACCGGTTCGGCGGTGTGCGCGTGCAGCATCCGGTACTCGGCGCCCGGGGTCAACGTCGCCGTATCGGAGAACCAGCACACGGTGGTGTCCAGCTCGGTCGCGGACTGGGGCCGGTTCGCGGGCCGGCACAGCACGTCGCCGCGGCCCACGTCCAGGTGATCCGCGAGCCGCACGCACGCGGCCTCGCCCGCCTCCAGCCGGTCCGCCGGCGCGCCGCCGGGCCGGTACAGCTCGGCCACCGTGGTGGCGAACCCCGAGGGGAGCGCGACCACCTCGTCGCCCACCGCGAACGCGCCGGAGGCGATGGTGCCGGCCACCCCGCGGAAGTCGCTGCCGGACGGCCGGATCACGTACTGCACGGGCAGGCGGGCGTCGATCAGGTTCCGATCGCTCACCACGTGCACGTTCTCCAGGTGGTACAGCAGCGACGGGCCCTCGTACCACGGGGTGTTCGGCGACCGCTCCGTCACGTTGTCGCCCAACAGCGCCGAGACCGGGATCGCCTCCACGTCGTGCACCTCGAGCTTCGCGGCGAACTCCGCGAACTCGGCGCGGATCGCATCGAACCGGCCGCGGTCGAAGCCCACCAGGTCCATCTTGTTCACACACAGCACGATGTGCTCCACGCCGAGGAGGGAGGTGAGGAAGGTGTGCCGCCGGGACTGCGCGGTGAGCCCGTGCCGGGCGTCGACCAGGATGAGCGCGACGTCCGCCGTCGACGCGCCGGTCACCATGTTGCGCGTGTACTGCTCGTGCCCCGGCGTATCGGCGAGGATGAATTTGCGTGTGGCCGTGGCGAAATAGCGGTACGCCACGTCGATCGTGATGCCCTGCTCCCGCTCCGCCCGCAGGCCGTCCGTGAGCAGCGCCAGGTCCACCCCCTCGTCGCCGCGGGCGGCGGTGGTCGCGGCGACCGCGCTGAGCTGGTCCTCGAGCACCGACTTCGATTCGAAGAGCAGGCGCCCGATCAGCGTCGACTTGCCGTCGTCCACGCTGCCCGCCGTCGCGATACGAAGGATCTCCATCAGAAGTACCCTTCTCCGCACTCCGCGGCCGCCGCGCCACTCACCGACATCCGCGACCTCATCAGAAGTAACCCTCCTTCTTCCGGTCCTCCATACCCGCCTCCGATATCCGGTCGTCGGCGCGGGTCGCGCCGCGCTCGGTGATCCGGGTCGTGGCGATCTCGGCCACGACGGCCTCGGGGGTGGTGGCGTCCGATTCCACCGCGCCCGTGCAGGTCGCGTCGCCGACGGTGCGGAACCGCACGGTCCGGCGGCGGGGCTCCTCGCCGGGGAGGGGCGCGACGAGCGGCCCCACGGACAGCAGCATCCCGTCGCGCTCGATCACCACCCGTTCGTGGGCGTAGTACAGCCCCGGCAGCGCGATCGACTCTGCGGCGATGTACTGCCAGACGTCGAGCTCGGTCCAGTTCGAGAGGGGGAACACGCGGATGTGCTCGTCCCGGTGGTGCAGGCCGTTGAAGATGTTCCACAGTTCGGGTCGCTGCGCCCGGGGATCCCACTGTCCGAACCGATCCCGGAAACTGAACACGCGCTCCTTGGCCCGCGCCTTGTCCTCGTCGCGCCGCGCGCCGCCGAACGCGGCGTCGAAGCGGTGCTCGCCGATCGTGCGGAGCAGCGTGGCGGTCTGCAGGCGGTTGCGGGTGGCGCCCGGCCCCGTCTCCTCCGTCACGGCACCGGAGTCGATGTCGTCCTGCACGCGCCCCACCACCAGCCGCAGCCCGGCGTCGCGCGCGAGGCGATCGCGGAAGGCGAGCACCTCGTCGAAGTTGTGCCCGGTGTCGATGTGCAGCACCGGGAACGGGATCGGGGCGGGCCAGAACGCCTTGGCGGCCAGGTGCGTCATGACCACCGAGTCCTTGCCGCCGGAGAACAGCAGCACGGGGCGCTCGAAGGTGGCGGCCACCTCACGGAAGACGTACACCGCCTCGGCCTCCAGTGCCCGCAGGTGGTCCGTGGCGGGCCCGGCCCCATCCGTCGCGACCTGCACACGCACCTCCGGTTCATATTTGGACCATATCGGTCCAGTTCTGATCCGCAGAGTAGAACGCGTTCTCGCGCCTGTCAACGGCCCCGGCACGCGGCCTCACCGCCCCGGCTTGCGCCCTCCGATCCGCACGGTGATCCGGTCGGCGGCGGCGACCAGGGCGGCGGCCCGCGCGGCGATCCCCGCCTCGTCCAGCTCGGCGCTGACGTACAGGCTGGCGACCATCGCCTGCGCGCCGTCGCCGTCGTAGACCGGCGCCGAGATCACGCTCACGTTCTGCGTCCCGCCCGACCCGTCGCCCTCGCCGCGCAGGTGAACGCGGTCGCCGATGCCGGCGACCACCTCGCCGAGCAGCGCGCGCAGCTCCGCCGGGATGTCGCTGGGCACCCCGGCCATGAGGCGGTGCAGCTGCTGCCCCGCCGGGGTCAGCAGCTCCACCAGGTAGCCGTCGGCGCGGCAGGTCTCGATCACCCGGGCGAGCCGGTCACCGTCGCCCGAGATCCGGTCCCGGGCGAGCCAGCGCTCCAGCCGGCCCGTGCGGTCCCACAGCACGTACATCAGCCCGATCGGCGGGGTGAAGGGGTAGCCGTCCCCCACGGTGACCATCGCCGGGCGCTCGGGGTCCACGGCCACGTCGAGCACCGTGACCCGGTCCCCGACCACGCCCGAGAGCGAGGCCGGGTGGCCGAACGCCTCCCACAGCCCGGCCAGGACGTCGCCTCCCGCGGGGTCGGCGCGCAGCGAGGCGCGGGCGGCCCGGCCGAGCGGGATGAGGGCCGGGCCGAGCCGGTACGTCTTGTCCCGGTCGTCACGCAGGACGTAGCCCGATTCGGCCAGGGTGGCGACGATGCCGAGGCAGGTCGGCTTGCTCACCCCGACGCGGCGCGCGAGCTCGGAGAGGCCGAACCGCTCCCGCTCGTGCCGCGCGAGGAACTCGAGGACCGCGAGCACCCGCGCCGTCGGCGGCGAGGTCCGCCCCGTCGAGTCCGCCGGAGACATCCGCCCCGCCGGGTCCGGGGGCTGCAGCGGATCCGTCATCGACACTCCCTTGACACTCGTCGATCCTCACGCCTACGGTCTGGAACAGGTTCTACCAAGTTGGTCCATATTTGTACCACTATCGGAGGTGGGATGTACAGCGAACCGCTCACGGCGGCGATCGCCGAGGCCGAGGCACTGGTGGCCGCGGCACCGCACATCGAGACCGAGGCCGATCTCCTCGAGGGCCTGCAGTACCTCGCGCAGGGCGTGGCCGCGTGCGTGCACGGCGGCTTCCACTTCGAGAAGGAGCATCCGTTCCTGCTCAGCGGCACCGGCCCGTTCACCAAGATGGGGCTGGACAACCCGGACACCCTGTACTTCGGCACCCGCGTGGACGGGGCGCACGAGTACGTGGTCACCGGCCGCCGCGGGACCACCTGTGACATCAGCTTCCAGGTGCTCGGCGGCGGCGAGTACACCGACGAGAACGTGCCCGCCAGCACCGTCGCCTTCGACGACCGCGAGCTCACCGTCGGCCCGGACGGCCGGTTCGAGGTGCGGTTCGGCCCCGGCGAGCCGGTCCCCGGCTCCTACTACCGGCTGCCGGCGGGCACGGCGCAGTTGGTGATCCGGGAGGTGTTCGACGACTGGTCGGCGCGCCGCAGCACGTTCGCCATCGCGCGCGCCGACACGGCCGGGACCGCGCCCGCTCCGGTGACCGCGGAGCTCATGGCCAAGCGGTACGCCGCCGCGGGCCGGCAACTGGTGAACCGGGTGAAGACGTGGCTGCAGTTCCCCAAGTGGTTCTACGATCCGCTCCCGGTGAACACGCTGACGGCGCCGCGGCTCACGCCCGGCGGGCTCGCCACGCAGTTCTCCTCCGTGGGCCACTACGCGCTCTCGGACGATGAGGCGCTGGTGCTCACCGTGCCCCGCGGCGACGCGCCCTACCTCGGGTTCCAACTCGGCAGCCTGTGGTACATCTCGCTGGACTACATCAACCACCAGACGTCGCTGAACGGCGCACAGGCGCAGGTGGATCCGGACGGGATGATCCGGATCGTGGTCGCCGAGAAGGACCCCGGCGTCGGCAACTGGATCGAGACGCTCGGGCACCGCCGCGGCTACCTGCAGTTCCGCTGGCAGCGCACCGGACGGGCGCTGACCGAGGCGGACGGACCCACCGCCGCGGTGGTTCCGCTCGCGGATCTCGAACAGCACCTGCCGTTCCACGACGCGAACCGGATCGACACGCGGGCGTGGCGGGCCCGGATCGCGGAGCGGCAGCGGCTCATCGGCGAAAGGATGGTGGGCTGATGCCCGCAGGCACCGGATTCGGCCTGGGCGGCAGGGTCGTCGTCATCGCGGGCGCCGGGCCGGCGCTCGGCGCCACCCTCGCCCGGCGGTTCGCCGCGGAGGACGCCCGCGTGGTCCTCGTCGCGCGGAACGCGGAACGGCTGGCGGCCATGGCGGACGAGATCGGCGGTCAGGGAGCAGGATCCGTCGCCGCGATCCCCGCGGACATCACGGACACAGACTCGCTCGCCGCGCTCGCGGCGCAGGTCCACGACCGCTTCGGGCACGTCGACGCGGTGATCAACAACGCCTTCACCTATCCGTCGATGCAGCGCCTCACGAAGACCGACCCGGCGCACATCCTGCAGAGCGTGGACCTGATGGCGCTCGGCGCGCTGCGCACCGTCCTCGCCTTCCGCGAGGGGCTCGCCGCGGCGGCGGCCTGCGGTGCCGGTGATCCAGGCGGAGCCGGCGGCGCCGTGGTGAACGTGAACTCGATGGTGATCCGCCACTCGGACCTGCGTTACGGCGGCTACAAGGCGGGGAAGACGGCGCAGCTCGCCCTCGCCCAGTCGCTCGCCACCGAGCTCGGACCCGAGGGCATCCGGATCAATTCCGTGGTGCCGGGCTGGATCTGGGGCGACACGCTCAAGGCCTACTTCGAGTACCGCGCGAGTACCAAGGGCGTCACGGTCGAGGAGGACTACGCCGACGCGGCGAGGAACTCGGACCTGCGGCGCCTGCCCACCGAGGACGAGGTGGCCTCGGCCGTGCTGTTCCTCGCCTCGCCCCTCGCGTCCGGCATCACCGGCCAGACGCTCGACGTCAACTGCGGAGAGTTCCATGTCTAACAACGGATCCGGCATCCACCGCGGCGTCGGCACCGTCGACGATCTGCACGAATCCGCCTCGCGCCGCACCGGGCTGAGCGATTTCGGCGACCCGTCGGACGGCTACCGCGAGGCCCTGCAGGTGCTGCTCGACGCCTACCGGGACGAGGCCGGGCTCACCGAGACCGGGTCGAAGATCTCCCGGGTGTTCCTGCGCGGCGCGCTCTCCGCGCGGCTGATCAGCGAGGCGGCGTTCGCGGCGAACCCCGGCCACGCGGACGTCACCGTCGACCGGCCCGTGTTCGTCACCGGCCTACCCCGGTCCGGCACCACCGCGCTGCACCGGCTGCTCGACGCCGATCCCGGCAACCAGGGCCTGCAGATGTGGCTGGCGGAGGTGCCGCAGGCGCGGCCCCCGCGCGAGAGCTGGGCCGAGAACCCCGTCTACCGGATGCTCGACGAGCAGTACGCGCAGCATCACACCGAGCACCCGGAGTTCATGGGCCTGCACTACATGTCGGCGTCGGAGGTCGAGGAGTGCTGGCAGCTGCTGCGCCAGTCCGTGCACTCCGTCTCCTACGAGTGCCTCGCCCACATCCCGTCGTACGCGGCCTGGCTGGCCGGGCGGGACTGGGCCCCGGCGTACCGTCGGCACAAGCGCAACCTGCAGCTGATCGGCATGAACGATCCCGGCAAGCGGTGGGTGCTGAAGAACCCGAGCCATCTGTTCGCGCTGGACGCAGTGCTTCAGGTGTACCCGGATGCGCTCGTCGTGCAGTGCCACCGCCCGGCCGAGACGATCATCGCGTCCGTGTGTTCGCTGGCGCAGCACGCGACCGAGGGCTGGTCCACGGTGTTCACCGGTGCCACGATCGGCACCGACCAGCTGGACACGTGGTCCCGCGGCCTCGCCGCCTTCGAGGACGCGCGGGCCAGGCACACGGCCGCCGGGCGCGGGCACCAGTTCGTGGACGTGGACTACCGCGACCTGGTGGCCGATCCCCTCGGCACCGTCGGGAACATCTACGGGGCGTTCGGCCTGGAGCTGACCGACGCGGCGCGCGCCTCGATGCGGTCGATGCACGACGCCAGCCGCTCCGGCGCCCGCCGCCCGAACCACACCTACTCCCTCGCGGACTACGGCCTCACCGAGGAGGGCGTCCGCGCCGCCTTCCGCGATTGAACACTGTTACTGTCCACGAATCCGCGGGTCGCGGTGGACAGTAACAGTGTTCAATCGGCGGTGGCGGTCAGTGCGCGGCGGCGCCCACGGGCTCCGGATCGGCGTGGTCGTCGACCATGGTGGCCTCGTCGAACGGGTCCTGCCGGTCGAGCACCTTGTGGGTCTGCGCCAGGTCGACCGTCGAGGTCCACTTGCCGATCAGCAGGGTGGCGATCGCGTTGCCGGAGAAGTTGGTCAGGGCGCGGGCCTCCGACATGAAGCGGTCGATGCCGACGATCACGCTGACGCCGCCGAGCAGCTCCGGGCGGTGGCTCTGCAGGCCGCCGGCGAGGGTGGCGAGGCCGGCGCCGGTGACTCCCGCGGCGCCCTTCGAGGCGATCATCATGAACAGCAGCAGCGAGAACTGCTCCGCGTAGCTCAGCGGCGAGCCCATCGCGTCGGCGATGAACAGCGACGCCATGGTGAGGTAGATGGCGGTGCCGTCCAGGTTGAAGGAGTAGCCGGTGGGCACCACGATGCCCACGGTGGTCTTCTCCACCCCCGCGTGCTCCATCTTCGCGATCAGCCGCGGCAGGGCGGACTCGCTGGAGCTGGTGGCGACGATCAGCAGGTACTCACGACCGAGGTACCTCGCCAGCTTGAACACCGAGAGGCCGGTGACGAGGCGCAGCAGTGTGCCGAGCACGAGGAACACGAACAGCACGCAGGTGATGTAGAACGCCAGCATCAGCCAGCCCAGCTGGATCACGGCGTCGAAACCGGTCGCGCCGACGACGGCGGCCATGGCACCGAACGCGCCGACGGGCGCGATCCACAGCACCATCACCAGCACCCGGAACACCAGCTTCTGCAACAGCCCGACGGCGCGCACGATGGGCTCGCCCACGGACCCCATCGCCTGCAGTGCGAAGCCGACGAGCAGCGCCACGAACAGTGCCTGCAGCACGCTGCCCGCGGTGAGCGCCGAGAACAGCGTCTCCGGCACGATTCCCTGGACGAATCCCCAGGTGCCGCCCGCCGCGTGCGCCTGGTCCGCGTACTTCGCGCCGATGGCCGGGTCCGGATGGATGCCGAGCCCCGTCCCCGGCTTGAGCAGATTGCCCACCACGATGCCGATGCCCAGCGCGAACGTGGACATGCCGATGAAGTAGCCGAGCGCGAGTCCGCCGATCCTGCCCACGCTGGCCGCGGCGCGCACGGATCCGATCCCGAGCACGATGGTGCAGAAGATCACGGGACTGATCATCATCTTGATCAGGCTGACGAAGATGTCGCCGAGCGGTTTGAGGCTCTTGCCGAACTCGGGGGCCACGAGGCCCACGATCACACCCGCCACCACCGCGATGATCACCGCGATGTACAGCCAGTGCGTCCTGTCGCGTTTTCCTTGAGCCGCCACGGCGTCCTCCTTGTCGATGGTTACGAGCCGTGCAACGATACTGCGAGAAATGTGATCCGGCGCACAGCTTGTGTTCATTGTGTAAACGTCTTCACGTGAGGAACCGAACCCGCAGTGTCGCCGCACAGTCCTTCCTCGTCCAGGTGGCGGCCCTGCTGACGATCGCCGTGGGTGCGTCCTGGCTGCTCATCACCCAGGCGCGGGACGACGGTGACCGCACCGCACGGGAACAGACCAGGGCCGCGGCCGTGGCGCTGGCCGCGTCACCGTCCACGGTGGCGGCGCTCGCCGTGCCCGACGGCTGGAGGACGATGCAGCCCATCGCCCAACGGGTGGGACGGCTCGGCGGGCTCGACTTCGTGGTGGTGATGCGGCCCGACCGGACGCGCCTGAGCCACGCCGATCCCGCGCAGATCGGCGAGAAGTTCACGGGCACGATCGACCGCGCCCTCGCCGGGGAGACCTTCACCGAGACGTACGCCGGCAGCCTCGGGCCGTCGATCCGCACGGTCACGCCCGTGTACGACGGGTCGGGCGGGCTGGTCGGGCTGGTCGCGGCCGGAGTGACCCGCGCCCGGCTCGGGGATCAGGTGCGCGACGCGCTGCCCCGCATCCTCGCGGTGGTGGCGGCGGCGCTGCTGCTGCTGGTGGCGCTGTCGGCGCTCGCGCAGCGGCGGCTGCGCCGGCAGACGCTGGGGCTGTCCGCGCACGACCTGCGCGGCCTGTACGAGCATCACGACGCCGTGCTGCACACCCTGTCCGAGGGCCTGCTCGTGTTCGACACCGACGCCCCCGACGGGCCGGCGCGGGTGGTCAACGACGAGGCGCGGCGGCTGTTGGAGCTACCGGACGGCGATGTGCGGCAGGCGGATCTGCCGACCTCGTTGCGCGGTGCCGCCGACCTCACCGACGAGTTGCACGTGACCGCGACCCGGGTGCTGCTGGTGAACCGCCGGCCGGTGACGGGTCCGACGGGCCCGCTGGGTACCGTCCTGACGGTGCGCGACCGGACCGAATTGCAGACGGTGCTCGGCGAACTCGACACGGCCCGATCGCTCGCGGAGGCGCTGAGCACCCAGGCGCACGAGCACGCGAACCGGTTGCACGCCGTGGTCACGATGATCGAGCTCGGTGAGGACGAGGCCGCGGCGGACCTGGCGGTGGCGGACCGCTCCGCCTCGCAGGGGCTGATCGACCGGCTCGCAGGCGATCCGGCGCCGTCGGCGGTCTCGCTGCTCGTGGCGAAGACGGCCGCCGCGGCCGCGCTCGACGTCGAGCTCACCGTGGCGGACGGAACCGACCTCGCCCGCGCACCGCTGCCCGATGCGGCGCTGCTCACGCTGCTGGGGAACCTCGTGGACAACGCGGTCGACGCCGCGGGACCCGGTGGCTGGGTGGAGGTCTCGGCGTCCGGCCCGGACGGCGACTGGGAGCTGCGGGTCACCGACAGCGGACCCGGCATGTCCGCCGGTGAGTTCGCGCGGGCACGCACGCGCGGCTACACCACGAAGGACCGGAGCGGCCGGCTGTACGGCGGCGGGCTGGGCCTCGCGCTGGTCGATCAGGTGGTGCGGCAGGCGGGTGGCACGATCGTGGCCGGGCGCGCCCCGTCGACGGTGACGGTGCGTCTGCCGGGAGGGGGACGATGACGATCCGGGTTCTGGTGGTGGACGACGAACCGCGGATCGCCCGCGCGCACGCCGAATTCGTGCGGCGCGTGGACGGTTTCGAGGTCGCCGGGATCGCGGGCACGGCGGGCGCCGCACTCGAGGAGGCCCGACGGTCCGCGGTCGCCGGCCGGCCCGTGGACCTGGTGCTCGCCGACGTCGGCCTGCCGGACCGCAGCGGCCTGGAGCTCGCGGCGGATCTGACCGGGGTGGAGCCGCGCCCGGACGTCATGGTGATCACCTCGGCCCGAGACATCGGGACCGTCCGCGGGGCGATGGCGAGCGGCGCGATCCTGTACCTGATCAAGCCGTTCACGTTCGCCGCGTTCGCGGAGCGGCTGCACCGCTATCTCGCGTTCCGGGACGCGCTGAGCGGGGACGACGTTGGGCAGCGGGAGGTGGACGCCGCGTTCGCCGCGCTCCGCGAGGCGCCGGCGGCGCCCGCCGTGCCGAAGGGGCTGGCACCGTCGACCCTGGAGACGGTGACCGGCGCCCTGCGCCGCGCGGACGGGCCGATCGGCGCCGCGGAGGTCGCCGCCCGGACCGGGGTGTCACGGGTCACCGCGTGGCGCTACCTCGAGCGCCTCGCCGACGACCGGCTGTGCGATCGGGTCACCGAGTACGGCGGCCGCGGCCGGCCCGAGGTGCGCTACCGGTGGCTGTGATCAGCGGACTGTGACGCCGTGCAGGTCGATGTACTTGTACAGGTTCCAGTCCAGGCCCTTGACGCGCGCCGGCGAGACGTAGGTGGCGGGCGAGATCACCAGATCGATGATGAACTGCTGATCCAACAGGTACTCGGTGTACTCCCGGAGCACGCTCGAGCGGTCCGCGGACTCCTCGCCCAGGCGGGTCACCAGCGCGGTGTACGCGGGGTCGGAGTACTTGGAGAGGTTGCCCGCGGGCTTGAACGGTGCGGCGCCGCCAGCCAGGGTCAGGGGGTCCGATTGGCCGAATCCGTGTGGCCCCACCCACAACTGGTGCCTGCCGGATTTGAGGAACGGCGAGAAGCTCGCCTGCTCGCGGGGGTCGAGCTGCACGTCGATGCCCACCTCCGCGAGGTCGTTCTGCACGATCGCCGCGATCGAGGGCGCCACGGCGAGCCCCGTCGGGTAGCTCAGCGTGAGCGTGCCCGGGCCGCCCGCCTCCGCCAGGAGGGCGCGTGCGCGGCCGGTGTCCTTGCGGTAGCGCTGCGCGGCGCCCGCGTCGTACGCGGGTGAGCTGCGCGCCCACGGCGCCGAGCTCGGCTGCGCGACGCCGGAGAACACCTCCTTCGCGATCCGCTCGCGATCCACCCCGAACGAGATCGCCTGGCGCACCCGCTTATCCGACAGTCCGGGTGCGGTCACGTTGGCGCCCACGTAGTACGCGGCGTCGAAGACGTCGCCCGTGGTGATCCGGTACAGCGACGGGTCCCGGAACTGGCGGAGCGCCCCGGGGGCGGCGTCGAGCACCAGATCGGACTGCCCGGCACGGATCGATGTGAGCAGGGCGCCGGGGTCCCGGACCACCCGCAGCGTGACGCCGTCGAGCCGGGCGGGGCCGCGCCAGTAGTCGTCGTTGCGCCGGAACCGCGCGTTCGCGGCCACCTCGCGGCCGTCGAACCGGAACGGTCCGGTGCCGACGAAGTCCGTGCCGGCGCGCAGCTGGGCCGGGGACTCGGAGTCGAGCAGGAGCATGAACTCCAGGAGGTCGAAGATGTTCGGCAGCGGCTTCGCCAGCCGCAGGACCGCGGTGTGCACGTCGGGGGTCTCGACCGCGATCACGGCCCTGGCGGCGGCCTGCAGCTGCGAGCCCGCGGCGTCGGAGGCGTACACCGAGACCGCGTAGGCCACGTCCTTCGAGGTGAGGGGCCGGCCGGTGTGGAACCGGACGTCGTCGCGCAGGTGCAGCGTGAGGCTCCGGCCGTCCGGTGCGCTCTCCCACGCGCGGGCCACCGACGGCCGGGGCGTGCGCGTGCCGCGGTCGTAGCGGATCAGGGTGTCCCACACCAGCAGTCCGATCGCCATCGTGGTGACCGACTGGCTGTAGATCGATTTCGGATCCATGTCGGTGAGCGAGCCGAGCACCAGCGTGCCGCCGGCCGATCCCGGGGCGGCGTTCGCCTCTCGCGCCTGGCGCACCGCGGACGTGCATCCGGAGAGTGCACCCGCGGCCCCGATCCCCAGCGCGCCCAGTAGTACGGCGCGACGGCTCACTCCGGTCATCGCTCCTCCTCCCTCCGTGCCCGCTGCGCCACCGGATCCGGGAGCGGTACGGCGGCGAGCAGCTCGCGCGCGTACTCGGATCGTGGTGCGGTGAGCAGCGTCGTCGCCGGCCCGTGCTCCACGACGCGTCCCCGCCGGAGCACCACCGCCCGGTCGGCCACCTCGCCGACGACGCCGAGGTCGTGCGTGATGAACACGGCGGCGAAGCCGAAGTCCGCGTGCAGCTCCCGGAACAGCTCCAGCACACTCGCCTGCACGGAGACGTCCAGGGCGCTGGTCGGCTCGTCCGCGACCAGCAGCTCCGGGGAGGTGGCGAGCGCGCGGGCGAAGGCCACGCGTTGCCGCTGCCCGCCGGACAGGTCGCGGGGCCTGCGCCGCAGCACCTCCGACGGCAGTCGCACCGCGTCGATCAGGTCGGCGGCGCGCTCGCGCAGCCGGCGGGTGTCGCGTTCCCCGGCGATGTGCAGGGGCTCCACCACGATCCTGCCCACGTCCCAGCGCGGATCGAGCGAGGCGTAGGGGTCCTGGTGGATGAGCGCCAGCCTCGAGGCGTCGACCTCCACGACACCGGAGGTCGCCTTCTCCAGTCCCAGCAGCACCCGCCCGAGTGTCGTCTTCCCGGAACCGGATTCGCCGACGAGGCCGACGACCTCGCCCGGGGCCACGGTGAGGTCGACCCCGTCGAGGGCCGGCGCACCGTCGAACTCGACCGTCAGGCCCTCGACGCGGACGACGGGCCGCTCGGGGGCCTTCGGCAATTGCAGGGGCTCCGCGGCGGCGTCGGGGAGGCGCGGCACAGCGGCCAGCAGGTCCGCCGTGTACTGCGCCCGCGGGTGCGCGAAGAGTTCTCGCGCCGGCGCGGATTCGATCGCCTCGCCGTGCCGGATCACGGTCACCTCGTCCGCCAGGTCGGCCACCACCCCCAGGTTGTGGGAGATCAGCAGCACCGCGAGGCCGCGGGAGTCGCGGAGGCCGCGCAGCAGGTCGAGGATCTGCGCCTGGACGGTCACGTCGAGCGCCGTCGTCGGCTCGTCGGCGATCAGCAGCTTCGGCTCCGCGGCGAGGGCGAGAGCGATCACCACGCGCTGCTTCTGCCCTCCGGAGAGCTGGTGCGGGTACTGCTGCGCCCGCCGCTCCGGGTCGGGGATGCCGACGTCCGTGAGCAGTTCGACGGTGCGCCGTCGCGCCTCGGCCCGGGTGACCGAGCGGTGCGCGCGCAGCACCTCGTGGATCTGCCGCCAGATCCGCTGGGACGGGTTGAGCGCCGACTGCGGCTCCTGGAAGACGAGCGCCGCGCCCGGCCCGCGCAGCCGGCGCAGCTCCCGGTCGGGCCGTCCGATCACCTGCTCGCCGGCGAGCTCGATGCTGCCGTCGGCGCGGAATCCGTCCGGCAGCAGGCCGAGGACCGCCCGCCCGGTGAGCGACTTCCCCGAGCCGGATTCGCCGACGAGGGCGACGATGGCCCCCTCGGCCACCGCGAGATCGAGCCCGTTCACCAGCACGCGGCCGTCGGGGCCGGTGATCGTGAGGCCGCTGATGGTGAGCGTCATCGCCGCCACCCCGCGAACCCCCGGGCGACCAGCAGCAGCGCCAGGGACAGCGCCACGATCGCGACGAGCGGACCCCAGGCGTACGCGGCGTTGGCGTCCCAGTTGTGCACGGCGCCGGCGAGGACCGAGCCGAGCGACGGGGTGGGCGGGCGCACGCCGACGCCCACGAAGCTCAGCCCCGATTCCACGAACACCCCCAGCGAGAGCGCGAGCGCCAGTTGGACCCCGAGCGGCTCGAGGGCGTTGGGCAGGACGTGTTTGGTCAGGACCGTGCCGGGCGACGCCCCTGCGATGCGCGCGGATTCGGCGAACGCCGCACCCCGCAGCCGCAGCACCTCCGCTCGGGTGAGGCGCAGGAAGACGGGGGCCTCCGCGATGGCGATGGCGAGGATCACGGTGGCGGTTCCGGGTCCGCGCAGCGCGGTGAGCAGGATGGCGAGGATGAGCGCGGGGAACGCCAGGACCACGTCGGAGATGCGCGCGAGGAGTGTGTCGGCGACCCGGTTCGCGGTGCTGGCGAGGCCGAGCACCACGCCCACGAGTGCCGCGAGCGGCACCGCGCTGAGGATCACGATCAGGCTGGTCCGCACGCCGTACAGCACGCGGCTGAGCACGTCGCGGTTCAGCTCGTCGGTGCCCAGGAGGTGCTCGCGGCCCGGCGGGAGCAGGTTGGCCCCCGGGATCTGCCGGAGCGGGTCGAACGGCGCGAGGAGCGGCGCCGCCAGGCCCGCGACCACGATCACCGCCAGGATCACCGATCCCACGACGAGGGTGCGCGGGGCCTTCACGCGGACCTCCGGGTGGGATCGAGGAGCCGGTACGCGCCGTCGGTGAGCAGAGCGATCGCGATGAACACGGTGACGGCGAGGAGGAGCACGGCCTGCACCACGGGATAGTCGCGCGCCGCGATCCCCTGCCCCAGCAGCTGACCGAGCCCGGGCCACGCGAAGATCGCCTCGACCAGGACGGCGGAGCCCAGGAGCTGCCCGGCCTGGATGCCGAACACGGTGACCACGGAGGGCAGGGCGTTGCGCGCCGCCCCCCGCACCAGGATGCGCGCCGACGGTACGCCGGCCGCGCGGGCGGTCAGGACGTACGGCTTCGCCCATTCGGTGCGCAGCGCCTCGGAGAAGAACCGCGTGAGCGTCGACGCCACCGGGATCGCCAGGCACAACGCGGGCAGGAGGAGGTACTGCAGGGTGATCCCGGGATCGGCGGTGTAGCCGCGCGGGGGCGTGCCTCCGGCGGGAAGAACCGGCCAGACCACCGACAGCAGCTCCACCAGCACGACGCCGGTCACGAAGGGCGGCACCGCGATGCCGATCACCTCGAATCCCGCGACCGCCGAACGCAGCCACCGGGCGGGGGAGGCGACCGCCGCGAAGGACAGCGCCGCCGCGATCACGACCGCCAGCACGAGGGCCGTGATCCCCAGGGCCGCCGTGTTCCTGAGCCCGTCGGCCAGCAGCGCGTCGATGCGTCCGCCGATCACGTACGAGGTGCCGAGGTCGCCCGTGATCGCGCCGCCCAGCCAGTGCAGGTACTGGGCGGCGAGGGACTGATCGAGCCCGAGTTCGTGTCGGAGCGCGGTGAGCGTCGCCGGCGACGCGTCGGCGCCCGCGAGGGCGACCGCGGGATCACCGGGGATCGCGTGGAGTACGGCGAAGATCAGAAGGGAGGCCACGAACAGCGTGAGGACGGCGACACCCACGCGCCTGAACACCGCCACCCATCCCATCACGCCAGTCAACACCCGAGGCGCTGCCGGGCGCGAGGATTCCGTTCGACCTGATCGCAATCCCGCGGCCGCGGCGGGTCCGCCGGTCAGGCGGTGACCCCCTTCGCCGCCGCCGAGTCGCGGGTGGTGAGGTAGTCCTGGTGCAGCACCCGCCGGGTGATCCGCGGGGTGAAGGTGCGGCCGAGCATTCCCATCGCGCCGAGCGGCGTGTTCACCCGCGTGGGCCGGTTGCGCATGGCGCGCAGGATGATCCGCGCGGCGCGCTCCGGGCTGATGGCGTGCGCATCGTCGTACGCCTCGGTGGGCGCGATCATCTCGGTCCGGACCAGTGGCATGTGGACGTTGGTGAAGGTGACGTGGTCGGAGAGCATCTCGGCGGCGGCGATCTCGGTGAAGGCGTCCAGCGCCGCCTTGCTGGCGACGTAGGCGGCGAACCGGGGCCCGGTCACCAGCACGCCGATGCTGGAGACGTTGACCACGTGGCCGAAGCCGCGCTCGCGCATGTGCGGGAGCAGGGCGAGGATCATGCGGACCGCGCCGAAGTAGTTCACGTCCATGGTGCGCTCGAAGTCGTGCATCCGACCCACGGACGCCTTGACCGACCGCCGGATGGACCTGCCGGCGTTGTTGATCAGGTAGTCCACGTGGTCGTGGTCGGCGAGGATCCGGGCCACGACGGCGTCGACGGCGTCGCCGTCGGTCACGTCGCACACGTAGGTGGCCGCCTCTCCCCCGCTCGCGCGCACCTGCGCGGCGGTGGCCTCCAGCTCCGCCCCGCCCCGCGCCAGGAGGATCACCCGGGCGCCGCGCTCGCCGAGCTCGATCGCGGTCTGCCGGCCGATCCCGGAGGACGCGCCCGTGATCACGACATGCCGGCCCGCGATCGGGTCGCGGCGCCGCAGCCGGCTGGTATCGAGCTGTTCGCGCCAGTAGGCGAACAAGCGCGGCCCGTACTCGCGCAGGGGCGGCACCTCGATCCCCGTGCCGCGCAGGGCGAGCCGGGTGGCCTCCGAGGTGTAGGTCGCGGTGAAGCCGAGGTTCTCGAACGCCTTCGGCGGGATTCCCGCCTGCTTGAGCACGGTGTCCCGCAGGACGCCGACGCGGCCGGCGCCGCTCACCCGCAGCGCGGGGTCCACGACGCGCCGCGGGACCCTGCCGACGGCGCGGGGCGCTCCGGCGGGGCGCGCGACGGCCCGGTACACCTCGAGCACGCTCTGCGGCTCCGGGTTCACCAGGTGGTACACCCGTCCCGTCCCATCCGGGCGGAGCATGAGTTCCACGAGCGCCTCGGCCACGTAGTCGACCGGTACCACGTTGGTGTCGCCCGTGTCCGGCAGCACCATCGGCAGGCCCGACGGCATGCGGCGCAGGGCGTCGAACAGGCGGAAGAAGTAGTACGGCCCGTCGATCTTGTCCATCTCGCCGGTGCGCGAGTCCCCGACCACGATCGCCGGACGGTACACGCGCCAGCGCAGGCCGTCCGCCTCGCGGACCAGCTTCTCGGACTCGAACTTGGTTCGGTGGTACGGCGAGGGGAAGCCCTGCCCGAGGTCGAAGTCGTCCTCGCCGAACGGCCCCCGGTGATCGCCCGCGACCGCCACCGAGGAGACGTGGTGCAGCTCCGCGCCGGCCCGCAGGGCGAGGTCGATCACGGCGCGGGTGCCCTCGACGTTCACGCGGTCGTTCTCCGCGGCGCTCGCGGCCATGTCGTAGATCGCTCCCAGGTGCAGGACGGCGTCGATGCCCTCGGGTTCGGCGTCGAGGCCGAGGCCGGGCGCGCCGAGGTCCCCGAGGAGTGGCCGCACGCGATCGCCCCAGCGGGCGCGCCACTCGTCGAGCTTGTACGCCGACGACGGCCGCACCAGCAGGTGCACCACGGCGTCGGGCTCGCGCTCGAGCAGCAGGGGGACGATGCGCCGGCCCAGGAATCCTGTGGCGCCGGTGATCAGGAGGGTACTCATGTGCGACTCCTCGGTGAGGCTCTCAGCAACTGACTTTGGAGTAACCTTACTCTAAAGTCAGTTGCCGGTCGATGCGCCTCCCGCTATCCGGTCCCGCTGAGCAGTCCCTCCAGGTCGGAGGCGTCCACGAGCGGGTCCTCGAGGTCCACCACGAGCCGCGAGTGCGCGATCAGCCGCGCCTGCCCCGTGATCGCGGAGTGCAGCGCCGGGTACCGCCCCACCCGGCCCGTACCGAGCACGCTGCCCACGAACCGGTTGCCGCGGGGCGAGATCGTCTCGAGTGACTCCCCCGCCCGGATCTCCCCGCGCCGGTGCATCAGCGCCAGGCGCGCGGACGTGCCCGTGCCGGTGGGGCTGCGGCACAGCACGCCGGGGTGCACGTAGGTCGCGGACCGCGACTCGAACCGCCCCTGGCCGGTCCGCCGCACCGGCCCGCAGAAGTGCGCGAAGGGCAGCGGCCCCACGTCGCCGAGGTCGGGGTGCTGCAGTTCCAGGTCGGGCCGGGCCGCCCGCACGAACGCGTCGCCGAACGCCGTGAGCGCGATCTGCTCGTCCGCGGTCAGGTGGAAGTCGCGCTCGCCGGCGTCGATCACGGCGTAGTGGGCGCCGCTCCACACCAGGTCGTAGCGGACCCGCCCGTAGTACGGCACGTCGACGGTGAGCCCCTCCCGCTCCACGTAGGCGGGCTCGCCCCGCGTGGTGATCGACTCCACCCGCTCGTCCCGCACCACCGCGTCGATGCGCGCCAGGCCGGCGGGCGATTCCAGCACCACCTTCTGCTCCCCCTCGCGCATGCCGATCGCGCCGCTCTGCAGCAGCGCCGTGGCGGTGCAGATGGTGTTGGACCCGGAGTACATCGGGTAGCCCATCGCCTCCATGATGATGTACCCGGCCTGCGCCTCGGGGTGCGAGGGCGCCACGATCAGGTCGACCGACATCGCCGGGTCGCCGTAGGGCTCCGAGAGCAGCAGCCGGCGCAGCCCGTCTCCCTCGCGGGCGAGGTACCGGGCCTGCTCGCGCACCGTCGGGCCCGGGACCGGACCGATCCCCGCGACGACGATCCGGCTGACGTCGCCGCCGGACTGGGTGTCGATCAGCTCGAGGGACCGCTCACGGCGCAGCACGGGACGCGCCCGTCTCCGCCCAGTGGCGGTCGGGCACCACGACCAGCTTGCCCACGTAGGACTTCGCCATGAAGGCCCGCTGGGCGTCGTGGATGCGCGAGAGCGGGAACGTCGCGGAGAGCAGCGGCCGGATCGCGCCGGACTCGATGTAGCCGAGCAGGCGCCGGAACGCGGTCCGCGTCCCCTGCGAGGAGCCGTGCAGCTCCAGCTGTTTCAGGTACATCGTGCGCAGGTCCAGCTGCACCACCGGCCCGCCGATGGCGCCGGCGGTGGTGTAGCGCCCCTCCGGCCGCAGGATCCGCAGCAGGTCGTTGAACATCGGACCCGCGACGAGGTCCGCGACCACGTCCACCGGAGCGGCCACCGCCCGCTCGACCGCGGCCACGAGGTCGGTGCCGTCGTCGCGGACCACCACGTCCTCGGCGCCGATCTCGCGGAGCGCCCGTTCCTTGCCGCGGCTCGACACCGCGTACGGGACGGCGCCGCGCACCCGCGCGAGCTGGACGATCGCCGAGCCCACGCCGCCGGAGGCGCCGGTCACCAGAACGCGCTCCCCCGAGGACAATCGGGCGCGATCGAGCATCTGCTCGGCCGTGAGGTACGCGCAGCAGAAGGTGGCCAGCTCCGCGTCGGTCATCGCGGCGTCGGTGCGATACGCGTTCTCGGCGGGGACCGCGACGTACTCGGCGTAGCCGCCGTCGCGGCCGTGCCCGATGTAGTCGATGTCCGCCAGGCTCTCGTCGCCCTCCGGGCGGTTGTAGATGCTGAAATCGACGATCACCCGCTCGCCGACGCGGGCCGGGTCCACGCCCTCCCCGACCGCGGCGATCCGGCCCACGATGTCGGCGCCCTGGATCCGGGGGAAGGTCAGCGTGGAGCGGCCGCGCCGCCAGGTGGAGACGGAGCCGGGGTCGGTCTCGGTGCCGTACGCGCCCTCGCGCACCCACACGTCGGTGTTGTTCATCCCGCAGGCGTGCACGTCGATGAGCACCTCGCCGTGGGCGGGCGCGGGCACGGGCACGTCCTCGCGATGGACGAGTGCGTCCAGCCCGCCGTGCCCGACCAGCTGAACGGCCCTCATCGTCGCAGGAGTACCGGTCTCGGGCGACTCCATCCCCCCGATGCTAGCCACCCGCGGGCGGCGCCGCCGGGCGAACGCCGGACGGCCGTGCGGGCCGTCCGAACCTGTCGGTGCCGACGCGCACAATGCCCGCATGGGAACGGATCGGCCGGGGCGCACGGAGGCCACGATCCTCCATGCCGATCTGGACTCGTTCTACGCCTCGGTGGAGCAGCGCGATCACCCGTGGCTGCGCGGGCGGCCGGTGCTGGTGGGCTCGGGCGTGGTGCTGGCCGCCAGCTACGAGGCCAAGGCGAAGGGAGTGCGCTCGCCGATGCCGCACCGCGAGGCCCTCGCGCTCGCCCCGTTCGCGATCACCATGCCGCCGCGCTTCGAGGCCTACATGGAGGCCAGCCGGCGCGTGTTCGAGATCTTCCGGGACACCAGCCCCCTGGTGGAGGGCCTCTCGGTCGACGAGGCCTTCCTCGACGTGGGCGGCCTGGCCGCCATCCGCGGCACCCCGGAGCGGATCGCCGAGCGCCTGCGCGAGCGGGTCCGCACGGAGGTGGGCCTGCCGATCTCGGTCGGGGTGGCGCGCAGCAAGTTCCTCGCCAAGGTGGCCAGCGCGGTCGGCAAGCCCGACGGTCTGCTCGTGGTCCGGCCCGGCACCGAACTGCAGTTCCTGCACCCGCTTCCGGTCCGGCGCCTGTGGGGCGTGGGCCCGAAGACCGAGGCCCGCCTGCACGAGGCGGGGATCGTCACCGTCGGACAGATCGCCGAGCTGGGCGAGCGGCGGCTCGCGTCGCTCCTCGGGCCGGGCTCCGCGCGGCACCTGTCCGCGCTCGCCCTGGCGCACGACCCGCGCCGCATCGACACCGGGCGCCGGC
>JBEBXD010000031.1:0-41504 GCA_040391845.1 Tsukamurella paurometabola | reverse complement strand
CGCTCCGCTGCATCGACGCCGGGGCGTCCGGGGTCTGGGTCAGCGACCACGGCGGCCGGCAGCTGGGCCGAACGGTGCCGCCCGCCCGCGCCCTGCCGGACGTCGCGGACGCCGTGGGCGGGGCCGTGCCCGTGCTGGTCGACGGTGACGTGCGCTCCGGACTCGACGCGCTCGCGGCGCTCGCGCTGGGCGCCGACGCCGTGTTCGTGGGCCGCCCCGTGCTGTGGGCGCTGGCCGACGCGGGCGCCGACGGCGTAGCCGCACTCCTCGCGGGGCTCTGGGAGGAGCTGCGGCACGCGATGGGCCTCGCGGGCGCGACCCGCATCACGGAACTCACCCGGGACCTCGTCGTCGCCCGGTGAGCGCGCCGGCGGCGGCCCCGTCCGTATCGTGGTGCCCGTAGCCCATCCCAGGAGGAACGCATGCTCACCGGCCGCGCACTGCTGCTCGATATGGACGGCACCCTGGTCGACTCGCACGCCGTCGTGGAGCGGTGCTGGACCCGGTGGGCGCGCGAGCACGACCTCGATCCCGCGCAGGTATTGGCGGTCGCGCACGGCAGGCAGGGGCACACCACGATGGCGGTCCTCCTCCCTGACCGCCCGGCGGAGGTCAACCTGGCCGAGAACCGCGCGCTGCTGGCGCAGGAGACGGCCGACGTCAAGGGGGTCCTGCCCGTCGCCGGGGCGGGCCCCTTCCTGGCCGCGCTCGACGGTGCGCCGCACGCGCTCGTGACGTCGGCGGACGTCGCGCTCGCGACGGCCCGCATGGGCGCGGCGGGCCTGCCGATGCCCGCGGTGCGGGTGACCGCGGAGGACGTGCGCGTGAGCAAGCCCGACCCGGAGGGGTTCCTGCGCGGTGCCGCACTGCTCGGCGTCGACCCCGCCGACTGCATCGTGTTCGAGGACTCGGAGGCGGGCATCGCCGCGGGCAGGGCCGCCGGGATGCGGGTGGTCGGCGTCGGCCCCGGCGCCGCCCGCTTCTCGCCCGACGCCCAGGTGGACGACCTGGCCGCGGTGACGGTGAACGTCGACGGCCAGGGCATCCACCTGCGGTTCTGAGCGCACCGCCCCGGCGGGTGAGACGATCGCCCGACCCGGCGACATCAGGGGGTGTGACGTCCACGATGAGAACCGACGAGTCCGCGGACCGGGCGCTGCTCACCCGCGCCGCCGCCGGCGACGGGGCTGCGTTCGCCGAGATCCACGACCGGCACGTGCGGCCGGTCTACTGGCAGGCCTACGCCGTGCTCCGCGACGCCGACGCCGCGCAGGAGGTCGCCCAGGACACCTTCGTCACGCTGTGGCGCCGCATCGACGCGGTGCGGCTCGTGGACGAGTCGGTGCTCCCGTGGCTCCTCGCCACCGCACGGTTCACCGCGCTCAACGCGGGGCGGCGCCTGGCGACGGTGCGGGACAGATCGGCGCCGCTCACCGACTCGGAGCCGCCGGGCACCGCCCCGTCACCGGAGGACGAGGTGCTCGCCGCGGAGGTCCACGGCCTCATCGCGGAGGCGGTGAGCGCCCTCTCCCCCACGGACCAGCGCCTGTACCGCCTCTGCGTCGAGGACGAACAGACCTACGAGCGCGCCGCGGCCGAGGTGGGCGTGACCCACGCGGCCGTGCGCAACCGCGTCTCCCGGCTGCGCACCCGCCTGCGCGCCGACCTGAGCACCCTGAGGGAGCAGTCATGACCACCCGGATCACACCCGACGACATCCTGACCGACGACCGGCTCGCCGCCATGCGGTCCACCGTGATGGCCGAGGTCGGCGACGACCTGCGGGCCCGGCGCCGCAGCCGGGGCCGGCGGACCGCGGGCCTCGTCGCAGCGGCGGCCGCCGTCGCCGTGATCGCCGTCGGCGGCGGTGTCGTGGTGAGCCAGTTCGGCGGCACCTCGAGCGAGTCCGCGCCCGCGGCCCCGACCGCCGCCCGTGAGTTCGGTACCGGCGGCGCGGACGCGGCGGCGGTCGCCCCGGCGCCCGGCGCGGCACCGACCACGGCACCCGAGGCACCGTCGACCCCGGTCACCGCGCCGGCGGACCGGCAGGTGATCACCACCGGCACCGTCGCCGTGACGAACAGCGACCCGGCGTCCGTGGCCCGCGAGCTCGCGGCGACCGCGCAGCGGCTCGGCGGCAGGGTGGACGAGCGCACCGAGACCGGCGGGGAGGACGCCCGCGCCACGCTGCGACTGCGGGTGCCCAACGACAAGGTCACCGAGCTGGTGGAGACGGTCGGCGGGCTCGGGAAGGTAGGCACGGTCCGGCTGGAGCACGAGGACGTGACCGGCACCGTCGTCGACCTCGATGCCCGCATCCGCGCGACCCAGGTGTCGGTCGACAGGCTCACCGCGATCCTCGCGCGGGCCGATTCGACGGATCAGGTGATCGCCGCGGAGTCGGCGCTGACCAGCCGCCAGCAACAGCTCGAGAGCCTGCAGGCGCGGCGGACGTCGATCGGCGAGCGGGTCGCGTTGTCGACGGTGACGGTCACCGTCGAGAAGCCGACCGTCACCGCGGACCGGTCCGGCTTCTCCGGCGGCCTGCGGGACGGCTGGGACGCGCTGCTCGCCGCCGGGCGCTGGCTGTTGGTGGTCGTGGGCGCCGTACTGCCCTGGGCCGCAGTTCTTCTGGTGCTGTACGGGATCTACCGGGTGGCGCGGCGGGTTCGCCGGGCCTGAGCCTCGACCCGTTCGGTTAGACCTCCGCGAGGGGAACGTCCGGGTCGGCGAGGCGGGCGCGGTCGACGGTGCGGCGGGACGTGATCAGTTCCCGCACATCGTCGCCCACGTCCCAGACGTTGACGTTCATCCCGGCGAGGACGCGCCCTTCCTGCAGCCAGAACGCGACGAACTCGAGCGCGTCGAGATCGCCGCGGATCACCACGTCGTCGTAGCCGGTGGAGAGCCCGAGGTACTCCATGCCGAGCTGGTACTGGTCCGTGAAGAAGTAGGGCAGCCGGTCGTAGACCTCGCTGCCGCCCAGCATGTTGGCGGCGGCGACGCGCGGCTGGTTGAGCGCGTTGGCCCAGTGCTCCACCCGCACACGGGAACCCACCGTCGGGTTCTCGGCAGCGGCGATGTCGCCCGCGGCGAAGATCCGCGGGTCCGAGGTGCGCAGCCCGGCGGCGACGGCCACGCCGCCCTCCGCGGTGTCGAGGCCGGCCGCCTCCGCGAGTTCGATGTTCGGCATCGCCCCGATCCCGACGAGCACGGCGTCGGTCGCGATGGCGGTCCCGTCCTCGAGGACCAGGCCCCGGCCGCCGGGCTCGACGGCGCGCACCCCGACCCCGGTGCGCAGGTCCACGCCGTGCGCACGGTGCAGGTCGGCGAACACCGCGCCCAGCTCGGCGCCGAGCGCGCCGAGCAGCGGCTGGTCCGCCGGTTCGACGACGGTCACGTCGAGCCCCGCCTCGCGGGCCGCGGCGGCGGCCTCGAGCCCGATCCACCCGCCGCCGACCACACCGAGGTGGCCGCCCGCGGCGATGACGGTGCGCAGCGCGTCGCTGTCGCCGAGCGTGCGCAGGTAGTGCACGCCGTCCGCCCCCGGGAGGGGCCGCGCGCGGGATCCGGTGGCCAGGAGCAGGCGATCGTAGGGCAGCGATTCCCCGGTATCGAGGCCGACGGTGCGCCCCTCCCGGTCCACGGAGGTCGCGCGGACGCCGGTCCGCAGAGTGACGTCGTGGTCCGCGTACCAGGCCTCGTCGAAGGTGAACACGCTGTCGCGTTCCGCCTTGCCCTGGAGGTAGTCCTTGGACAGCGGTGGGCGTTCGTAGGGCAGGTGCTCCTCGGCGCCGATCACGGTGAGGGGCCCGTCGTGCCCCAGATCCCGTAGTGCCTCTACCGCTTTCGCGGCTGCAAGTCCCGCACCGACGATGATGATGGCAGTCATCCACCGACCGTAGCCCCGTCCTCCGGGGAGGGGAACCCCTTCCCGGCTCCGGCCTCCGAACCCACTCAACCCTCGCACGAATCGTCAATGCGAGGTTGACAGAAACGGGAGCGTCAATCCATGATTGACGCATGACCGAGAACGATCCCTTCACCCTCGACGCACTCATCCGCACCGTGCACGCCCTGCACCCCGATGGCGACGCGCTCGCCCACCTCGGCGATGCCGTCGCGGTCGCCGCGCATCTCGGCGAGACCGCCGACCATCTCGTGGGCCACTTCGTGGACCAGGCGCGGCGGAGCGGAGCCACGTGGACGGCGATCGGCGCGTCCATGGGCGTCACGAAGCAGGCGGCCCAGCAGCGGGCGGTGCCGCCGAGCATCGACCCGTCGGCGCTGATCGAGGCGAGCGGATCGCCGTACTCCCGGTTCACGCCGCGCGCGCGCAGCGTGGTGGTCGCCGCGCAGGAGGAGGCCCGGGCCGCGGGCAGCGCGGCGATCGACACCGACCACATGCTGCTCGGGCTGTTCCGTGAGCCGGAGGGAATCGCCGCACGGCTCCTGCTGGCCCGTGGTGTCACCGAAGACGCGGTGCGCGAACGCGTTCCGGTATCGGGCGGCGAGGCTCCCGAGGTGATCCCGTTCGCCCCCGCCGGCCGGAAGGCGGTGGAGATGATCCTGCGGGAGTCGCTGCGCCTGGGCCACAACTACGTGGGGACCGAGCACGTCCTGCTCGGGATCCTGGCGGAGAGCGATGGTCCGGGAGCGCGCATCCTCGCCGACCTCGGCGTGGGGCACGAGGCGGTCGACGCCTCCGTCCGCGAAGTGCTCACCGCGTATCGGGAGCAGTGACGCACTGTCAGCGCACGCGGTCCGCGAGCACCGCGAGGCCATCGCCGTCCAGTTCGTCGAGGGCGACGGTGCGCCCGCTGATCGCGAGCAGCAGCGCCAACAGGGGACCCGCCACTTCCGGGCCCTCCCCGAGGGTGACGTCCGCGTCCGTGGCGCGCAGCCGCAAGCCGGTGAGATGCTGCTTCGCCCCGCCCATTCCCGTGCTCGTACGCGCCTGCAGGCGCAGCGCGCGCTCGACCGCCTCGGCGGGATAGTCGCCGACGGCGCCGAGCGGGCGCCGGATGTCCTCGCCGTGCACCACGACCTCCACGAGACGCGTGTCCAGGGGCGCGGGCGGCCCGGAGGTGCGGTCGGCGACCGCGCGGAAGCGGTCGAGCATCGCGGCGGCGGGCCCGAGTTCGCGGCCCACGCCGTTCCGGTTATCGCGGTCGAAGTCGAAGCGGGCCAGCGCCATCGATCGCAGGAAACCGATCCTCGTGACCTGCGCGGTGGAGATCTGGTGCGCCACCACGTCTCTCACCCGCCAACCGGCGCACAGCGAGGGCGTGTCCCACAGGGCGTCGTCGATCCCCTCCAGGAAGGCGATGAGCGCATGGCGCTCCGCATGCACCAGATCCCACACGTCAGCCATCGCATCTTCTCCTTCCGCCCACCGTAGCGCGCGACAGCGCTCCCGGTGCGGTCAGCGACGAACCACGAGGGAGCTCATGCCCGCCAACGAACCTCGCAGCACCACCACGGGGGTTCCGGTCCGGCCCACACCGGAAACCCGGTCCTTCACCGAGCTCCACCCCGTGGTCTCCAGGCCGCTCCGGTCGAGCTGCACACCGTCCCCCAGCTGCACGCGCACGGTGCTGGCCGAGACCTGCACCTCGATCTCCACGCCGCCGTACGGGAAGTCGGCGCGACGGAAGTCGATCTTCGCCGTCCCCATCGATCCCTCGATCCGCAGGCGAGCGGGCACCGTCCACACCCCCTTGCGCACCACCGTGCCCCAGTCGATCGCCAGCACCTCCGCGGGCGCGTGCGCCGCCACCTCCGCAGACGCGGGCGGGAACAGACGGTCCGCGACCGGAAGATCGGCCAGCAGTCCGCGGAGGTCTCCGCGGTGTGTGGCCCGGTACGCCGCGTGCGTGCGCTGGTCGAACTCCTCGACCGTGAGATATCCCGTGGCCATCGCCTCCCCGAGCAGCTCGACCGCTCGCTCCCGCTCGGGGTCGCCCACCCGGATCCCATCGCTGTCCGCCATGGACCCGACCCTATCGATTCGGGCCGCACGATGCGGCGCGCTCGACTCCCGTCCCGCGGCGGGCGGCCCGGGCACTCCGCGCGGGCGTAGCCTGGCTCGATGATCGATGTACTCATCATCGGAGCAGGTCCCACCGGGACGACCCTGGCGATCGAGCTCGCCCGGAGCGGCGTCACCGCGCGGATCATCGACCGGGCGGACGGCCCCTTCACCGGTTCCCGCGGGAAGGGGATCACGGCCAGGTCGCAGGAGATCTTCGACGACCTCGGCATCGTGGCGCCCCTCATCGACGCCGGGTTCCGGCACCTGCCGATGCGGGTGAGCGTCGCCGGCGAGATCCGCTCCGACGCCGACCCGATGGCCGAGCGCCGGCCCACGCCGGAGGCGCCCTACGAGTCCGGGCTGATACTCCCCCAGTGGCGGACGGAGCAGATTCTTCGCGACCGGCTGGCCACCTTCGGCGCGCAGGTCGAATACGGCACCGCCGCCGCCGGCTTCACGCAACACCCGGACCGCGTGGAGGTGCGGACGGACACGGGCGAGACGATCACCGCACGCTACGTGATCGGCGCCGACGGCGGGCGCAGCACGGTGCGCGGATGGACCGGCGCGCGGTTCGAGGGGCACAGCGGCGAGCAGGCGATGCTGGTCGCGGACGTCCACGTCGACGGGCTCGCGCCCGACCGCTGGTACCAGTGGTCGCACCCCGAGCGGGGCTTCATTGCGCTGTGCCCGTTCCGGTGCTCGGACACCTGGCAGTTCCAAGTCGCGCAGTGGTCGTGGTTCGCCGACGGCGGCGGTCTCCCGGAGCCCACGACCGAGGTACTGCAGGGCGCGTTCGACGAGATCGCCGGACTCCCGGTGCGCGTGCACTCGCCCACCTGGACCTCGCAGTGGCGGGTGAACGTGCGCCTGGCCGACCGATTCCGCGACGGTCGGATCCTGCTGGCCGGCGACGCCGCCCACGTGCACCCGCCCGCCGGCGGGCTCGGCATGAACACCGGGATCCAGGACGCGCACAACCTGGGCTGGAAGCTCGCCGCGGTGCTCCGCGGCGGCGATCCGGCGCTGCTCGACACCTACGCCGAGGAACGGGTACCGGTGGCGCAGTGGACGCTCGGCGTGAGCAGCACCGAACTCGATAACGTCACGTCCGCCATCACGAGTAACACCTCGACCCGCCTGATCACCCCGATCGAGGACGGACAGCAGCTGGGCATCGGCTACCGCTGGAGTCGGCTGTCGGTGGAGAGCGCAGCATTCGCCGCGCGCGCCGAGACGACCCCGCTCCGCGCGGGCGATCGCGCGCCCGACGGCCCCTGCGCCGGCGGAACGCTGTTCGACGCCTTCCGCGGCCCGCACGCCACGGTGATCGCGGTGGGGACGGACGCGCCTCCCGTCGACGAGTCCGATCGGGTCCGCGTGATCCGGGTGCCCGAGGCCCCCGCGTACACACCCGACCAGGGCCTGTTCGTGGTGCGCCCCGACGGCCACATCGGCTTCGCGGGCACGGCGGGCGACGGTGCCGCCGTGCGCGAGTACCTGGCGCTGATCGGCGCGCAATCGGTCGCCCGGTAGGCCACCCGCGTGCCCGCCGCTAGCGCCGGCCGAGGGAACGCCGCCGCAGGTGCATCCGCTCCGCCGGATCGGTGGTGAGCGAGATCGCCTTGGCGTACGCCTCATCGGCGGCGGGATCCCCGAGCCGGAGGAGCAGGTGCGCCCGCAGGGCCCACGCGCTCTGCAGTCGGTCCACCCCCTCCACGGCATCGAGAGCCTCGAGACCCGCACGCGCACCGTCGATCTCCGCGATGACCGCCGCCCGGGCCACGGCGGCCCCGCGGGTCGGGGCGAGCCCATCGAGCGCGTCGTAGAGGCGGCGCAGGTGCGCCCAGTCCGGATCCTCGTCCAGGCCCCGCGCGCAGTGCACCGCGCCGATCGCGGCCTCCAACTGGAACCTCCCGACGGTGCCGAGTGCGTGCGCGATGCGCAGGTGCCGGTGTCCCGCGGCGATCAGGTCCGCGTCCCAGCGGCGCGGATCCTGCTGCGGCAGAGGCACGTAGCGGCCGTCGGGGTCCGTGCGCGCCGGCAAGCGGGCGCTGGAGAGGTACATCAGCGCCGCCAGGCCGTGCGCCTCGGCGACCGACGGTGCCGCCTCGGTGATGGCCCCGGCCAGGCCCAGCAGCAGCGCGTGCCGCTCGCGGGGCGGGGTCGGCCACTCGATGGAGTACGAACCGTAGACCGCCTCGAGGACGGGGCCGAGGCGCGCATCGAGCTCCCCCGCCTCGGGAACGGCGAACGGGATGCGGTCGCGGGCGATCCGCTTCTTCGCGCGGGTGAGGCGGGCCGCCATCGTGGCCGTGGGGATCAGCAGGGCGGCGCCGATCTGCTCCGCGGTGAAGCCCAGCACGGTGTTGAGCATGAGCGGCACGCTCGCCGCGGCCAGGTCCGGATGCGCGCAGACCAGCAGCAGTTCGAGACGGCGATCGGGCGCCTCACCCGAGGCCGGGCCGTCGTGCACCGCCTCGTCGAAGGGCACCGAGCTCCGGGCCGCGGCGGACTTCCACCGGTCCCGCTGGCGGTTCCGCGCGACCGTGAGCAGCCACGCGTCCGGATCGTCGGGCACACCGTCGACGGGCCAGCGGATGAGGGCGCGCTCGAAGGCTTCCGCGAGCGCGTCCTCGGCGGCCGCCAGGTCGTGCGTCCGCGCCGCGAGCAGCGCGAGCAGCCGGCCGTACGAGGTGCGGGCGGCGGCCTCCGCCCACACCTCGGCGTCCTCGTGCGTCGCTGTCCTCAGTCCGTGCAGGCGGCGGCGTTCCAGACTCCCTCATCGCAGGCCGCGGCCACCTTGCGGACCTCGATCACCGCGTACTGGGTCGCCGGATGCTTCTCCGCCCACGTCAGCGCGGCGTCGCGATCGGGGACGTCCAGGATGAACACCCCCGCGAGGGCCTCGCGGGTATCGGCGAACGGGCCGTCCTGGACCCGGAGCTCACCGTCGCGCCGGGTGACGGTGACCGTGTGCGCCTGCGGTTCCAGGATCTCGGCTCCCACGAGCACGCCGGCGGCCTGCAGGGCGGCGGTGTAGTCGGCCATCGCCTGCTGCATCTGCAGCATGGCCTCCATCGGGACATCGCCCTCACCGGGCTCGGCGTTGTTGAGCAGCAGTGCGTAATGCATCGTCTTCCTCCTCGTATCCACTGTGCCCCAGAGGCGGGGCACAGTGATGACGATCGAGACGACGCGGAATCGACATCCCTGGCGAGGAAATCTCCACCGCGCGGCGATCCCGCTTCCTCACGGGTCAGTCGCGCCGCAGCGCGAGGTGGAGCAGCCGGTACGGGCGGCCCTCTCCGTCGGTCGCGCTGCGGCCCGTCACGATGAAACCAGTGTGCGCGTAGAAGCCGACGGCCTGCTCGTTCTGCTCGTTGACGTCGACGGTGAGCCGGACCTGCGGGAAATAGTCAGTCGCGAGCCCGCCCTCGATCGCGTCGCGGTCGGCGGGCGCTAGGAAGTGGTGCGTCGCGTCGACGGAGCTGCGCCAGATCCTGACCAGGTCGGCGAACTCATCCGGCCCGCGACAGCCGCGCAGGTGCGGACGACTCACGTGCGCAGCGCGGCGAGGGCCCGGTCGGCGTGGACCTGCATGTTCACCTCGGAGGCGATCACATCGGCGACGGTGCCGTCGGCGCGGATCGCGAACGTGGTGCGCTTGGTGGGCATGCCCGCCAACTTGAGCAGGCCGCCGCGCCCCACCCCGTAGGCCCTCGCGACGGCACCGTCGACGTCGGCGAGCAAGGGGTAGTCGAGGCCGTGCTTGGCGGTCCAGTCCGCCTGCTTGGAGACGGCGTCGCGGCTGATCCCGATCCGCTGCACGCCGGCGTCCGCGAACTCGGCGGCCAGGTCGCGGAAGTGGCACGCCTCCTTGGTGCAGCCCGGCGTGAACGCCGCCGGGTAGAAGAACAGGGCGACGGGGCCCGCGGCGAGCAGATCGCTCAGCGCGCGCGGCGTGCCGTCCTGATCGGGCAGTTCGAAGTCGGGCGCGGTGTCACCGGGTTTCATTCCACAAGGCTAGCCTGGCGGGCATGAGCTTCACCGGATTCCCCGAGGCTGCGCTGGACTTCTACGACGACCTCGAGGCCGACAACTCGAAGGTGTTCTGGGAGGCGCACAAGGAGGTCTACAAGACCGCGGTCGCCGCGCCGATGGCCGCGCTCACGGAGGAGTTGGCCGAGGAGTTCGGCGCCGCCAAGATCTTCCGCCCCTACCGGGACGTGCGGTTCTCCAAGGACAAGACGCCCTACAAGACCCATCAGGGCGCGTTCATCGCCGTCGGCCCGGCCACCGGCTACTACCTCCAGATCGGCGCGCCCGGCGTGCGCGTGGGCGCCGGCTTCTACGAGGCGAGCCCCACCCGGCTCGCGGCGTTCCGCACCGCCATCGCCAACGACCTGTACGGGCCGGCGCTCGAGCGCATCGTCGCGAAGCTGCGCCGCGGCGGCTGGGAGATCGGCGGCGAGAGGCTCAAGACCTCGCCGCGCGGCTGGGACGCCGACCACCCGCGGATCGACCTGCTCCGCCACAAGTCACTGACCGCGATGCGGGACTACGGTTTCGAGGAGATCATCCACTCGCCGAAGCTCGTCCCGCAGATCCGCAAGCATTGGCGCCAGACCACGGCGCTCCTCGACTGGTTGGTCGAGCACGGCGACGCCTGACGCGGCCCGCCCGCGCGGGACTTCTCAGTCGTCGAGCGCGCTGACGGCGATGCCGTACGGGAGGAACCGCACCCGCCGGGACACGTCCGTGTTGTGCTGGTTCGCCCGGAGCGCGTCGATCTCGGTCGCGAACACCTGCTCGACCTGGGCGCTGCCGTCGGCGGCGGAGGCGACGACCGCCCACACACCGTCACCGGTCTCCCCGGTGGTCTCCGGCTCACGACGCGGCCTGGCCGCGGCACCGTCGAACAGCCCCGCGAACACGTCCCGGCCCGCGGCCGCCCCGACGAACTTGCCCAGCATGTCCCTCGCCTCGCGCGCGAGATCGTCGAACTCGCCCGGACCGAATCCGAACGGATTCTCGTTACCTGCCATGACCGACTCCTCGGGCCGTTGTACCACCTGGCTCCAGTGTCCACGCCGGAGCGGATTTCGGCCACTACTCGGTCATAGCGGTACACACCATCAAGTGCTGACGGGCGTTCAGTCGAGGCAGAACTCGTTGCCCTCGACATCGGCCATGGTCAGGCAGGACTCGTTGACCCCGTCGGCCTCCTGCAGGTAGAGGCGGGTGGCGCCCAGCCGCTCCAGGCGTGCGCCCTCGGCCTCGAGCGCCGCGAGCCGCTCCTCGCCGACCATCCCGGTGCCCACGCGCACATCGAGGTGGACGCGGTTCTTGACCGCTTTGCCCTCGGGAACGCGCTGGAAGAACAGGCGCGGACCGTTGCCCTCCGGGTCGACGCACGCGAAGGCGGAGCCGTGCTCCTCCGGCGGCAGCGACTGCTCGAACGCGTCCCAGTCCGCGTACCCCGGCGGGGGCGGCGGCACCACGTAGCCGAGCACCTCGCACCAGAACAGCGCCACCCGCTTGGGGTCGGCGCAATCGAACGTGACCTGAACCTGCCTGACAGTCATGGGGAGACCGTAGTCAGTGAAGCGGCCGGTTCACGACCTGATTCACCCTCCGGGGCCCGAACTCCGTCGCGTGGTCCCTGTGCGCCGGCGCACGTACCGTGCAGTGTGCGGACGAACATGCATCCCGAGGTGGCGGAAGCGGTCGACAGGTACCTGAGCGCCGCCGATCGGCTTCTTCCCGGCGCGGTGACCAGCGCGGCACTCGGCGGTTCGGTGGCACTGGGCGCGCACCGCCCGGGCGCCAGCGACATCGACCTGATCGCCGCCCTCGACGACTCCTGGCGCGGGAGACCAGACCTGATGCGCAGGCTGCGGCTCCTCCACTTGTCACAGGTCCCCCGGTTGCTCCCCCGGATCCTGCGGGGCCTCGGGGTCAGCGCCACGGTGAACACCTCCTTCGTCTGGGCCTCGGATCTGGCTTCGCCGGTGACCACGATCAGGCCGGTTGCCTCGCACGTCGGCGAGATCTTCGACGCCCGCGGCGCCTTCGACGTGAACCCGGTGATGTGGTGGGAGATCCTCGCCGGAGGGGTCTCCGTCCGGGGGCCTGCCGTGCAGTCGTGGGGTCTCGACCCCGAGCCCGCGCAGCTGCGCGGTTGGACGCGCCGCAACCTGCTCGACTACTGGAGCCCGCTCGCCGACCGGCTGGGACGCGGCCCCCTCCCGCTGCGCGCCGGGCGGGTCGCCTGGTGTCTCTCCGGCCCGGCCAGGATGCACGTGACGGTGCGCACGGGCACCGTCGTCAGCAAAGCGGACGGCGCGCGCCTGGCCGTGCACGATTTCCCGGCTCACGCGCCGATCCTGCGGGTGGGTATCGCCCATCTGGAGGGAACGGACGTTCCGCCCTCCCCGCCACCCGCTCAGTGGCGCGAGTCGACCGTGGCGGCGATGCGGGAGATCATCGGCGCGGCAACGAGTCCCGATGGGCAGGAGCAGTGACCCGGACGGTCACCAGCCCCGGCTGAGGTCGACCACCGCGCGGCCGGTGTACTCGCCGGCGCGGAGGGCGTCGACGACCGCGCCGATGCCGTCGATCCCGATGTCGTTCGCGACGAGGTCCAGGTGGCGGGGACGCAGGTCCGTCTCGATCCGCTGCCACAGGGCGCGGCGCTGCGCGATGGGCAGCAGCACCGAGTCGATACCGGCGAGGGTGACGCCGCGGAGGATGAACGGCATCACAGTGGTGTGCAGGCCCGCGCCGCCGGTGAGTCCGCTGGCCGCGACGACGCCGCCGTAGTTCAGGGTGCTGATGACGTCGGCGAGGGCCTTGCCGCCCACGCAGTCGACCGCGGCGGCCCACCGGCTCTTGCCGAGCGGGCGGGGCTTCGCGTCGGGGTCGAGCGGGAGCCGCCCGATCACCTCTGAAGCGCCGAGCGCGCGCAGGTGGTCCGCGGCGTCCGGCTTGCCGGACGAGGCCACCACCTCGTAGCCGAGGCCGGCGAGGAGGTCGATGCCGGTGGATCCGACGCCGCCGGTCGCGCCGGTGACCACGACGGGGCCGTCGGCGGGCGCGATCCCGGCATCGGTGATCGCGGCGACACTCATCGCAGCGGTGAACCCGGCGGTGCCGACGGCGGCGGCCTCGCGGGTGCTGAGCACGTCCAGGCGGACCGCCCACTCCGCGGGCACGACGGCGTGCTCGGCGTAGCCGCCGTCGCGTGCGGTTCCGATCTCGTAGCCGTGGGCGATCACCCGATCGCCCGTGGCGAAGTCCTCGGACGCCGATTCGAGTACGGTGCCGGCGATGTCGATTCCCGGAACGACCGGGTACGTGCGTACCACCCCGCCGCCCGGGGTGAGCGCGAGCGCGTCCTTGAAGTTGACACCCGAGAACTCGACGGCGATACGCAGGTGCCCGGGCTCCAGCGGCGCGTCGTCGCGGTCCACGATCCGCGTGGTGACGGCGTCATCGGCGAGTTCGGCGATCAGGGCGCGGTACTGGGGCATGGAGACCTCTCCTCGGGGCTCGGGTGTCACCGACCATCGGCACCCGCGATGTTACGGACGCTGCTCCGGACGGCCCGGTGCGGTGGCGCGCAGCTGATCGATGACCGCCGCGATCCGGCTTTCCCGGGTCTGCGCCCGCTTCGCCTCCGCGACGCCCCGTGCGAGTTCCTTGCGCCGGCTGTGGGTCAGCGCGTCGAACGCGGCCCGGAGACTCTGCGCGGCGAGGGCGTCGGCGAGATCAGCCGGGACGTCGACGGTGCGCTCGGCGTCGTCGATGTCGATGACCGCCTCCACAGAGTCACCGATCTCCACCCCGAGTTCCGCCCGGGCGGCCTTGGACAGTCCGATCAGGTTCCGGCCGCCCATCACGGCGAGCCTCAGCCGGGCCGTCCGGTCGCCGATCGTGACCCGCACCGCCGCTCGTTTCCCTCCGCCCAGGTTCTCGACCTGGGCGTCGGTGAGTTCGATCGCCGTCGCCGGACCGGCCGGCTCCAGCACCGTTCGCACCCGTAATGCCATCACTCCCCTTCCGTCGACGGTCCGCATGCCCCAGGTCGCGCCCCGGAGCCACCCGGTCGCGGACACGCTGCTTGAGCACCGTGATCTCGGGAAAACCTCCGTCCGCCTTCCGGTCCCAGACCTGCTCGTCGTTCACCGTGATACGGAACAACCCCTGGGGTCCGGGACGGAGCGCCACCTCATCGAGGTCGTTCTCGAACGTCGTGAGCAGTTCCTGCGCCATCCACGACGCGCGCAGGAGCCAGCCGCAGCGGGGGCAGTACTCGATCGTGACGCGCGCCATGGTCCTGGACTCTACCCAGCCCGGAGCTGTTGCGCTGCCGCACTACTGCGGCGCACCACCGATTCCCACCTCGTTGCCGTCGGGGTCGGCGAACACCGCCTTGCGGACCCCGTTCTCGTAGACCTCCTGCGAGTGCGGGCGGACGCCGCGTTCCGCCGCGGCCGCGAGGAAGCCCTCGAAGTCGTCGACGAACAGCGTGACCGAGCTGTGGCCCGCATGCTCGGGGAGCAACTCGGCGTACACGTGGCCGTGCTCCCCCACCGTCCACACGTGCTCCGTCTCGTTCGGATCGAAGGTCACCACATCCCCGAAAAGCTTGTCGCCCCATGCGATCGCCCGCGGGAGGTCGGTCACGGCGAGCCGCGCGAACAGGTCCATCATCACTCCTTCGGTCGTCGGGTCGGGTCAGCGGTCGTAGGTGAGGAACATCGCGCCGCTCGGCAGCACCGTCCGGTCGGCGAGAGTCCATGTGCGTGGGTCGAATCGGGCCGAGGAGAACAGCGGAATCCCGGCACCGATGGTGAGCGGCGCGAGCTTGATGATCATGCGATCGATCTCCTCGTACAGCGCGCCGGCGATCTCCGCCCCGCCCACCAACCAGATGTCCTTGCCGTCCTGACGCTTCAACTCGCGCACCGTCGCCACCGGATCCGCGGAGACGATCTCGACCGCCGACGGCGGCACGTCGGTCAGCGACCGCGAGAACACCACATGACGCAGGTGCGGGAAGGCGTCCGCGATACCGGCGGCGAGGCCGATCTCGTAACTCCGCCTGCCCTCCACCACCGTGTCGAAGTGCTTCCCGTCGCCGGTGATCGACAGCGCCTGCCGCGCCTGCCCGGGAAGCACCTCCGGGTACTCGGCGATCAGGTGGGCCAGGTAGTCCTGCGGGATCGGCCAGAACCCATCGGGGCCGCTGGGATCCCTCCCGTCGGGTCCGGCGATGAAGCCGTCGAGCGTGCCGGCCACGAGGTACACGAGCTTGCGCATGCCCGCACACTAGCGTCCCGGTCAGTGAGCCCCGGGCTTCTCGCCCGCACCGTCGACCCCGGAAGGGAGCAGGAGCGCCGAGGCGACCACCACGACCCCCATGATCGCGGCGGCGGCGAACGCCCACTGCAGGCCTCCGACGAAGGCCTCCGGCGCGGGCGCGCCCGTCTCGGCGAGGTGGGCGGACCGGTTGGACATGACCACGATCAGGGCCGCCGTGCCGATGGCGCCCGCCACCTGCTGCAGCGTGCCCAGCAGCGACGAGCCGTGCGAGTACAGATGCTCCGGCAGATCGCCGAGGCCGACGGTGAACACCGGGGTGAACACCGCGGCCAGGCACGCCATGAGCGCCACGTGGATCGCCACGAGCACCGGGTACGGCGTGGTGGCGCCGATCCGGCTCAGCGCGGCGAGCGTGACGACGATCCCGATCGATCCCGGGATCACCAGCGGCCGCGCCCCGAACCGGTCGTAGAGGGTCCCCACCTTCGGCCCCAGCAGGCCCATCGCGAGGCCACCGGGCATCACCAGCAGTCCGGTCTGCAGCTCGGACAGGCCCCTGAGGTCCTGCAGGTACAGCGGAAGCAGGATCATCGAACCGAGGAAGGCCATGAACGCCGCCGTCATCAGCAGCAGGGAGACCGCGTACGTCCGATGCCGCAGGGTGCGCAGGTCGAGCAGCGGGATCTCGCGGCGCTGCAACCGCACCTGGTACACGGCGAACGCGGCGATCAGGAGCACACCGGCCGCCACTGTCAGGAGCGGGCCGGTCACCGCGCCTGCGCCGATCTCACTGAGCCCGTACACGAGGCTGCCGAAGCCGCCCGCGGCGAGCACGACGCTGAGCCAGCTGACCGGCGTGCTCTCGGTCTCCCCGATGTTCTCGAGCTGACGCAGCCCTGCGATGCCGACCACCGCCGCGATCGGCAGCACGAACACGAAAATCAGTCGCCACGAGCCGAGGTGCAGAATGACCCCGGACACCGCGGGGCCCAGCGCGGGCGCGCACGACATGGCGAGCGTGACCTGCCCCATCACCCGGCCGCGGTCGTTCTCCGGCACCACCGTCATCAGGGTGGTCATCAGGAGCGGCATCATCACCGCCGTCCCGCCCGCCTGCACCACGCGGGCGACCAGCAGTACCTCGAACGACGGTGCCACCGCGGCGAGGGCGGTGCCCACGCTGAACGTCGCCATCGCGACGGCGTAGGCGGTGCGGGTGCTGACGCGGTGCAGGAACCAGCCGGTCACCGGGATCACCGCGGCCATGGTGAGCATGAAGACGGTGGAGAGCCACTGCGCGGCGCGCGCGTCGATGCGGAAGTCGGTCATGAGCCGCGGGATCGCGTTGATCATGATCGTCTCGTTGAGGATCACGACGAACGTCGCCGCGACCAGCAGTTTGATCACCAGTGGCGTCCGGCCGGCCGCCACAGTCCCGTCGGCCGACGGTGCGTCGCCGGGCTCCGTTACGTCGGTCAGGTCGGTCGGGGGTCGGTCCATCTGATCAGTCTGCGCGGTCATGGTGGCTCCTCGTCGGCGTTGTCGCGACGATCTTTCGATCGCCCTATGAGTACGACGAACGTCCGACAGGTTTTTCGACATCGCCCCTCGAACGGATCGTGAATCCGGCGTGATTCACGCGCACGAGGCCGTATCGGGCCACGTGGCCCTGGATTCACCCGGATTCACGATCGCTGGAACGAGCGGTCCGCGATGGGCACGGGCACCATCGGGCAAACTTCTCGTATGACTCACGCGCACGCCGGCGACGACGACATCGTCGCCACCCGGGCGTCCAGGCCCGCTCCCGACATGGACCTCGCCCGTGAGGCGAGCGAGATCATGGCCCACATGCTCGGCGACCGGCTCTCCGTGATCGACCCGGCGACCGCCATCTGGACCGCGGAGGCCGCGGAGGATCTGCGGGCCAGGGTCGAGGACAACCCGATCGACGGGGCGGACCAGGGCCAGTGGGACAAGCTGGATAAGCAGCTCGACGGGGCGTCGCGCGCCGTCGTCCTGCTCGCCGCGGAACTCGTGTTCCTCCGCGAACACCCCGTGCGGACCGCCCGCCCCGAGACCCGGCGGGACCACGTCGATCGCGTGCTCGCGCACCTCGACAGCCCTGTCGACCTGCCGGAACCGATGGCGCAGGCGCTGGCCCGGCCGACGGATGTCGCTGGGTTCAAACCCGGGCAGTCCTACAACGGCGCACTGTGGTTGCACGTCATCTGGGCATCGACATTCGTCATCCGCCTCAACGCGATGACCGATGCGGAGCTCGAGGTCGCGCGGAACGATCCGTGGGCATTGCAGCGCGTCATGCTGGCGCCGGACAAGGATCGCTCGGATATCCGCAACGCGCTGCAGTTCCTCGCGCGGCCGGACGTCTTCGAGCCGATCTCCTCGACCGGGATGAAGACGCGCATCCGCAATGGGTTGGCCGATCGGATCGGCGGCGCCGACGGCGATGACCCGATGTCGATCGACCGGGACCTGTTGGCCATCCGCCGCGAACTCGCCGGAGACATCAAGGAGCCGTTCCACTTCTGGTCGCCCGGGTGCGGGAGTTGTGGAGCGCACCTGTGACCAGCGCTCCGCGGACGACCGACATTGCGGACCTGGGCGAGCCTCGCCCGCGCCACTACTGGCTCTACTCCCCCGGCGCACGCGCATCCGAGTGGCCGGAGTTCTCGATGAACGAGATGATGGCGCTGGGATGGAACGATATCGGCGACCTCTCGACGTTCCCCAGTCGCGAAGCGCTCCGCGAGGCGCTCAGCACCGAGGGCTCCGGCGCTACTCCGCGGAATGATGTGCACGCCCTGTGGCAGTTCCAGAACGAGATGGCGGTCGGCGACATCGTCTTCGCCAAGCGGGGCCGCAAGGAGATCATCGGTCGTGGCGAGATCACCTCCGACGCCCGGTACGAGGCGGAGCGCCCGTCGTTCCGCCACGTCCGCTCCGTGGAGTGGACGCACGTCGGTTCGTGGGAGCACCCGGGTGACGCCGCGATCAAGACACTGACTGACATCACCCCCTACCGCGACTACGTCGAGAGCCTCGAGACGCTCGTCGTAGGCGAAGACGACGAGACGGAACCGTCGGAGCCGATCACCGCGCTGTCTCCGTACGACCGCCGGGCCTTCCTCGACGAGGTGTACTTCTCCGAGGCGCAGTACGACCGGCTGCGGCGGGTGCTCACGCGGAAGAAGAACGTCATCCTCGCCGGGCCGCCCGGCGTCGGCAAGACGTTCGCTGCGAAGCGGCTCGCCTACTCCATCATCGGCGCGAAGGAACCCGCCCGGGTCCAGACGATCCAGTTCCACCAGTCGTACTCCTACGAGGACTTCATGATGGGCTACCGGCCCACGGAGAGCGGCGGTTTCGTCCTCTCCGAGGGGCCGTTCTACCGGTTCTGCGAGGAGGCCCGCGCCGACGACGCGGACCGGCCGTACTTCTTCCTCATCGACGAGATCAACCGCGGCAACATCTCGAAGATCTTCGGCGAGCTCCTCATGCTCATCGAGGCGGACAAGCGGGGCACGGAACTGCGTCTGCTCTACAAGAACGAGACCTTCTCCGTTCCCGCGAACGTGCACCTCATCGGGACGATGAACACCGCCGACCGCAGCCTCGCGGTGCTCGACTACGCCTTGCGGCGGCGGTTCGGCTTCTTCGACGTCTCCCCCGGATTCACGTCCGCAGGGTTCGTCCGGTGGTTGGAGGATTCGGGCAGCGCGGGCCTGCGGAAGCTCGTCGACGGCATCGTCGACCTCAACCGGGCGATCGCCGAGGACCCGGCCCTCGGCACGGGCTTCGCCGTCGGGCACAGCTATCTGGCCCGCCCCACCGACGGCCTCGCCGACGGTGCGTGGCTGGAGTCCGTGGTGGAGGACGAGCTCGTGCCGCTGTTGCGCGAGTACTGGTTCGACGAGCCGGACAGGGCCGAGGACTGGGCGCAGCGGCTCCGGGCCGCCATCGTATGAGCGGACCGTCGAACACGATTCGCAACGTGTACGTGATGCTCGCGTACGCGTTCCGCGCGATCCGCTCCGACGGAACCGACCGGGTGGCCGCGGAGGAGTTCGACCATCTGCACGACCTGCTCGCCGAGATCCTCTCTCGAGGCGTGGGCGCGCAGGTCAAACGCGGCCTGCACCGCGACTACCTCCCGCGCGCCGACGAGCTCGCCACAGTGCGCGGCCGCATCGACATCACACGGTCGATCGCGACCCGCAGCACGGTCCGCGGGCGCCTGCACTGCACCTTCGACGAGTACGAGCCGGACACGCCGCACAACCGCGCGCTGAAATCGGTGATCACCCTGCTGCTCCGGCACGGCACCGTCGAAGCGGAGCGCAAGGACGCCCTCCGCCGTCTGCTCCCGCACCTCGACTCCGTGACGTCGGTGCCTCCCACGTCGATCGACTGGTCGGCGCTCACCTACCACCGGGCCACCGCGTCGTACCGCCTCCTGCTGGGCGTGTGCGAGCTCGTGGTGCGCGGCCTTCTCCCGACGACGAGTGCGGGCGGCACGAAACTCGCGTCGTGGGTCTCGGACGACGTCATGAGCAGCCTCTACGAGCGCTTCCTCCTGGAGTACTTCACGGTGCATCACCCCGAGCTCTCACCGCGCGCGTCCGGCATCGGGTGGGATTACGACGGGGCGAGTGCTCTCGGGGTGGAGCAGCTGCCGGCGATGCGCACCGACGTCACCCTGCGGCGCGGGCGGCGCAGCCTGATCATCGACGCGAAGTACTACGGCAGCTCGATGCAGGTGGGCCGCTGGGGCAAGGCGACGGTGCACTCGGCGAACCTGTACCAGGTGCTCGCGTACGTCACGAACGCCGATACCGCACGCGACGGCTCGGTCAGCGGTCTGCTGCTGTACGCGCGCACCGCCACCGACGAGCAACCCGCGCTCGACATCACCCTCCAGGGCAACCGGATCGGGGCCCAGGCGTTGGACCTGAGCCTCCCGTGGCCCGACCTCCGTGCGCAGCTCGACGCCGTCGTCGACTGGCTGGAACCGCGTACCGCCTCTTCGCCGACGGGGGTCGCGGCCGGCGATCGGTAGGCTCGGTCCGGTGTTCGCCATCCTGCGCCGCCTGATCCGCTACGTCGTGATCGCGGTCGTCGTCATCGTCGCCGCATCGAGTGCGTGGGTGCAGTGGGAGAGCCGCTCGCGCATCCAGCAGGACGCGTCGCGCGAGTGGGTGATCGTTCTCGGTGACCGGGTGCACGACGGTGCGCCGTCGGTGTACCTGCGCGAGCGCCTCGACACCGCGCTGACGGTGCTGCGCGAGAACCGGGCGCAGCGCGTCCTCGTCTCCGGCCACGCGGCGTCGACGAAGGGCGACGAGGTCGCCGCCATGCACCGGTACCTCGTCGAGCGGGGCGTCGAAGCCGGCCGGATCACTGACGATCGGTTCGGCGTGACGACCTACAACACCTGCGCCCGCGCGCGCTCCGTCTTCGGCATCGACCGCGCGATCCTGGTGACCCAGGACTTCCACCTGCGGCGCGCCGTCGCACTGTGCGTGGCGCAGGGTATCGACGCGGTCGGCGTCGAGGCGGACTCCGATGCGGGCGTCTATCTGACGGTGCGCAACTGGGTCCGCGAGATCGGGCTCTCGCGCCCCAAGGCCGCCCTCGACGCCCTCCGCGATCCCGGGCCGGGCACCGTCGAGCGCTGACCGTCCGGCGATCAGACGAGGTGGGCGAAGCAGCCCTCGCCCGGCTGCCAGACCTCCCAGGTCCCATCGGGGAATCCGCTCAGGAAGCCGATCTCCACGTGCACGTCCTCGATCGCCGGATCGATCACAAGAGCACCGGTATCCAGCTCGATGCGAATCCCGGCGCCGACCTCTTCGGCGACCGCTCGAACAGTCCCCGGCGTAAGCCGGCGCAGGGCGTCGGCATAGCCGAGATCCGGCTCCCGCCAGGTGCGCTCGCCGTAGTCGATCGCCGGCCACACATCCACATTGAACAGCACCGGCGCACCGCTCGGCTCACCGTCGAACTGCAGTTGGATGTAGTCGTTACAGACGATGGTCACCGCGTACATCCGCACACCGACCAGCCGTGAGAGCACGGTTTCGGGATCAGGATCGGCCACGCCCGCATCGTAGTCGGCAGTCGGTCTCGACCTCAGTCGAGGACTGAGCGGACGATCGCCGCGATACGGCGCCGCCCAGACGGAAGGCGGCCATCGACGCGACCCTGTCGCTCTTACCAGCTCGATCTCGTCCGGTCCGGTCGAACGCCACAGGGTGACAGCTCCGGAGTGGGATCGTCCCCGCTCGTCACCGATCCCTCGCTTCTAGACGTCGAAACTGAACTCGACGGTGTCGCCTGACTTACACGTTGAACCGGAACTCCACCACGTCACCGTCGGCCATCACGTAGTCCTTGCCCTCCATGCGGACCTTGCCCGCGGCCTTCGCCGCGGCCATGGAGCCGGTGGCGTCGAGGTCGGCGAAGGAGACGATCTCGGCCTTGATGAAGCCCTTCTCGAAGTCCGTGTGGATCACGCCGGCGGCCTTGGGGGCGGTATCGCCCTTGCGGATGGTCCAGGCGCGCGACTCCTTGGGCCCGGCGGTGAGGTAGGTCTGCAGGCCCAGCGTGTGGAAACCGGCGCGCGCCAACGAATCCAGGCCCGGCTCGTCCTGCCCGATGGACTCCAGCATCTCCGCCTGGTCCTCGGGGTCGAGCTCGAGCAGCTCGGACTCGATCTTGGCGTCCAGGAACACCGAATCGGCGGGCGCCACCGCGGCGGCCAGCTCGGCGCGCTTGCCCGCATCGGTGAGCACGCCCTCGTCGGAGTTGAAGACGTACAGGAACGGCTTGGCCGTCATCAGGTGCAGTTCCCGGATCGGCGCGGTGTCGAAGCCGGCGGCGAACAGAGTCCTGCCGTCGCTCAGCACCGCCTCCGCGGCCTTGACCGCCTCCACCGTCTCGGCCAGATCCTTGTTCTTGCGCGCATCCTTCTCGAGCCGCGGCAGCGCCTTCTCGATGGTCTGCAGGTCGGCGAGGATCAGCTCGGTGGCCACGGTCTCGATATCGGCGAGCGGGTCCACCTTGCCCGCCACGTGCACCACGTCCTCGTCCGAGAAGACGCGGACCACCTGGCAGATCGCGTCGGCCTCGCGGATGTTGGAGAGGAACTGGTTGCCCATGCCCTCGCCCTCGGACGCGCCCTTGACGATCCCGGCGATATCGACGAACGACACCGTCGCCGGGAGGATGCGTTCGCTGCCGAAGATCTCCGCCAGCCGCTCCAGGCGGGGGTCCGGCAGGTTCACCACGCCCACGTTCGGCTCGATGGTGGCGAACGGGTAGTTCGCCGCCTCCACCTCACTGTTGGTGAGGGCGTTGAACAGGGTGGACTTGCCGACGTTGGGCAGTCCGACGATTCCGAGGGTAAGACTCACGGGGCCTGATCCTACGTCCCCCGATCCAACGCGAATCGCCCGCGCCCGTGGTCCGTGGATGCAACGATGACGCTTGCGCACCACCAGCCGTGGCGCACACATCCCAGGAGGCCTCGTGTCAGCTCCCACCGCTCCGTCGACCACGGAGACCGACGGCGACATCACCTACGTCCGCACGACCCCGGACCTGCCACCCGTCGCGGTCATCGACCGCAGCCCCATCACCACCAAGCACAAGGTGATCTTCGGGCTGATCGCGATCGTCGGCGCCGTCGCCTGGGCGATGATCGCCCTCGCCCGCGGGGAATCGGTGAACGCCGTGTGGTTCGTGCTCGCCGCGATCTGCACCTACGTGGTCGGCTACCGCTTCTACGCGCGACTCATCGAACTCAAGGTGGTGCGACCCCGCGACGATCAGGCGACCCCCGCCGAGGTCCTCGACAACGGCACCGACTACATGCCGACCGACCGGCGCGTGCTATTCGGCCACCACTTCGCCGCGATCGCGGGCGCCGGCCCCCTGGTGGGCCCCGTGCTCGCGGCCCAGATGGGTTACCTCCCCGGCACCATCTGGATCATCGTGGGCGCGCTCATCGCCGGCTGCGTGCAGGACTACCTGGTGCTGTGGATCGCGACCCGCCGGCGCGGGCGCTCGCTGGGCCAGATGATCCGCGACGAGCTCGGCGCGGTCGGCGGCGCCGCCGCGATCATCGGCATCGCGGCCATCATGACGATCCCGATCGCCGTGCTCGCCCTCGTGGTGGTGCAGGCCCTCGGGCACAGCCCCTGGGGCGTGTTCTCCATCGCGGCCACCATTCCGATCGCCCTGTTCATGGGCGTCTACCTGCGCTTCCTGCGCCCCGGCCGGGTGTCCGAGGTCTCGCTGATCGGGTGCGTTCTCCTGCTGGCGGCCGTGATCGGCGGGCGCCCGGTGGGCGAGAGCGCCTGGGGCAAGGAGCTGTTCACGCTGACCCCGGTCCAGTTGAGCTGGGCCATCATCATCTACGGCTTCGCCGCCTCCGTGCTGCCGGTGTGGCTGCTGCTGGCGCCGCGCGACTACCTCTCCACCTTCATGAAGGTCGGCACCATCGTGCTCCTCGCGGTGGGCATCCTGATCGCCCGGCCGCTCATGGAGGCGCCCGCCGTCTCCGACTTCGCCACCCGCGGCGACGGACCGGTGTTCGCCGGCTCCCTGTTCCCGTTCCTGTTCATCACCATCGCCTGCGGCGCCCTCTCCGGGTTCCACGCGCTCGTCAGCTCCGGCACCACTCCGAAGCTGCTCGAGAAGGAGGGCCAGATGCGGCTGATCGGCTACGGCGGCATGCTCACCGAATCGTTCGTGGCGATCATGGCCCTGATCACCGCGTCGATCATCAACCAGCACTTCTACTTCGCCATGAACGCGCCGGCCGCCAAGACCGGCGGCACCGCGGAGACCGCGGCGGCATACGTCAACTCACTCGGGCTCAGCGGAGACCCGATCAGCGGCCAGGAGATCGCGCAGGCCGCGAAGGACGTCGGTGAGGAGTCCATCGTCTCCCGCACCGGCGGCGCCCCGACCCTGGCCTTCGGCATGTCCGAGGTGCTGCACCAGGTGTTCGGCGGATCGTCGATGAAGTCCTTCTGGTACCACTTCGCGATCATGTTCGAGGCCCTGTTCATCCTCACCACCGTGGACGCCGGCACCCGCGTCGCCCGGTTCCTGGTCTCGGACGCGCTGAGCAACCTGGGCGGGCCGTTCCGCCGCCTCAAGGACCCCAGCTGGCGCATCGGCGCGTGGGCCGCCTCGCTGCTCGTGGTCGCGGCCTGGGGCAGCATCCTGCTGATGGGCGTCACCGATCCGCTCGGCGGCATCAACACCCTGTTCCCGCTGTTCGGCATCGCCAACCAGTTGCTGGCAGCGATGGCGCTCACCGTGGTCACGGTCGTGGTGGTGAAGAAGGGCTACTACACGTGGGCGTGGATACCCGCGCTCCCCCTGGTGTGGGACCTGATCATCACGATGACCGCCTCCTGGCAGAAGATCTTCAGCGCCGACCCCGCGGTGGGCTACTGGAAGCAGCACAGCAACTTCAAGGCCGCGGCCGAGCAGGGCCTGCAGAGCTACGGTTCGGCGAAGACGCCCGAGGCGATCGACGCGGTGGTGCGCAACACCTTCATTCAGGGCACCCTGTCGATCGTGTTCGCGCTGATGGTGCTCATCGTGTTCGTGATGGGCGTGTGGACGATCTACCGCACCGTGACCGGCAGGGGGCGGCCGCTCACCGAGGAGGAACCCGTGCCGAGCACGCTGTTCGCACCGAGCGGACTCATCCCCACGGCGGCGGAGAGGAAGGTGCAGCAGCAATGGGACGCACTGGGCACGGCCCGATCATCCGGGCACTGAGGGCGGCCCGCTGGTACGTCGGATCGGTCATGGGCGACAACCACTACCAGCGGTACGTCGAGCACCGCCGCGCCACGCACCCGGGCGAGCCGATCATGACCGAACGGGAGTACTGGAAGGCGCGGCACGACGGCGCGACGGTGCAGGTGCGCTGCTGCTGACCAGCGCCCGAACTGCGCTGTCCGAAACCCGCTAGCGCTGCCCGCCGTCCGGTGCCAGAGTCGAAGGCGTGAACACGACCTCGCCGCTCCTGGACTTCGACCGGTGCTACCGGGCGATCGCCGGGCGCGACGCCCGCTTCGACGGCCAGTTCTTCACGGCCGTCGCCACCACCGGCATCTACTGCCGCCCGTCGTGCCCCGCCACCACCCCGAAGCCGCAGAACGTGAGCTTCCACCTCACGGCGGCGGCGGCGCAGGCCGCCGGATACCGGGCGTGCCGGCGCTGCCTGCCCGACGCCGTGCCCGGATCGCCGCGGTGGAACCTGGAGTCCGATCTCGCCGCGCGGGCCATGCGCCTCATCGCCGACGGGGTGGTGGACCGGTCCGGCGTCTCCGGGCTGGCCGAGCGCCTCGGATACAGCTCCCGCCAACTCACCCGCGTCCTGACCGCGGAACTCGGCGCGGGCCCGCTCGCGCTCGCCCGCGCCCACCGGGCCACCACCGCCCGCATCCTCATCACCAGCACGCCGCTTCCCTTCTCGGACATCGCCTTCGCGGCCGGCTTCTCCTCGATCCGCCAGTTCAACGACACGGTCCGGGAGGTGTTCGCCCGCACCCCGTCCGAGCTGCGCGCCCAGCGCGGGCCGGACCCGCGCGGCGGCTCCTCCGGCGAGCTGGACCTGCGGCTCGCGGTGCGCCTCCCTTACGCCTCCGGCTGGGTGCGGTGGTTCCTCCGCGCGCACGCCGTCGCGGGCCTCGAGCACGCCGACGGTGACCGCTACACCCGCGTCCTGAGCCTGCCGGGCGGGAACGCGATCGCCACCGTCGACCTGGGTTCCGTACCGGACGGGTACGTCCGTACCACCCTGTCGCTCGCCGCGCTGCGCGATCTCCCGACCGCGGTCGCGCGGCTGCGGCACCTGCTCGACCTGGACGCCGACCCCACGGCCGTGGACGACGCCCTGGCCGGCGATCCGCGGCTCGCGCCGCTGGTGGCCGCCACCCCCGGCATCCGGCTTTTCGGCACCGTCGACCCCGCGGAACTGTTGCTGCGCGCCATGATCGGGCAGCAGATCTCCGTTGCGGCGGCCGCCACCCACCAGGGCCGGCTGGTCCGCGCCCTCGGCACGGAGGTCGACGATCCCGCCGGCCGGGTCAGCCGCGCCTTCCCCACCCCGGCGGCGATCGCCCGGCGCGGCGCCGAGGTGCTCACCGGCCCGCGGGCCAGGATCGCCGCGATCATCGGCGCCGCAACGGATCTCGCCGACGGGAAACTCGTCCTGCACGCTGGGATGACGCGCGCCGACGCCCGGGCCGAGCTGCTGCGGCTGCGCGGCGTGGGCCCGTGGACGGCCGACTACGTGGCGATGCGCCTGCTCGCGGACCCCGACACGCTGCTCGCCTCCGACCTCGTGGTCGCCAAGGGCGCGCGGCTGATGGACCTGGACATCACCGAGAACCGCTGGAGCCCCTGGGGCAGCTACGTGAGCCTGCACCTGTGGAACCACGCCCTGACCGCCGACCGGAGGATCACCCCATGACCGCCCACTTCTCCACCCTCGCCACGCCCGCGGGCCCGTTCACCGCCGTCGTCGACGCCGACGGTGCGGTGCTCGCCTCCGGCTGGACCGCCGGCACCGACTCCCTGCTGCCGCTGATCCACGGCTCACTCCGCCCCGCCGAGGTGTCCGAACGCCCCGACCTCGGCGCGGTCACCCGCGCGGTCGCCGACTTCCACGCGGGCGACGTCGCCGCGATCGACCCGATCGTGGTGCGCCAGCGCTCCGGGCCCTTCCTCGAGCACGCCTGGGACGTGCTGCGCACCGTCGAACCCGGAAGTCCCGTCACCTACACGGCGTACGCCGGCCTCTCCGGACGTCCCGAGGCCGTCCGCGCCGCGGCGATGGCCTGCGCCCGCAACGCCGCCGCGCTCTTCGTCCCGTGCCACCGGGTGCTCCGGCTCGACGGCTCGCTCGGCGGATTCCGGTGGGGACTCGCCGTGAAGGAGTGGCTGTTGGCGCACGAGGCACATACGATCGCGGCGTGAACGAAGACGCCGTGGGCGAAGACGGACCGACGGCGACGTCGGGCGGGGAGAGCACCCCCGGGGAGAATGGCACCGGGGAGGGCGCGCCACCCAGGCGCACGCGCAGCGAGGTGTACGGCGCGGCCGGACAGTGGCTCGCGATGTGGAGCCTGCGGGTGGTGGCGATCGCCGCCATGCTGTTCGTGCTCACGTGGGTGATCGGCGAGTTCTGGTCGATCCTGTTGCCGATCTTCCTGGCCGTGCTGGTGTGCACCGTGCTGTGGCCGCCCGTGCGCTGGCTGCGCGGCAAGGGGCTGCCACCGGCGCTGGCGACCGCGCTGGTGCTGCTGCTGTCCGTGGGTGTCCTCGCGGCGATCATCGGCGCGATCGCGCCGTCGATCGGCGGCCAGTCGAAGGAGATCGCCGACAGCGCCGTCGCGGGCGTGGGCAAGGTGCAGGTCTGGGCGCAGGGGCCGCCGCTGAACCTGCAGGACGAGCAGATCAGCAGGTTCGTCGACTCGATCACCAAGAAGCTCCAGGAGAGCGCGGAATCGATCGCGTCCGGCGTGTTCACCGGGGTCAGTACCGCCGGCTCCATCCTGGTGTCGCTGGTGATGGTGGCGATGCTGACGTTCTTCTTCCTCAAGGACGGCGACAAGTTCATGCCGTGGCTGCGCCGCCACTCGGGCACGCCCCTCGCCGAGCACTTCGCGGAGCTGCTCACCCGGGTGTGGTCCACCCTGGGCGGGTTCATCCGCACCCAGGCGCTGGTCAGCCTGATCGACGCGGTGTTCATCGGCCTCGGCCTGGTGATCCTGCAGGTGCCGCTCGCCGGCGCGCTCGCCGTGATCACGTTCCTCGGCGGCTTCGTGCCGATCGTCGGTGCGTTCGTGGCCGGCGCGCTCGCCGTGGTCGTGGCGCTGGTCACCAACGGATTCGGCACCGCCCTGGCCGTGCTCGTGGTCGTGATCGCCGTCCAGCAGCTCGAGGGCAACGTGCTCTCCCCGATCCTGCAGTCGCGCTCCATGCAGCTGCACCCCGCGATCGTGTTGCTGGCCATCGCCTTCGGCAGCACCCAGTTCGGCATCATCGGCGCGTTTCTCGCCGTGCCCGTCGCCGCGGCGATCGCGGTGTTCTTCCGGTACCTCGGGGAGCGGGTCGACGAGCAGACCGGCGAGACCCCGCCGCCGGAGGAGGAGCCGAAGCCGAGCTTCTGGGACCGGTTCCGCCGACGGTTCGGCACCGCCGCGAAGGACGAGGCCGCCGACGCGGCCTGAGAACCCGTCGGGGGATTTCTTGTCAGGGGGTGCGGCCATGCTGTGGGCATGGACCTGACCCACCTGATCGTCGCGCTGCTCGCGCTGCTGGTCGGTATCGCCGTGGGCATCATCGTGGCCCGGGCGCTCCCGGGCGCGCCCCCGGGGAACGGCGGTGCCGCCCCGGCCCCGGAGGCGGTGGCCGGCCCCGTGAACGCGCTCCTCGCCCCGCTGCGGCAGACGCTGGACGCGCTCGGCCACGAGTTCGCCGTCGCGGAGCGGAGCCGCGTGGCCGCCTTCGCCGGCCTGCGCGAGCAGATCGGCACCGTCGCCCGGACCAGCGAGGCGCTGCGCGCCGAGACCGCCACCCTGCGCTCGGCCATGAAATCGTCCACCGTCCGCGGGCGCTGGGGCGAGCTGCAGCTGGAGCGGGTCGTGGAGCTCGCGGGGCTCAGCCGGCACTGCGACTTCTCCACCCAGGTCGGCGCCACCGTCGGCGAGGCCCGGGTGCGGCCGGACGTGGTGGTCCACCTGGCGGGCGGGCGCGACATCGCGGTCGATGCGAAGGTGCCACTCGATGCCTACCTGCAGCTGCTCGACGCGCCGCCCTCCGAACACGCCGCGCTGCTGTCGGAGCACGGTCGGCGATTCCGCTCGCACGTGGTGCAGCTGGCCGGCAAGCGCTACTGGGACGCCGTGGGCTCCCCCGAGCTTGTGGTGATGTTCGTGCCGGCGGAGGCGTTCCTCGACGCCGCGCTCCAGGCCGATCCCGAGCTGCTCGAGTTCGCCCTCGACCGGAACGTGGTGCTCGCCACACCGACGACGCTCGTGGCGATGCTGCGCGCCGTCGCGTTGACCTGGCGACAGCACGCCCTCGGGGAGGACGCGGCACGGATCCAGGCGCTCGGCCGGGAACTGAACGAGCGGTTCGACGTCCTGAACAGTCACTTCTCCTCACTGGGTACGGCGCTGGGGCGCACGGTGGAGGCGTTCAACGCGACCGTCGGCTCCTACAACACGCGGGTGGGCGTCACGGCGCGCCGGCTCGCGGAACTCGACTCCCTGCCGGGCGGGGCCCGCGAGGATCCGCTCGAGCTCGATCGACCGCCGCGCACCGTTCCGACGACGGCAGATTCTCGGTTCTCTCAGCGTTAACCGGTACGGTTCACCTGTGTCGAAGTTCCAACCGTCCCGCTCCCAGGTGCCGGTCGACGAGCGTTCCGTGCTCGCGACCGTGCCCGGATTGCCCTGGTGGGGCGCCGTCCTGACCATGTTGGCGTTCACCGCGGTGGGCGCCTACGTGGCGGGCGAGTACACGGGCGCGAACGCCGGGGTGCTCGCCATGGCGGTGGGCGCCGTCGTCGCGGTTCTCGCGGTCCGCAACCGCGCCCTGTTCACGGCGATGGTGCAGCCGCCGCTCGTCATCGCCACGGCCATCCCCGCGTACCGGTGGTTCAACCTCCCCAGCCCGCGCAAGACCAGCGAGATCCTCACCGACGTCCTGTTCCCGATGATCTCCCTGTTCCCGTGGATGTTCTGGACCACGGTGATCGTGGTGGTGATCGGAGGGGTGCGGCTCGTGCAGTACCGGGCGCTCACCGCGAACGCTCGCAGCGCGCAGCGCGGCTCGGCCGCCAAGGCCGGGTCCGCGGGCGCGAAGTCCAGCACCAAGTCGGGCGCCGCCAAGTCCGGCGCGACGAAGTCGGGTGCGCGGTCCGGGCGCTCGGGCGCGGCCGAACCCGCCGGCGCGGGCGCCCCCGAGCCCGCGCTGGCCGCCGCGGCATCGACGGCCACCGCGACATCGACCTCGTCGCCGGCGAGGGCAGCGAAGGCGGCCGAATCCGCCGGGGCGCCACTCGTCGAGCGCCTGCGCGCCGCCTTCACGAGGCTGCGCCCCGCGCCGGCCGCCGGCGCCCTGGGCGCGGCGGCACTGGCCGGCGAAGCCGGCGTCGGCCGCGCAGAGCGGCACCAGAGCCGCGCCGCAGAGCACCGGTCCAGCCGCGCTGCCCGCGATCGGAGCGCGCGGCGCGGGACCGCCCGCTCCGATTCCGATGCCCCGGTGCGCGAGCGTGGCTCCGCCGCCCGGCGTGAGGAAGCCCGGCGCGAGGAGGCACGGAGGGACGCCCGCCGGGACCAGGAGCGGCGGGGCGAGCGACGCCGGGACGAGAAGCGGCGCGAGACCCCGCGACGCGACGCGGCGGCACGACCCGCCCGCACGCGGGAGGAGATCGCCGCGCGCGACGCCGGAGCTCCCGCCACCCAGATCAACCGGGTCGTCCGCCCGGACTCCGGGCCGCACGCGCGCCCGTCGATGCCGCGGCGCCCCGTCGAGGGTGAGCGCGGCACGGTTCCCCGCGGTGCCCGGCCCCGGCCCGCCGTCGCCCAGGGCGACCGCCCGCGGCCCGGCGCCCACGATTCGCAGGAGCTGCGGCACGACGAGCAGCGGCGGCGGATCGCCGATCCTCAGCCGCGGTGGCGGACGCAGCGCGACCCCGGCGCACCGTCGGGACCCACAGGGCGGGGCGGCGGGTCCCGCGACTACCGGCGCGAGGCCGGGGACATCGACCGGGCCCGCGGCGTCGAGCCGGCGCCGCGCGCGGAGCGGGCACGCCCGCGGATCCCCCGCGACGACTTCGCCTCGCTCCCCCGCATCTCGGGCAGCCGGGCGGCGCAGCCCGATCTGCCGAGCCTCTCGGGCGAGGCGGAACGGCGGCCGCGTCGCGCCGACGGCCCCTCGGCCCCTGGACGCTACGAGCACTACCAGCCGCCGCGGTACCGGCCGCAGAGCGAGGAGTCTGCGGTGGAGACGAATTTCCGCGACGACTTCACCGATCCCGCGGAGCAGCCGCGGCAGATCCGCCGCTACCGCTACAAGGACTGAGCTCAGTAGCGGCGGTACCTGCGATCGGCACCGCCCTCGGGCTCATCCAGGTGCGCTGGTCTGCGTACCGGTCAGGCCTTGGCGCGGGGCCGCAGCTCGCGCGGTAGCGCGAAGACGAGTGTCTCGTTCGCGGTGGTGACGGGCTGCACGTCGTGGAATCCGGCACCGTCGAGGTACTCGACGACGCCCTTGACCAGGATCTCCGGGACGGAGGCGCCGGAGGTGATGCCCACGGTGCGCACGCCCTCCAGCCACGCGGGGTCGATCTCGCGCGCGAAGTCGATCAGGTGCGCGGCGCGCGCGCCGGCCTGCAGCGCGACCTCGACCAGGCGTACCGAGTTCGAGGAGTTCCGCGAGCCCACCACGATCACCAGATCGCACTCGGGGGCCATCGCCTTCACCGCGACCTGCCGGTTCTGGGTGGCGTAGCAGATGTCGTCGCTGGGCGGATCCTGCAGCTTGGGGAACTTCTCCCGCAGCCGGCGCACCGTCTCCATCGTCTCGTCGACCGAGAGCGTGGTCTGGGAGAGCCAGACCAGCTTCTCCTCGTCGCGGACGGTGACGTTCTCGACCGCGTCGGGACCGTCGACCAGCTGCACGTGCTGCGGCGCCTCCCCGGCGGTGCCCTCGACCTCCTCGTGCCCCTCGTGGCCGATGAGCAGGATGTCGTAATCGTCGCGGGCGAAGCGCTTGGCCTCCTGGTGCACCTTCGTCACCAGGGGGCAGGTCGCGTCGATGGTGCGCAGGCTGCGCTGCGCGGCGCCCGCGTGCACCGCGGGCGAGACGCCGTGCGCGGAGAACACCAGCAGCGATCCCTCGGGCACCTCGTCCGTCTCGTCGACGAAGACGACGCCCTTGTCCTGCAGCGTCTCCACGACGTGCCGGTTGTGCACGATCTCCTTGCGCACGTACACCGGGGCGCCGTGCTTCTCGAGGGCCTTCTCGACCGTCTCCACCGCACGGTCGACGCCCGCGCAGTAGCCACGCGGCTCGGCCAGCAGGACCCGCTTGCCAGAACTCATGCCCCCAGGCTACGGCACCTGGCGGTGTGCCGGCCGCCGCGATGAGGCACCCTTGACACATGAGCCGTTTACCGTTCGTGGTCCGCGTCGCCGTCGGAGCCGCCGCCCTCGCCGCCGAGAAGGGCCAGGAGATCGTGACGGGCGCCGTGACCGCCCCGCTCACGCTGGGCAGCAAGTCCGCGCAGGCGTTCATCCACGTGCAGCAGGACCTGGCCGATCTCGCCGTCCGCGGCGACCGCGCGATCGAGACCGTGTTCCCCGCCAAGGAGGAGGAGCAGGCCGCGTGGGCCACCTTCGACGACGACGGTGACGTCGACGTGGATCTGCCGACGCCCTCGCGCGCCGCGTACGGGGAGGTCCGCCCGGCGGACCCGGAGCCCGCGCAGGAGTCGCCCGCGGGCGAGTCCGCGGGCGAGCCCGCGGAGGCGGCACCGTCGGGCGCGGGGCGGTACGCCCTGTACAGCTCCCCCGCCCCGGGCCCCGCGGAGGCCGCGGCGGCCGCCCCGGCGGAGCCTGCGGGCGACCTGCCCGCGGCGGCGCAGCGCATCGACTACCCGGAGCTCACGCTCGCGCAGCTGCGCGGCCGGCTGCCGGGCCTCACCACCGCCGAGGTGGAGTCGCTCGTCGAGTACGAGCGCGGCCACAAGGCGCGGCCGCCGTTCCTCACGATGCTCGAGAACCGCATCACCCGGTGACGGGACCGGGTACCGGCGGACCGTCGGCACCGGCCGCGGGCGGCCCATCGACTCCGGAGCACCCGTGGCCGGTGCGCGTGGTCTCGATGAAGATCGCGCAGTGGATCGACCGGCTCGGCGAGGTGTGGGTCGAGGGGCAGATCACGCAGCTGAGCCGCCGCGGAGGCGGGACGGCCTTCCTCACCCTGCGCGACCCGTCGGCGAACGTCTCGGTGCAAGTCACCTGCCTGCCGGCCGTGCTGGACCGGTCGGAGGTGCCGCTGAACGAGGGCACCCAGGTGATCGTGCGGGGCAAGTTCACCTACTGGGCCGGCCGCGGCAGCCTCTCGCTGCGGATCACCGAGATCCGCGCGGTGGGCGTGGGCGAGCTGCTGGCCCGCATCGAGCGGCTCCGGCAGCTACTGCACGCCGAGGGGCTGTTCGATCCCCGGCTCAAGCGGCCCCTGCCGTTCCTGCCGCGCACCGTCGGACTGGTGACGGCCCGCGCCAGCGCCGCTGAACGGGATGTGCGGTCCATCGCGGAGGGGCGGTGGCCGGACGTGCGGATCCGCGCCGAGTACGCGACGGTGCAGGGCCCGACGGCCGTCCCGCAGCTGGTGGCGGCGCTGCGCGCGCTGGACGCGGACCCCGAGGTGGACGTGATCATCTTGGCCCGGGGCGGCGGCAGCGTGGAGGACCTGCTGCCCTTCTCCGACGAGGCGCTGTGCCGGGCCGTGCACGCCGCCCGCACCCCGATCGTGTCCGCGATCGGGCACGAGCCGGACAACCCACTGTGCGATTTCGCCGCGGACGTGCGCGCCGCGACCCCCACGGACGCGGCCAAGCGGGTGGTGCCCGACGTGGTGGCGGAGCTGGCGCGGATCGCGGAGCTGCGGCAGCGCGCCGCCGCCGCGCTGCGCGGCTGGGTGGACCGCGAGGCCCGCACCCTGGAGTCGTTCCGGTCGCGGCCGGTGTTCGCGCATCCGCTGCGGCTCGTGGACGATCGGGCCGCCGAAGTCGGTCGCCTGCTGCGGGATGCGCGGCGGGACGTGCGGCGCACCGTCGAACGGGAGACGGACGGGACCGCGCACCTGGCGGCGCGCCTGGCCTCCCTCGGCCCCGCCGCGACGATGGCGCGCGGCTACGCCGTGGTGCAGAAGGTGACGCCGGACGGCGAGAATCCCGTGGTCCGCGGCATCGACGAGCTCGCGCCCGGCTCGCAGCTGCGGGTCCGGCTGCCCGACGGTGCCGCTTCTGCCGCGGTGATGGGCGTGACGAAGATCTCCGTACGAACCGAGGATGAACGATGACCGACGAGACACCGGTGGCCGAGCTGGGCTACGAGCAGGCCCGCGACGAGCTGGCCGTGGTGGTGAAGCTGCTGGAGCAGGGCGGGATCGGCCTGGACGAGTCGCTGAACCTGTGGGAGCGGGGCGAGGCGTTGGCCAAGCGCTGCGAGGAGCATTTGGCGGGTGCGAGGGAGCGGATCGAGAGAGCGATTGCCGACGAGAGCCGCGACGCCTGACGGACCCCGCGCCCCTCGCCGCGGAGAACAGAGCGATTGCCGACGAAGGTGACGACGCCTAACGGGGCGCGGTGGGTGCCGGCTCCGCGGACCGGGGCAGCGGCTGCTGTGACTGCACGGCGGACGCGAGCTCGGTGAACCGCGGCACGGTGCCGCTGCCGAAGACGACGAGGACGGCACCGTCGACCTGCAGCACCCAGGCGCTGCGGTTCTCGTCGTTCGGCCCGTACACGTCCCAGGTCCGCCCGTCGACGGGGACCGTGCCCGCGGGCGCGGACTTCCTGCCGTAGACCGCCGCGACCACGGCGTCCACGGGCGCGCCGGACTGGGAGAGCTGCAGCGAGTTCTTCTCGGGCGTCACGTAGTTGACGGAGAAGATCTTCCCCCCGGCGACGTCCTCGTCGCGGGTGGCGGTCGCCTTCCAGCCCTCGGGCACCCCGTCGGTCACGCCCGGACCCGCGGGCATCCGCACGGCGAAGCCGAGGGTGGACGCCGTCACCTCGTAGACGCCCTTCGGGTTGATCGGGTCGACCGATTCGTCCCTGGGGTCGGCGCCGAAGCCGAGCTTGAAGTTGCCCGACGCGATCAGCGCGAGCAGGCACAGGGCGATCAGCGGCACCATGGTGTAAACCAGGTCGCGACGGCTCTGCAGGATGCGGGGTTTCTCAGCCACGGCGTCCAGTATCCCGTGCGCACCGTCGGGCGATGGAGGCGGGCACGCTCGCGCGGACCGGGCCGGCGGCCCGGCGGCACCGGCATGGAAGAATCGGGCGAGGCCCACCGCGCCCGCCCGCGCGCATTCAGATCCGGAGGAGTCCCATGTCCGATAGCCACGCTGAGAAGAACCCGATCGCGCCGGACCGGAACCTGGCGATGGAGCTGGTGCGCGTGACCGAGGCGGGTGCGCTCGCCGCGGGCCGCTGGGTGGGCCGCGGCCAGAAGGAGTCGGGCGACGGCGCCGCCGTGGACGCGATGCGGCAGCTGGTCTCGACGGTGTCGATGAGCGGCGTGGTCGTGATCGGCGAGGGCGAGAAGGACGAGGCGCCCATGCTCTACAACGGCGAGGAGGTGGGCAACGGTTTCGGGCCGTCCACCGATGTCGCGGTGGACCCGGTGGACGGGACCACGCTGATGGCCAAGGGCATGCCAGGTTCGATCGCGGTGCTCGCGGTCTCCGAGCGCGGCGCGATGTACGACCCGTCGGCGGTGTTCTACATGAACAAGATCGCGGTGGGCCCGGAGGCCGCCGGCGTGATCGACATCCAGGCCCCGATCGCCGATAACATCGCCAAGGTCGCGAAGGCGAAGGGCATCAAGGTCTCGGACGTGACGCTGACGGTGCTCGACCGGCCCCGGCACGAGCAGCTGATCGCCGATATCCGGGCGACGGGCGCGATCGTGCGTCTCATCTCCGACGGTGACGTGGCGGGCGCGATCGCCGCCGCCCGGCCCGGCGCGAACACCGACATCCTGGTGGGCATCGGCGGCACGCCGGAGGGCATCATCGCGGCGGCGGCGCTGCGCTGCATGGGCGGCGAGATCCAGGCGACCCTGGCACCGTCGTCGGAGGTGGAGCACCAGCGCCTGGCGGACCTGGGTATCGACCCGAACGAGGTGCTCACCACGATGGACCTGGTGCGGGGCGAGCACGTGTACTTCGCCGCGACCGGCGTCACCGACGGCGATCTGCTGCGCGGCGTGAAGTACCGCGCGGACGGTGCGACCACGCAGTCGATAGTGATGCGCAGCAAGTCGGGCACCGTCCGCACGGTGGACGCCACGCACCGCCTGAACAAGCTCAAGACGTACGCGCAGATCATCGACTGAGACGTGATCTTCTCCCCGGCCCCTGGGAACATTCCCGGGGGCCGGGTAGGTTTCTGAGGTATGGCTAACAACGCTGATACCCCGGAGACCGAGTACCGCATCGAGCACGACACCATGGGCGAGGTCCGGGTGCCGAAGGATGCGTTGTGGCGGGCGCAGACGCAGCGCGCGGTGGAGAACTTCCCGATCAGTTTCCGGCCGCTCGAGCGCGCGCAGATCCGGGCGATGGGCCTGCTGAAGGCGGCTGCGGCGCAGGTGAACCAGGACCTGGGGCTGTTGGCGCCGGAGAAGGCGGCCGCGATCATCGCGGCGGCCACCGCGATCGCCGACGGTGAGCACGACGACCAGTTCCCCATCGACGTGTTCCAGACGGGCTCGGGCACCAGCTCGAACATGAACGCCAACGAGGTGATCGCCTCGCTGGCCGGGCGGGCAGGGGTGCAGGTGCATCCGAACGACGATGTGAACATGTCGCAGTCCTCGAACGACACCTTCCCCACGGCGACGCACGTCGCCGCGACCGAGGCCGCCGTGACCGCCCTGATCCCCGCGCTCGAGCACCTGCACGCGGCGCTGGCGGCGAAGGCGTCCGCGTGGCGCGAGACGGTGAAGTCCGGCCGCACGCACCTGATGGACGCGGTGCCGGTGACGCTGGGCCAGGAGTTCGGCGGCTACGCCCGCCAGGTGGAGGCCGGGATCGAGCGGGTGCGGGCGACGCTGCCGCGCGTCGGCGAGGTCCCGATCGGCGGGACGGCGGTGGGCACGGGCCTCAACGCACCGGAGCGGTTCGGTTCGCTGGTCGTGGCGGAGCTGGTGAAGTTGACGGGCGTCGAGGACATCCGGCTGGCGAAGGACAACTTCGAGGCGCAGGCGGCGCGGGACGGGCTGGTGGAGCTGTCGGGGGCGCTGCGGACGGTGGCGATCTCGCTGACCAAGATCGCGAACGACGTGCGCTGGATGGGCTCGGGTCCGCTGACCGGTCTCGGCGAGATCGCCCTGCCCGATCTGCAGCCGGGCAGCTCGATCATGCCGGGCAAGGTGAATCCGGTGTTGCCCGAGGCGGTGACGCAGGTGGCGGCGCAGGTGATAGGCAACGACGCAGCGGTGGCGTGGGGCGGCGGCAACGGCGCCTTCGAGCTCAACGTGTACATCCCGATGATGGCGCGCAACGTGCTGGAGTCGATCGCGCTGCTGGCGAACGTCTCGCGGTTGTTCGCGGACCGCTGCATCGCCGGGCTGGAGGCGCACGAGGACCGGCTGCGGACCCTCGCGGAGAGCTCCCCGTCGATCGTGACGCCGCTGAACTCCGCGATCGGCTACGAGGAGGCCGCGGCGGTGGCGAAGCAGGCGCTGAAGGAGGGGAAGACCATCCGGCAGACGGTGATCGACCGTGGCCTCGTCGGGGATTCGCTGACCGTGGAGGAGTTGGATCGCCGGCTCGACGTGCTGGCGATGGCGAACGTCGACCGGGTCAGGTGAGCGAGGCCGCCCCGATCGCGCCGTAGGGGGCGGGCGCGGGCGCGCACCAGCCGTCGGTGGCGATGGCGGCGACGGTGAGCGACCGCGCCCCGGCGAGCGGGACGGAGATGGTCCGCGGCCGGTCGTCTCGGGTCAGGACGGGGGCGAGTTCGGTCACCCCGTCTACGCTGAACGAGATCTTCACGTGCAGGCCGCGCGGGGTGTGCGGTTGGAGGCCGACGACCCCGGTGAGCTCGGCGAATTCGCCGCCGAGCCGGTAGACGGCGGTCGCGGCCGTGCCCTCGCATCCGATCCAGACGCCGGTGGCGCTGCGGTAGGTGGTGCCGGCGATGACGGCGGTGAGTGCCTGCCCGGTGTTGCCGACTGCGCTGGACGCTGCGAGCCGGGTGTGCAGCGGCGTGCCGGTGGGCGTGACGCTGACCTCCTGCGTCGCGGCGAGCGTCGACGCGGTGGCCGTGCGGGCCGGCTGGTCGGCTCCGGTCTCCGGTGCGCTCGACGCCGGCGCACCGCACGCGGCGGTCACCGCAGTGGCTGCACAGACCAGCGCGCCGAAACATGTTCCCGATCGCACACGGCGAGAATAGCCGGTTGCGCATTGTCCGCGGCCGGTACCGGCGAGATCGCGCACTGGTGTCGACGGTGACCGATCGCGGCGCTATGCAATCCTGTCCACTGCGGACGAACCGGACACCGGATTCGCCCCCGCCTGCGGCGGCGAACAGTAGGTTCTTCGTCGGGAGGTGGCTATGGACCTGGAACCCGGTCGGGAATTCGCCGGCTACTCGATCATCCGGCGGCTCGGCGCCGGCGGCATGGGCGAGGTGTATCTGGCGACGCATCCACGACTCCCTCGCCAGGACGCGATCAAGGTGTTGCCGCATCACCTCGCGGCAGACGAGGCGTTTCGACAGAGGTTTCTCCGGGAGGCCGACCTCGCCGCGACCCTCAACCACCCCAACATCGTCGGGGTCCTCGACCGGGGCGAGGAGGCCGGCAGGCTCTGGCTCTCGATGCCGTACATCGACGGCGTCGATGCGGCGAACCGCCTTGCACGGGTGCCCGGCGGGCTCCCTCTGGACGAGGTGATCTCGATCGTGCGGGACACCGCCGCCGCACTGGACTTCGCGCATGGGAAAGGCATCCTCCACCGGGACGTCAAGCCGGCGAACATCATGCTCGACGATTCTCGGGCACTCCTGTCAGATTTCGGTATCGCGCGAGCCACCGAGGACGACTCTGACCTGACCGCTACCGGCACCACTATCGGATCCGTGGCGTACGCCGCCCCGGAACAGCTTCGCGGCGATCCAGTCGATGCTCGCACCGACGTGTACTCACTGGCAGCGACGGCGTACACGCTGCTCACAGGTTCACGCCCGTTCGATCGCAGCACCCCCGCGGCCGTGATCGCCGCCGCGCTCGACGGCTCCTACACTCCCGTGGCGAACACCCGAGAAGACGTCTCCCCCGCGATCGACCGCGCGATCGCTCGCGGAATGTCCGGCAAACCTGCCGATCGCCAGCGCAGCGCGGGAGAATTCGCATCACAACTCACAGCAGCTCGAATCGAAGCTCCTGCCGCACCGACAATCATCGGTCCGGGACCGCAGCCCATCCGAGCGGATGACAGCACTGTCATCGCACGTCACTCGGAGATCACTGCTGCACGGGCCCGCACGACTCCGCCACGCCGGTGGATCCTGCCCGCCTCGGTCGGCGCGATCCTCCTCGCCGGTGTACTCGCTGCGGGTACCGCAGTGATGGTGACACGGTCGACCACTCCCGACACCTCTGCCGGATCACCGACAACAGCGGTGCCCGCGCCGGGAACCGTGGCACCGACGACGAGTGCGAGCTCCCGTTCGACGGCAGCCATCGAGGCGAGCACGTCCGACCTCCCGACGCGGACGCTTCGGGAGGTCGGTGATCTCGGTCTCGACCGCCCGATCACTCGACCACCGTGTGACGGCAGATCGATTCTGGTCCTGGCTTCCGTCGAGCGGTCGAACCCGTCGGTTGCGGCACTCGTCGCGAACCACCTCGCAGCAAACCCCGGCGCCAGCTACTTCTACAGCGCCACGTTAAACTGCGGCTCCATCCGTGCCGCAGACGACAACGGTGAGGCGTTCTACACGCCGTACATCGACTACGGAACTTCGAGCTCTGCCGCATGCAACGAACAACTGCGCCGGGGCGGATACCCGAACGGCGGGTACGTCCGCGTACTCCGCAACGGTATCGGTACCGGCGCCGCTGCCGACCCGTGCAAGTAGGGTTCGAGGCATGAGCAGTCCGACACCGCGCTGGTTCACCGACACCGCCGAGGGCCACAGCCAGTGGTACATCGAGCGCTTCCGCACGATGGCGCGCGAGGGTGCCGACCTGGCCGGTGAGGGGCGGCTCGTGGACGCGATGGTGGGGCGCCGGTCCCGGATCCTGGACGCCGGGTGCGGGCCGGGCCGGATCGGCGGCTACCTGCACACCGTGGGCCACGAGGTGGTCGGTGTGGACGTGGACCCGGCGCTGATCGCGGCCGCCGAGGAGGATCATCCGGGGCCGCACTGGATCGTCGCGGACCTCGCGACGCTGGACCTCGCCGCCGAGGGCGAACCGGAGCCGTTCGACGCCATCGTCTGCGCCGGGAACGTCCTGGTGTTCGTCGCCGAGGGCACGGAGACGACGGTGCTCGCGAACTTCCGCAGGCACCTCACGCCGGAGGGATTCGCGATCGTCGGCTTCCACGTGAACCGCGGCCTCACCCCGGAGCGGCTGGACGCCTACGCCGCCGACGCGGGGCTGCGGACCGACCTGCGCCTGGCGACCTGGGACGTCAAGCCCTGGCACGACGACGCGGACTTCGCCGTCACGATCCTGCGCCCGGCCTGACAGCCCTGCTCAGGTGTGACGCGGACGCTACTACAGGGGCCTGACTTGGCTCACGATTCGGACATGCGCGTGCATGTAACACTGTGACCTGGTGTGATCGTGGTCGTTTGGTGCGGATCTGTGCACTAATTCTTGGGGTTCGTAGGCTGCTGGGGTGGCGTATGTGAGGACGGTGAAGACCGCGTCCGGGGCGACGGCGGTGCAGATCGTGTGGTCCTCGGCGCGCGGGTCACGCAAGATCGAGCACCTGGGCTCCGCGCACGATGAGCAGCAGCTCGCCGCGCTGCGGGCGGCCGGCGAGGAGAAGATCACCGCTGGTCAGACTGTGTTGGATCTGGGTGTCGTGGAGCCTGCGCCGGTGGGTCCGTTGCCGATCACCGCCTCGCGGATGGCGGTTCTGTGGGACGCGCTTGACGGGGCCTACCGGCGGCTCAGATTCGATGCTGCGACCGGCACGGATGTGGTGTTCCGGGATCTGGTGCTCGCCCGGATCATCGAACCGACCAGCAAGCTCGATTCGTTGCGGGTGATCCGCCCCGGTGTGTCCGGAGACTCTCTGTGTTTGCTTGAGAGAGGATCCA